>CAYQAC010000017.1:14250-41651 GCA_964415255.1 uncultured Polyangiaceae bacterium | reverse complement strand
CAGTCGTCGACGGCATGCTGGTGCAGGTCAACGGCAACTACAGCCGCTGCAAGACCCGCAAGGTCGCCTACGTGGCTTACGACCAGCTCCGTGGCGGTGAAAACGACCCAAGCGACCCCGCGTCGCAGGGTGGTGGTGTGGGTCCGTACTACGACCTGAAGGACCGGACCCGCTTCCCCTATGGCTTCGCGACGGATCGTTGGGCTGACCTCGGCAACGTGGCGGTGTACCGCCACGACCAGGGCGCGGATCCTTACGAGCTGTTCGAGTTCTTCATCTCGGAGCAGGAGCTGCGGCACATCTTCGACAACTACCGGCGCAACCGGACCACGTTCACGGTGCGGGGCGCGGCCAATCGCACCTTGAATCGTTACAACACGAAGATGCGCGACGGCGCCAAGGGCATCGGCCTCATCTACAACAACATCCAGAACCTGCAGCCCGGTGCGTTCTCGCTCTACGTGGACGTCCTCAAGTGGCACGACATCATGCTCGCGTCGGGGCTCGCCTTCGATCACTTCACGCGGCAGATGCAGCGCCCGAACGTGGGTGTGCATGAGGAGCCAGGCAGCTTCGGTGTCAGCTTCATGTCCGCGCTGGTTGCCAACGAGAACGCCACACAGGGCATGCTGCTCGTGCCGGACGGCGCTCAGGGCTTCTGGAACGCGGTGGGCATCGGCGGCAAGCGCGTGAACAACAGGCTGGCTCGTGATCGCGGCGAGTACGACTCGGAGTTCACGCTGAACGCCGGCTCCTACTACGACAAGGTCTACACCACGATGCTGATGACCGAGTCGGTCGACAACTTCATCAGCAGCTCGCTCAGCGACTTCACCGACGCGCGCTGGCGCGCGGTCTCCCTCGCGGACCTGTTCCCCGATGGCTACCGTCGTTGGCTCGCGAACCACCTGACCGGCGACGGTTGGATCACCGGGGCGCGCGTGGCGGCGAATAGCCAAGGTCGCCCGCTCGTGGACGCGCAGGGTTATCCGGCGCAGCCAATCGGCTGGGTGAGCTGGTGGCCAGACACCCCGGAGGCGTGCTTCTCGAACGAGGGCACGATGGTGTGCTCGGGCTACGGTCTGGACGGCTCGAAGTTCAAGCCGAACGCTCCGAGCGTGATGCGCGCGCTCGACCCGCAGGTGGGTTGGGAGCAGCAGAAGTTCCTGATCGCGTGGACCTTGATCTACCTGCCAGAGAACCAGAAGCGTCGCTGGCTGGATCAGTTGGGGATCTGGGCGATCGGTGCGGACACCGACCCCGGCTTCCAGAACCGGATCGAGTTCCACATGCCGACGGGTGAGGTGTTCGTCGCTCGCACCTACGGCACGGAGGACTTCTGCTTCGGTGCCAACACCTTCGGGACGCCTGCGTGCAAGACGGTGCAGCGCGGCATCGCGGCGCGCATCTTGGAGTACGCCAACGAGCTCCTGAACGCAGCGTACGTCACGACGCCAGTCACCCAGAACGGGGTCACCTGGTACGTGCCGACGCTCGACGCCGATGGGCAGCCTCGGCTGATCAGCGGCGGGTCGTGTGACAGCAGCGCGGCGTGCCTCAAGTTGCAGGACTACGCCTCGATCCCCAGCTTCATGCGTCAGGCGATGCGCGACTTCGGTCTCGCTGAGCCGAGCATGAAGGGGATCTACGGCGGCTGAGTCAGCGCTGTAGCGGTCGCGAACGGCCCGGGCGTGGTAACACGCCTGGGCCGAGCGCGTTTTGTGGAGAGTCGTGATGGTCCAAGGACGAGCAAGCTTCGTGTCCCTGTGTTTGGCGTCGTTGCTTGTGGCGGCTTGCGACTCGCCTCAGGAGACAGAGTCGCCCGCGCCGACGGGGTCTTCGGTGGCCCCGTACTCGCTGCCCGCGCTGCGCGCTGACTGGAAGACGCGCTGGGCCACGCTCCCACCGCTGCCTGACTGCAAGGAGCTGGCGCCCACCGTGGCGCCTGCCTGTGAAGAGGCGCTGAAGAAGCGTCAGGAGCTGGCGCAAGCCGAGGCGAAGGACATCGCCTCGGAGCAGCACCTCACGCTGGCGGCAGAGGCAGCCCGCGCCACCGCTCACGCGGCCACTCAGCTCGAGCTGGCGTACGTCCAGCGGTTAGTGCTGAACGCGGCGCCCAGCGACAGCGCGGCTCCGAATGGCGGCGCGGCGCCCAGCGACAGCGCGGCGCCCAGCGGCAGCGCGGCGCCGAGCGCGAAGCTGCACCCTGGTCATGGTGACGGTAAGGTGGCCATGCCGAGCGGCAGCGCGGCCCCGAGCGGCAGTGCCCACCACGATCATGGCAAGGATGGCATCAAGGAGATCATCCAGCACGCGAAGCACGGTGAGGCGCGCGATCGGGACCCAGTGCTCAGCGCTAGCGCCCAGTACTTCGGCGCTGAGCGTGACTCGCTGCTGCGCCTGGCAGGCTACATCCGAGCCGGCTCGCCTGCTGAGCGAGAGCAGGCGCTGAAGCTGCTTGAGCACCACGCCGAGCGCTTCCCGAAGTCACAGCGCACGCGGCAAGTGGTGGCTGAGACATCGGTGATTGTTAGTGATGAGGCGGTGCGCGCCCGGCTCGAGTCGATTCGCAGCAAGCTGGGCGCGCGCTAGGCAGCGATCAGTTTGCCGCCAGACGGACCCGAGGAATCGGTCCCATGCGGGACTAGGACGACAAACGGTTTGCCGTAAGTCGACCTCAAATCACAGGCTAGAGCAGCGCGAAGGGGAGCAGCGTCGAGCGGAGGACCCGGGGAATCGGGCCCTCGCCCCGGGCTGAGGAGTGTCTGTCAGCTGGCCTGACGAACGGTGAGGTCAGGTGCTCTGCTGCTCGTAGAGCGGCCCGAACACCTGCTCAAAGACGTAGGTGCGGTAGAGCGGCAGCGTCCACACCCCGAACACGGTGCCGCGCACCAGCAGCCAAGCGATGGCGCTCGGCACGTTCGGTAGCAGCGCGACCACCGCCACGCCGCCCGCGTTGAGCACGGCGCTCGTGAGCGACGCGATGGTGTAGCGCCGCGCCTGCCCCATGATCGGGCTCTGGGTGGCCTGGAACGCCCAGTAGCGGTTGAGCGTGAAGTTGACCAAGGCGCCGAGCAGGCAGCCCGCCAGGGTGGCGATGGGGAGCGACGCGCTGCTGCTGAACGCCCACACTAAGAGCGCCACAAGCCCCATGTCCGAGGCGGTGGCGAGGCCGCTCGACGAGAGCACGCGCAGCTGACTGACAGGCTTCACCTGGGAGTAGCTCGGGGGAGGTGCAGGTGCGAGCAGCTTCACCAGGGTGTGCGTGCGCTGGGCCGCGGTGATTTGAGTCCCCACGCCCAGCACCAAGAGGCCGAGCACGGTGAGCCAGTGCAACGGGCGCTGATTGCTGGGGTCGATGAGCACCTCCAAAACGGGCGCTAGCGCCGTAGTCGAGGCGAGCAGCGCCACGCGCTCTGGGCGCTGGAGCCAACCCACCTCTTGCAGTGGCACCGACAGCGCCTCAGCCTTGGCGCGGACGTAGGGCACCAGCAAGGAGCCCACCAAGGCGAGCAGCGCCGGCAAGAGCACCCAGGTGTCGCGGTAGTACCAGGCCAGCCCCATCAACACCGCAGACTCTGAATAACGGTCAACGATGCTGTCTAATGCGGCGCCCTGGGGCGAGGCGGTGTTCTGCATCCGCGCGAGCCGCCCGTCGAAGAAGTCGCAGGCGCCCGCCAGCGCGAACAGCCAACCGCCGAGCGCGAAGCGGCCCGCCGCCAGCGCCACGCCGGCCGCTAGGGAGATCCCCAAGGAGACCGTGGTGATGGCGTTCGGGGGGAACCCCGCCCGCACCAGCAGCGAGAACCAGGGGCGCATCAGCCAGGAGAAGAACACTCGGAGGCCAGGCGTGGAGAGCCCCGTCTTACGGTCCTTGACCTCGGCGTCGGTGTAGCTGCGCCCAGCCTTCGTGAAGCGAAACACAGGGTAGGCGACGGCCAACGAGGCGAGCAGCAGCAGCGCCGGGGCCACCGCGCCCAGCACGCGCACCGCGGGTGACATGCCGCTTGGCGTGAGGAGACCATCAACGACCTCGAGCGCCGTGAGTTCGCTTTGATTCATGGGGTTCTCCGGTGAGTGAGGACGCCGTCCGCTGACACCTCAGCGCCGCTCAGCGCGGCGCTGGCGGTGGCTCGCACCCGCACGAGGGGCACCAGGCTGAGCACGGCGGGTAGGAGCACGACGCAGATGAGGAAGTTGGCGGCGAGGCCGATCAAGGCCACCTGGCCTAGGCTCGCCAGGCCTGGGTGCGCCGCGAGCGCCAGCGCGCCGAAGCCGAAGGCATCCGTGAGGATGGCGCCGCCCACGTCCGCTCCGGTGTGGCGCCACACCGCGGGCAGCGGCTCCCCGGCCTCAATGCGCGCTAGGAGGTGCGCGCCGTCATCAACGCCGATGCCGAGCAAGATGGGCAAGATGATGACGTTCAGCATGTTCAGCGACAGCCCGAACGCGGCCACGGCGCCGGCTGTGACGAGCAGCGTCAAGACGGCGGGCACCGTGGCGAGAGTTGCCATGCGGAAACTTCCTAGCGTGAGCCGCAGGAAGACGAAGATGAACACCAGCGTGAGCAGCAGGATGCGCGGGCCGTCTTGGGCGATCAGCTTGAGGATGTCCGCCAAGATGATGGTCTCGCCCGCGGTGCGCACTACCTCCCCTGACTCAAGCTCCAGGTGGCGCACCTGATCGGCGGTGCGGCGCACCGCCTCGGCGTCCGACAAAGAGACGCTAGGGTAGAGCAGCATCAGCGGCGTGGTCGCGTCGTCGCCTTGGGGCGTGAGGACCTGCCTGAGGCTCTCAGGGAGGTCCTCCTGGGTGGGGGCAGTCGCCTCGATCAGCGCGTCGAGATCAGGGAAGGAGCGGAGCAGCTCCTCGCGCTGATCGCCGCGTGAGATGCGGGAGAGCATCTTCTGGATCGAGGTGACGTAGGGCGCGCGCGCTGAGGTGTCCGGCGGCACCAGCTCAGAGAGCGTCACCACCTCACCGATGGTGGCGAGCTCACCTGCCTGGCGCATGCGCTCGCGCGCGACCTCAGCGGCTTGGGTAGCCTGGCTGTCATCCTTCGGGAAGGCCACCAGCGGCGTCTGGGAGCGCCCCAGCAGCTCGGTCACCTGACGGTCTAGCCGGAAGCTGGGGAGGTCGGCGTCGTCCAGCCGCGAGAAGTCGGAGTCGAAGTGGACCCGCGCCGAGAGGCCGGCGAAGATCAGCGCGGCGACGCCCATCACCGACACCACCAGGCGCGCCCGCCGGCCGAGCCAGCCGGTGCCGGGGAGGCTCGCGGCCGCCGCGCGGTGCCGCGTGATCCGCATACGGTCAGCTAAGCTGATTAATGCGGGGAGCATGAAGAGGTAGCACAAGAACACCAAGAGCACGCCCGCGGCGGTGAGCACCCCGAACTCACGGAAGGCGCGGAAATCCGTCACCGTGAGGCACATGAAGGCCGCGGCGGTGGTGAGCATGGCGGCGAGCGAGACGCGCCCGGCGTCGCGGAAGGCGACGCGCACGGCCTCCTCTTGTGAGGCGCCGCTGGCGGCCACCTCGTGCACCCTGCCCAAGATATGGATGCCGCTGTCCACCCCGATCCCCACCAAGATGGCGCCGAGGAAGGTGGTGAGGATGTTCAAGCTGCCGAACGTCGCGGCCGCCAGGCCATACGCGAGGAGCAGCCCCGCGTTCAGCGGGATGATGAGCAGGACGATCGCCGTCCAGCGCCGGAAGTGCAGCGCGAGGTAGCCGGCCACCAGCAAGATCGAGACGATGGAGGTGAGCCGCAGATCGCTCGCCAGCACCTCCTGCAAGTCGACGCGCTTCTTGTAGCGGCCCGTGAGCTCGAAGCGCACGTCGGGGTGCGCCGCGAGGGCCTGACTCTTGGCGGCGACGCCCTCCACCTCCTCCACCACGCGCCGCGAAAAATCGAGGTTGGAGGCGAGCTCCGTCGGGCGCACGAACACCGCCAGGCGCGAGTCGTCCTCGTAGTAAGTCGAGGGTGCGTCATCACCTCCCTGGAGCCCCCCGAAGCGCGCCTCAAGCTTGGCCACCAGATCATCCACCTTCACGCTGGGCGGCGCCTGATCGTCAAGATCCAGGAAGGAGCGCTCGATGTCGTAGTGGTAGCGGACGCGGACGCGCCGCTCGAGCTCTCGCAGATCGTCCACCTCGAACAGCCACAGCGCCTTGGAGCGGAGGTAGGCAGCGGGGCGCTCTACCTCCACGTAAGACACGCTGGGGAGCGCGGTGAGCTCTTGCATCAGCCCGGTCGCGACCGCCCGGCGCGCCGCTTGGGTGCCGCCGTCCAGCAAGAGCACCACGTAGCCCACCCCACCGAAGCGCTGCTTCAGCGTCTCGAGGTCCTGCACGCTCTCATAGCTTGGCGGCAAGAGCTCGGCGATGTCCGGATCGATTTTCAGCTTGGAAACACCGTAGCCCGCCGTCGCGAGCACCAAGGCTGAGGCGAGCAGCGCGTAGAGCGGGCGCCGGAAGCAGGCCACGGCGATGCGCGCCAGGGCCGCGCCGATGCGCAGCGCGACGCTGCTGGGGCGCTCCTCGGCGCCGCCCGTCTCGGCCGAGGGCTCGGTCACTGGCTGAGCTGCGCCTCTTGGCTGGGCCGGCCGTCTTGACTGATCGGGGCGGGCGCGGCGTGGGGTTGAGGAGCCGAGGAGCTCGCGCGGACGCGGGCCATCGCCCAGCCCATCAGGAAGTAGGCGGCGGTCGCGTAGGCCGCGCCGGCGATCAGATCGAGCAGGTAGTGGTGGCGCAGGTACATGGCGGAGAACGCCATCAAGAGCGCGTAGCCGAGCGAGAAGAGCCGCACGCGGGGGCTGAAGCGCCAGCCGGCGATCGCCGCGAGGGTGGCGTAGCCCATGTGGAGCGAGGGCATGGCACCGAACACGTTGGTCGACTTGGCGTAGTAGTCGTGGAAGAGCGGCACCCCGATCAAGGCGTCGAAGCGCAGCGCCCCCGCCGCGCTGGGAGCCGCGTCCATCACCGCGGCCCCGAGGCCGTAGCTGTCCACGTACCAAGGCGGCGCGGCTGGCCACACGAGCACCCAGGTGACCCACCCCATCACGTTGAGGACGGCGAAGGCGAGCCCCACCTGGAGCGCTCGAGGTGCATCCCCGCGGAAATGAAACCAGGCCGTGAGCAGGATGATCTGCGCGAAGTAGGTGATATAGACAAGCCCACTGACTACATCGAGCGCCGGGTGCGGGTGCGCCGCGAGCGCGTCACCCAGCGTGGGGCCATCACCCAAGCTGAACAGCGCGCGCTCCAGGTTCCAGATGAAGGCGACGTCGATGTCACCGCGCAGCGGCATGATCAGCGGCAAGAACTGGTAGGTGAGGCCGCACAGCGCGAACGGCGCGACCAGCGCCGAGAACTGCCGGGCGCGGGGACCGACCCAGGCGAGCGCTAAGAAGGCCGCCGCCATGAGGTAGTGCTCGGAGCCGAGGCCGATCACGGCGTGCACGAGCAGGAGCCCGGCCGGGATGACCCCCAGCGAGGCGTAGGCCCAGCTGGCTCCATATCCCTGAGGCTTCAGGTGACTGACTAGACGTGTGAGGGGCATGACAACGGGGCCTGAGCGTCGCGGTGCTCAGGCAGCTGCCGGGCCATGTAGGTACGTGAAGGCAAAGTGGGTAGCCCAGCGGATCGAGTCGCTCTGTTGCAAATCGTGTGGGGGTGGATTCTCTAGGCCTCCACGTAGGGATTGGGCCTTGGGGAGCCGTTTCCGGCCATGAGGCCGAACTAAGGAGGGGCAGCTCCAACCCGCAGGGATTGGCCCACTGGGGAGCTATTTCGGCCAGGAGGCCGAGGTGAGGGGAGGCAGCACCATCCTGGGACGCTGACCTTGATTCAAACAGGCCGGCTGCGGCAGCTGGCCTCACCCCAAGCTGAGCGCCGTGATTGACCTGGCCGACTTTCAGGGCCACAAGGACGCGATGTCTCGCGCGGTTCAATGCATCAAACTAGGCCGGGAGGGGGAGGGGCTCGATCGTCCGCCGTTCAAGGGCCCGCTGGGTCAGCAGGTGTTCGAGCAGGTCTCGAAGGAGGCTTGGCGCCAGTGGCTTGAGCACTCGAAGATTTTGATCAACGAGTATCGCCTCGACTTGACCAGCGAGCATGGTCAGAAGGTGTGGATGACCGAGCTCGAGAAGTTTTTCTGGGGGGACGGCTCGGCGTTGCCACCTGAGTTCAACGCCGAGGGCTGACGGCGCCTCACGCGGCTCGCTCACAGCGGTGCTCGGTGCGGTGCCGTCTAACCCCCCAAACAAAAACTCGCTCGATGTCCTGAGCGAGTTGCTCCGCTGGGCGCGGGTCTATACTCCCAAGACCTCCTGCGGCGGCACAAGCGCGTCGCGAAGCTGGTGGCGCAAAACTCGGCGCTGGGCGCGGCTCTAAACTCCCAAGACCTCCTGCGGTGTCGCGGGCGCGTCGCGAAGCTGGTGGCGCAAAACTCGGCGATTGAGCTTGGGTTTTTGGGGGTTGGACAGGTCTGCGATGCTCGGCGCTGGGTGTCGGCACGCCGTGAGTGAGCGCGGCTGAGCCGGTTGTCAGGGCTGGGTGCGGCGCGGTAGGGTGCGCTCATGTTGGACACCCTGAAGCGCGACGATCGATTGTTGCTGCTCAAGTTCGTCTGTGCCTTTGCGTGGGCGGACTTGGAGGTGGATCGGAAAGAGCGGCGCTTCGTGCTGCGGTTGGTGCGTCAGCTGAAGCTGACCGCTGAGGAGCGCGAGCAGGTGGAGGGCTGGCTTGAGAATCCTCCCACGCCGGAGGAGGTGGACCCTGCGATGGTGCCGGCGCGGCATCGGCAGCTCTTCCTCGACACCGCCAAGCGGGTGATTGAGGCCGACGGCAACATCGACCCTCACGAGGCTGAGATCTTCGAGCTGCTCGAGCAGCTGCTGCTGCCGCTGTGATGCGGCCGCTGTGATGCGGCCGCTGTGACGTGGCCGCTGTGATCCGGCTCAGGCCTTGCGCGGCTGCTGCTTCGGGTGTTGGCGTGCTCCTCGCGGCTGAGCTAGGTCAGGTGCATGCTGCGTCCGCTCGCGGTGATCATGGCGGCGATCTACCTCTCGCGGCCGGAGATGCCGCTGGAGGAGGCGGAGCGCTACGCCAGCGTGCTGCGTGAGGAGGCGCGACAGCACAGCTTCGACCCGCTCAGCGTGGTCGCCATCGTCCACTTCGAGAGCGGCTGGCTGCCTCACGTGGTGAGCGCCAATGGGGAGGACTTCGGGCTCGGCCAGGTGCGCGCGCGCTTCATCGGCGCCTGTCGTCAGGACGCCGACCCACTCCACAAGCCGAGCGAGGCCTGCCGCGAACAGAAGCAGGTCTTGCTCCAGGGTGAGGCGAACGTGCGCTGGATAGCCACCATGATCCAGCGTAACCGCGACCTCTGCCGCAAGAAGACCGGCACCGCTTGGTTCCCTCAGTGGCTCGCGAGCTACCAGGGTCTCAACTTCCCTGCGCAGAAGCGCTGGTGTCAGCCCCGTGAGAAGACCCACCAGGTGATCCGCTATCACGCTGAGCTCAAGCGCGAGCTGCTCGGCAAAGGGGGCCAGCTCAAGGCGGAGCACCAAAAGCGCCTGGAAGAGCGCCGCCGCGCTGAGCAGTAGGGCCAGGCTGACGCGTCGGGGCGGGTTTCAAACCCGCCCTCATGATGTTCAGCTAACCGGACAGTACGTCACACTGACGAATCGCGCAGCGCGGCGCGCGCTTGCATGAGCTCGGCGTCCTGGTTCGTGGCGGCGTAGTAGCCCTGGTAAGTGGGCGGCAACAGCTGGGCGATGGCGGCGCCCACCGCGTGCATCAAGAGCCCCCGTTTGTGCTCCGCGGCGCGCCAGAGCTGGGCGGCTTCGATCGGTGCGCCGATGTGGATCGTCACCTCGGTGGGGTGTCCGTGCTCCTCGCCGATTGGCACCAGCTGCTCGCTGCCCACGATGCCGAGCGGCACGAGCAGGGTGCTCGGTCGCTCCAGGTAGCGCGACACGGCGCCGAGCGCGGGCTGCATCGCCGCGCTGCGGCTCCGGGCGCCCTCCACGAAGATCAGCAGGTGATCGCCGAGCGCCAGCCGCTCCATGCTGGCGGCGATCGTCGCCGCGGCAACACGCGCCACCTCGCGCCGCGGCATCACGGCCTCGCCCGAGGCGCGGGTCGGGCTCTGGGGCAATTTGATCGCGCCGAAGCAGAGGCTCGAGAAGCGCCGGAATGGATCCGTGAACACCTTCGGGCCAGCCAGCACGCACAAGCGGTCGCAGGCGGCGCTGTGGCCTTCGCGCTCCAGCAGGTAAGCCAGCAGGTTCGCGTCGGAGAAGCTCAGGTGGTTGGCGAGGTACACCACCTCACGGCCTTGCAGCGCGGTGAGGCGCTCAGCGCCGATCAGCCGTGAGCTCGGCAGCACCGTCAGGTGGCCCAGCGTCAAGTTGACGCGGCGCGCGAGCGCGCAGGGTGGGAAGTAACCCCAGCCGTCGCCGGTGGTGAGCAGCTGGTGCAGGAGCGCGCGCTGCTCCTCCGGAGGAGCGCTGGCGAACACCGGCGCGAGCGCCTCTCGCAGGGCTGGCTCAAGCGCTGGGGTGACGAAGGACGCGGCCGCGTCGGTGATGAGCTGGGCGGCGTCTGAGGCCTCCTCCATGAGGCTGACCCTACCCTGAGTGCGGCAGTTCGTCAGCGCCGGCTGCTCAAACGCGCGCTCGTGTCAGGCCCGTGGGCCGTCTCTTGGCCAAGCTGAATGCCGCTCCGGCGTGATCTGAAGGTCATTCAGATGTACCCTTGGGGCATGGACGTCGCGAGGATGCTGGAGAAGTGCGAGCGCGAGCAGTGGTCGGTGGATGACCTCGACTGGTCGGGTACGCCGCGCCCGATGAGCGCCGCGGATGAGCGCGCCATCGTCCAGTATTTCACCGACATGGCCGGCATCGAGCGGCTGGCAGGAGCGCTGTTCGAGGAGCAGCAGCGCCGCGCGGAGGACCCCAAGCTTCGGCGCATCTTCGAGAGCTTCGTCAAGGACGAGCTGCGTCACGCTGAGGCCGCGGAGCGCCTGGCGCGCTTTTACGACACGCGCAGGCTCGAGCGCTACGAGATGAGCCCGTCGCTCGTGCGCTTCGCGCCGCACTTCGTCGCCTCCGTGAAGTACCTCTCGGCGGAGATCGCCAACGCCTACATCACCTGCGGTGAGCTGATCTTGGATATCGCGCTGCTCCGCTCAATCAATGATTTTGTGGGGGACGCCATGAGCGAGCGCGCGATGGACCTCATCAACCGCGATGAGTCGCGCCACATCGCGGTTGATTTCCATATGATAAGTTACTACGGCTCGCAGGAGTACCTGGACACGCTTGAGGAGGAGCCGCGCAAGCCACTCTCGCAGCGGGCGCGGGCGCTGTGGTCCTTCGCCCACGTGCTGTATTACGGCGCGCCGTTTTTCCGCGCGGTGTTCTTCAAGCCGATGCAGGTGGTGGATCCGACGGGCAAGCGCATGAAGGAGGCCATCAAGCGCATCCAGCTCCTGAGCAAGAAGCCCTCGGTGCGCCGCAGCCGCTTCATCCACGTGATGGAGCGCCTGCAGGAGCACTACAATGAGTCGCCGCTCGTGCGCTCGGTGTTCGGTCGCGTCATCGAGCGGCTGATGGGCGTCGACCCCGAGCTCATCAACAAGCTCTACACCGACGCCGAGCGCGAGCGCGCCGCCCGCATGAGCTACGACGAGCTCGCCGCCGAGGCGCTCTCCGCCAAGCTCGCGTGAGGGCTCGCGCGCCTAAGCCTCCTCGTTAGCGCTGGCCTTGGTGACCGCCTTCGGGCTGCCCTCCGGGAGCGCCTCTGGGGTGGCCTCTGGGTTCGTGAAGATGAAGCGCTTCGCGTGGACCACGAACAGCGCGAACAGGCCGTACTCCGCGAGCATGAGGAGCAAGAGCGAGTAGTGCGGCAGGCCGTCCATGAACAGCGAGATGGTGCGCGACAACGGGATCAGCAACAGCACGATGAGGAACAGCGTCGCGTGGCGCTTCTCCGTGAGGATTTGCTTACTCAGCACCGCCACCGTGGCACCAAACCCAATCGCGATGGCGCCGAAGTAGCGCAGCTGATTCATCAGCGACACCACGCCGCCATCTTCCAGGCTGAGCTGGGTGATGCCCACCATCTGAGCGGCGCCTTGCGCGCCGAACAACACCGCGCCCCCCGCCAGCACGAAGACCACGACATAGAACCATAAGCAAATGCGCGCGAGCAGCTTCACGCCGCGACTATCTCACGCGGCGCCGCCCGCCGCTATCTGTGCCTGCCAAGGCCGTGAGGCCGCTTGTCAGGGGGTGCTCGCAGCGTGCTGGGGAGACTCTCGTCCAACCCCCCCCTCCCCATCAAAGTGGCGCTGCTCTGCCCTGACGCCTCGGAATGTGACGCGCCAAGCTCTGTCGCCCGTTCAGGCTCAACTTAGCAGACCACGCGCGCGGAAGTAGTCGAGGGCGTCGCGCAGCGTCTCTGTGAGGGGGCGGTAGCTGGCCCCCAGCTCGAGCCGCGACTTCTCGTTGGAGTAGAAGCCCGGCGTCAGCGAAAACTCATAGAAGTTGCTGGCGATGGGGGGCTCGGCGCCGCGGCTGAGGGCGACGCGCTCCATGCCGCGCACCAGGTGCCGGACCAGGCCGCTCGGCAGGCGCCGGAGGGCGCGCTTATCCCCCGCGGCGTCCAAGATGGCCCGCATCAGGTCGTGGTTGTCGAGGTTGTGCGCGGTGGCGATGTAGCGCTCCCCAGGGCGCCCACGGGTCGCTGCTAGCACGTGCACCTCCGCGGCGTCGCGCACGTCGACATAGCTGGTGCCGCCCGCGGTGTACACGGCGGGGCCGCGCTGCTTCAGCGTGTTCAGGATGATCTTCCCGCTTGGGGTGGGCGCGATGTCACCAGGCCCGAACACCGCGCCTGGGCACACGATGCGCACGTCCATGCCCCAGCTCGCGAACGACTCCGCGATCTCACGCGAGTGATACTTCGAGCGGCTGTAGGGCATGTCCACCTCCCAAGCCTCATAGGGGGTTGATTCGTCAGCTAAGCGTCCTTGCTGCGGCCTGCCGATCGACACGATGCTCGCGGTGTAGACCGTGCGCGTGACGCCGGCGCGCCGCGCGGCCTCGAGCATGTTGAAGGTGCCCCGCAGGTTCACCTCGTACATGCGGCGCGGATCAGGCATGAAGGCCTTGTAGAGCGCCGCGCAGTGAAACAGGGTGTCCACCCCGTCCATTGCCGTGCGGCAAGCCTCCAAATCCAGCACGTCGCCGCGCACCAGCTCATACGCCTCGCCCTCGAGGTTGTCCGTTGGCTCGTTCGGCAGCGCCAGCACCCGCACCGCGACGTCCCGCGCCCGCAGTGAGCGCACGATGGCGCTCCCTAAGAACCCCAGCCCGCCTGTCACTAGCGCCTGCTTCATGCGAAGAGCACAGCCGAGCGGCGCGGCGCGGTCAATCGTAGAGCGGGTCTCTTGTCGCGTCCAAGCCAGGCGGGCGACTCTTGAGACGGGCCAAGCTGCTCGCGGGGCGCCCACCCACGCCCCCTGCGCCGGCGCACCTGATCGGCAACGAGCGGGTGAAGCTGCTCGTGCTAAGTCGATCTCGGTCACCCCCTTGGGTCGCTCGGCTGGTAACCTTGTGCGCTGTGACTCAGCCTCGCTCACGTCTATTGCTCGCCATCGCCCTCGGTTGGCTCACCGCTGCGTGCGGGGAGTCTGAACCTGAAGAGGACGCGCAGCCGACTCCCGGCTTCGACCAGGCGGCGGTGGATGAGCTACGAAGCCTCGGGGTCGATCGCTACTTCGATCGCTTTGAGCCGAGCGCCGTCACCAACTTGGGTGACGGCCAATTCGGGGTCGAGTTCGAGGTGGATGAGGAGGGGCCCATCTGCCTGCGCGGCGCGCCGTATCGCTTCGGGATCCGCGAGCGAGATTCGGAAGATCTCTTGATTTTCCTCCAGGGGGGCGGCGCCTGCTGGTCGGAGTTTTGTGCGGCGCAGACCGCCACGAGCGTCCTCGTGCCGACCCATAGCGTGATGGACGAGCAGGACGAGCGGAGCGTGATGCCGGGCTACAACGTCGCGCACATCGCCTACTGTGATGGCTCGGTGTTCACCGGAGACACGCAGCTGGAAGATGAGCAGGGCGTGCGATATCACCGGGGGCTCGTGAACCTCTCCGCCGCGCTCGACGTGGTGAATGAGCGCTTCCCCGAGCCGCGCCGGGTGGTGCTGGCGGGCACCAGCGCGGGTGGCTACGGCACCATCCTGGGCACCTTGCTGGTGCGGCTCAAGTGGCCGACCACGCCGCTCGACGTCATCAATGACGCGGGCCTCGGCCTCACCAACCCGGAGCGCCCTCAGACGCTGGCGCTGATGAAGCAGGAGTGGGGCTTCGGGTCCTTGATCCCACCGTCGTGCCCTGAGTGCTCGGAGCAGTTCACCCAGGTGATCGGCTGGGCGCTCAAGCGCGATCCTACCCTGCGCGTCGGCGTGTTCTCCGCTTACGAGGACGAGATAGTCAGCGGGCCTTTCTTATCGATCGACCCGCTAGAATTCACCGAGCTCCTCCTCAGTGAAACTGACAAACTCTCCACGGCCTACCCCCAACGCTTCAAGCGCTTCTTCGTCACCGGGGATCACCACACCGCGGTGCCGCGCTTCTACGACCACGAAGTGAACGGCGTGCCGTACACGAGCTGGCTAAAGGCCATGCTGAGCCGCGACCCCAGCTGGGTCGACATGCTGGCTGACCCACCTACCCCGTAGAGACACGGACGATCCAGCCTCCGTCAAACGTGAGCCCCCGTAGGAGCGCTCCAACCCGCCCGGTCAAAGACAGAGTCTCAGGGTGGTTGGCTATCGCTCCGTGCTACAAGCAGCCGATGTCAACCCGCAGCTTGGGTCTCTCGGACGCCCTCTACGACTACCTGCTTCAGCACTCGCTCCGCGAACCCGAGCTGCTCAGGGCGCTGCGCGAGGAGACCGCGTCGCACCCGCGCGCGGCCATGCAAATTTCTCCAGAGCAAGGCCAGCTGATGGGCCTGTTGGTGGAACTCATCGGCGCGCGGCGCGCCATCGAGGTGGGGGTGTTCACCGGTTACAGCGCGCTCCGCGTCGCGCTCAGCTTGCCGCCGGATGGGCACCTGCTCGCCTGCGACGTGAGCGATGAGTACACCCAGATCGCGCGGCGCTATTTCGCGGCGACGGGCGTCGCCGAGAAGGTGGAGCTGGTGATCGCCCCCGCGACGGAGACGCTCGCCGCGCGGCTCGCGGCGGGTGAGGCGGGCAGCTACGATTTTGCCTTCATCGACGCGGACAAGCCGAGCTACGACGCCTACTACGAGGCTTGCCTAGAGCTGCTCCGCCCCGGCGGTCTGCTGGTCATCGACAACATGCTCTGGGAAGGTCAGGTGGCCGACCTATCAGATCAAAGGGCGGACACGCAGGCCATCCGCGCCTTAAGCCAGAAGATCCACGGCGATCAGCGCGTGACCCAGAGCCTGCTCCCGGTGGGGGACGGCCTGACCTTGGCGCGCAAGCGCTGAGGCGAGGCGCTCAGCTCCTCGCCGTCGCCCGCGGGCTGCTCGTGGTGAGCGGGCGGCGCGTGGAGTCTCGGTTTTGGGGGTTTGGCGAGGCGCTGACCTGATCGTCAGTGAACCGTACGAACGCGCTATTAGTCAGTCTGGTCCACTGAAGCCTGACCCCGCCAGCGCGCGGCGACCGCGCTGAGCGCGCTCGGCAGCACCCCGAAGTGCGCGCAGTGATCCAGCTTGCCGTTGCCCGCGTAGCCGCGGGTGTGGAGCGCGCCTTGGCTCCAGAACTCAATCAGCTCAAGGCCCAGCGGGTCGAGGCGCCGGGCGCGCACCGGCTCACCTCCGAGGGTGTGGATCAGCCAGCGCGTGGTCTCGGTGGTGGAGGCGTAGCTCGAGGTGGGGATGGATGAGTAGCTGAGGAACATGAAGCGCTCGCCGCGGGCGGCGCGGCGCGCGAAGGCGACGAAGGGCTCGAGCCGTGCGGCGCGCGCGGCCAGATCGCGTGAGCCATGGAAGCTGTCGAGCAAGATCACGGCGTCGACCTCGGCGCCATGCCTCAGGCTCTCAGGTTGCGCCAAGATCTCTCCGATGGCCTCGAAGCCGCGGCTCCACCCGACCAGCGCGAGGCGCCGCAGCTTCACTTGGCGCTCCGCTTTGCGGCTCGCGACCTTGACCGCGCCCTCAAGCAGCTCGGCGAACAGCCGCCCATCTTGGAATGGGGGAGCATAGGCCGCGCCGATGCCGAGGCTCACGCCGAGCAGGGCAAGCTCTTCACCAGTGCGCCGCACCTCTTTGCCGGCGGGGCGCTGACCATGGAAGTGCACCACCAGATCAAGCTCGCCGTCAGGCCCTAGCGGCAGGCGCCGTGGCAGCAGCAGCTGCCCCATCGGTCGCACGTGGACGAACGGTTCGTGGAGGCCAGAGCCAGGGTCGCTCGCCTCACACGGCAGCACGCCGCCGCGCTCCTCCACGCTCCGCATGTATTGCAGCTCCTTAGCTGGCGGCGCGTTGTGCCAGCCGCTCGGCAGCGGTTCGAAGCTGCGCTGCGTGACCTGGAACGGACGCCCGGGGCTTAAGGGATCGGGCAGCGAAGCGGGCCGCGGCGCGCTTGCTAGCGCAGAAGTGGAGGCTGGGCTGGCGTTGGGCGCGTCGCCTGGCTGCGCTGAAGCGCTAGCCGCCGCAGCGTGCGATGAAGCGGCGACGGACGCCGCTGTCTCGGGGACAGTACGCGGCGCTTCGTCGCAGCCCGGCGTCGCCCACCCCAAGCTGAGCCAAAGCGCGGCGCAGCGCGCGCGAGCAGCTCGGCGGTTGCGGGGCGCTAGCACGAGGTGTGAGTTACCTTTTGTCGCGCCCCAAGGAGTAGCTAGAGCGCCGAGCAGGCGCGCGGCGGCGCTCGTTTGAGGCCGCTTGAGGGGTGCGCTCGGCGAGGACACAGGGCGGCAGAGTGTCGTATAGCTCGCCGTCATGAAGAGCCCTGGGCTGAAGCGGAAGCTGTCCCTGCGTGTGGTCCATCGGGGCGAGGAGATCACCGGGCTCGCGCCGCTCGCGCTTGAGCGCGCGGCGAAGGGCAGCCGCCCTGGGAGCGAGGATCACCGCGCCTTGGTCCACACCCTCGCCACGCTGGCTGGCTACGCCGCGCGCCAGGCGATGCCGCCCACCGCCGCGCGCCTGATGCTGAGCCAGCTGGAGGCGGCGCACGCGTGGGTCGTCGGCGCCGCGAACACCTCGCATGTGAGCAAGGCGCGCAGCGAGGCGTTCGAGTCGATCCAGGCGGCGGAGAAGCGCACCGCCGAGAGCGTCAGCCAATCGATGGCGCTGATGACGCGCAAGGCGGAGACGGGCCTCGATCGCCACGCGGCCACCGTGGTGCTGCGCTACGCGGCGCTGGCCGCGAACTACGCCTGCGGCGCCACCGTGCTCGCCCTAGACACCGTCAGTGATCCGACCAAAGGCCTGAACCTGGTGACCCAGGCGGCCGGCGCCATCAGCTATCAGCGCCTGGCGCTGGGCCCTGCGCTCGGCAGCGAGCTGCGCGCCGCCGCGTGGTCTCAGGCTGAGTGGGAGGCGTCGCGCCGCGGCGCGCCTGACGTGTACCCAGCGGGCGCGCTCGCCGTGCAGCTGTTCCACGAGTTCTTGGGCGCCCAGTGGAAAGATCAGAGCGACGGCATGCGCAGCTACTTCGAGGACTTCATCAACTGGGCGCTGCCGCACCTGGCGCCGAGCTGAGCGCGCCCAGCCTGCTTAGTTCGTCAGGCAAGCGGACTGAGTGCTAGTCAGCTCAGCTGACTTATGCGCTCAGCACCTCACGGTGGCGCCTCGCCCAACCCCCAAACCCCCACGAGTCAGTGATGCTGACGAACGCTGGGTTGGCAGGAGGACAGGCTAGCAGCAGGCGAAGCCCGCCAGCTCTTGCGCGGTGAAGCCCATCAGGTGAAGCAGCGCGTCCAGGCGACCCTGGTTGTGGTTCAGGCTCATGTCCGCCACCTCTTGGAGCTTCGGCTTGCCGCGGTAGGCGATGCCGAGGCCCGCCGTCTGCAGCATGAAGATGTCGTTGGCGCCGTCGCCGATGGCGACCGTCTGCTCGAGGCGCACCTCGTACGTCTTGGCCATGTCCTTGAGCAGCTGGGCCTTGCGCTGTGGGTCCACCACGGTGCCGGTCACCTCGCCCGTCAGCTTCCCTCCCTCCACCTCGAGCTCGTTGGCGAAGGCAAAATCTAGAGCAAAACGCTGGCGCAGCTCGTCGACGAAGAAGTCAAAGCCGCCGCTCACCAAACCCACACGGAAACCCAGGCTCTTCAAGATCTTCACGAAGGTGGCGGCGCCGGGGTTCAGCTCGAAGCGCTCCCCCAGCCCCCTCGCTTGCTCGATGGGCAGCCCCTGGAGCAGCCGCACGCGCTCCCGCAGCGCCTCAGAGAAGTCGAGCTCGCCCGCCATCGCGCGCCGTGTGATCTCCGCGACGCGATCCTTCACGCCTGCCAGCTCCGCCAGCTCGTCGATGAGCTCACCCTTCACGAAGGTGGAGTCCACGTCCATGCACACGAGCCGCCGGTTACGGCGGAAGATGTCGTCACGCTGCACCGCCATGTCCACCTGAAGATCGCGGCTCATGAGCAGCAAATCCCCGCGGATACTGTGGATCTCCGCCTCGCTCAGCGCGCGATCATCAACATCCGCGATCAGCTCGACGCCGCTCATCCCGTCGTCGGAGAGCGGGCGGATCTGCCGGATGCTGAGATCCTTGCTCGCGATGTAGCCGGTGATCTTCGCGAGCGAAGAGCCGTCCCCCAGCGCGCCAAGGAAGCTGATGCACAGCGCGCTGTGAGGCGACGCCTGCGTCTTCTCCATCTCCGCCGTGAAGGGGCTGACGTCCACCTTGAGGCCCAAGGCGCTGACGGAGAACAGGATGGCGCGCAGGGCACCTGACGTGGTGGGCAAGTCGACCACCGCGCTCAGGTTGAGGTAACCGTGGAGCACGGATTGACCGATGTTGACCAGGCGCGCGCGCTCCGTCGCGATCACCTCCGCCAGGCGGGCGGTGATGCCCGGGCGGTCGGGGCCAGCGATGTGGAGGATGATGCGATCTTTGCTGCTCATGGCGGGTCCTCTGAAGGAGCGCTGGCGCTCATACGCGCCGCGCCGAGGCTCCGCAAGCCGCTAGCGCGCCCCGCACAAGCTGTGCTCGACGTGCCCCGGTTCCAGACGCAGGGCGACGGAGGAGCGCCGCGAGACCAGGTGCTAGGACACCAGGCCTCGGAGCGGCTCCTTCAGGGGGAGGGGGGGTTGGTAAAAGCGGGCGTCAGCGCCCGGCACCACAGGCGCCGATCGTCACTCGGCGCCTGACCCCGCACCTCACTCCGCAGCGAGCGGCACGTCCACCGGCTGCTCCGCCCGGCCCCGGAGCCGTGACAGCAGCGAGGCGGCCGCGGCGGGCGCCTTCTCCTTGGCGATTTCGAACAGCTCCGCGGACGCTTGCGCGCCCACCTCCGCCGCCACCCGCGCGCGCGCTGGGCCGTGGCTCACCAGGCCTTGAGCGCTCTGGCGCAGCCAGCCATAGCCCTTCACCAGGGAGTGGAGCGCTCGGCGGTGACGTGGCGTGCGCATGCGATACGCCAAATCGTAGACGACGTCAGTCGCGGTGCTGCCGGCGCGGTGAGGGGAGCGCGCCAGGCCGCTCGCGAGCCTGGGGTTCGCCTGGAGGTAGGCCCGGAGCTCCTCCTCCGTGACACCCGACTCCGTGAGCGCCTTCTGGAACTCATTGGCCGCCGCCTGCTTGGCCTTGAACAGGTACATCTGCACCCGTGAGTAGAAGTTGACCGCGCCATCCCCGCTGGTCTCCACCGCGCAGAAGATGGTGCCGGGGAAGCGCTCGCTGATGAGCGACTGCACGCCGTCGCTCACGCTGGAGCTCGGCATGCAGCCGAAGGGCTTCACGCTGAGCGTCATGCTCGCCTTGTTCTTCACCACGTTGAGGATGAGCTTGCCCACCTCCATGTGGCCCTCACCGCCGCGAAGATCGTTGTTGTAGAACGGCGCCGCGACCTCAGCCACGTGGTCCATATCCGGCAGGTGGTAGTCGTAGAAGCCGACGGCGTGCGCGAAGGTCTGGAAGATGGCACGCAGCGCCTTGTCCGCCACGAAGAGCCCCACGCGGCGCGTGAACACGCCGTACTCGCCGAGATCAGAGAGGCCGAGCGTGGCGTTGTCCGTCCCGCGCAGGCCTTGGCGGCTCTGGGTGTCGAAGCTGACCTCCCAGATGTTGTAGAGCAGCCAGGCGGCCAAGAACTGGATGTCGCACTCAGCGCCCTCTTGCTCCACGAAGCGCTGGAGCGCGTAGTTGCCGTCACCCTCGGTCGTCATCGCCCAGAACTCACCGATGATCGCGACCTTGGGCTTGAGCCGCAGGCGATCCACTGGGATGGCTCGGAACCAGCGCTTGCTGCGGTAGAGCGCCGCCAGCACCGAGCGGCCCTGCTCCAGGGCGCTGTAGCACTCGCGCTTGGCGCGCTCGACGACGGCGTCGGTGTCACCCTTGTTCAGCTCGTAGGGGCGGATGCGGTAGGCCATGCCGTTGATGACGTCGCCCGCTAGCAGGCTCCGCACCAAGGTGATGAAGAACTTCGGGTTCATCTCGAGCCCGCTCTCTTCCCCCGTGGCCTGGCTCAGCCCGCCCTGCTGCTGAAACAGCATCACGCGGAAGCCGTCGAAGCCGGCGTCGCGCAGCGCCTTCCTGTACTCCGTGACGTACATCCCGAAGCGGCACGGGCCGCAGGCGCCAGCCGTCAGGAACACGAACTGATCAATGATGTCCGCGGTGGCCATGCCCTTCTTGTCGCGGAGCTCAATCAGGAACTTCACCAGGTTACCCACGGTGAAGTAGGTGGGGTTGCACTGGGCGCGGTTACCGAACTCCTTGCCCACCTGAAGCGCGGCGTTGTCCGGCACGTCCATCGCGAGCACGTTGTAGCCGAGGTTCTTGAGGCCACCCTCCACCAAGAAGTCGTGGGCCATCGTCAGGCCACCGACCAAAAGCGTGATTTTGCCCTTCTCGCGCTTGGTGAAGCCGAGGTTCACCATGTCCTCAATCCACTGCTTCTCCTCGCCCAGGCCGAGGCGCGCGCGCTCCTCTGCCTCGAATTTGGCGAGCTCCGTGTCCATGTCGAAGTCGCTCACGAGCGGCAGGCTCCGCTTGGTTCCTAGATCAATCTGCTGTGTCATCGCTTGGTCTCCCCGTGGTCGGTGCTCACTCTGCGGCGTCGCCGGCTAGCGCCGGCCCCGCCTGTTTCGTTGGGCTCGTGTCAGCCTTCGTTTGGCTCGGGTTGGTGGGTGCCTGGGTGGGCACGATCGTCCCGTCGGCGTTCTTGCGCCCGAGCCGGACCATCCCGGCGGGCAGCTCTGTGGGCTGTTGGATCTTGGTGTCGTACGCGAGCACGCGCGCCCTGAGCTCGGCGATTTGGCTGAGCAGGGCGGGGTCGCTGCGGCGCATGCTCGTGAGCTGGTGCTCCTTCAGCTCGAGCAGCTCAAGGCGCTTCTTGTTGATGGCGTGGCTCAGCGCCTCGCGCTTCTTGCCCACGTCCTCCAGCGCCTCGCCGCGCAGCCGGAGCGAGTGCGCGTAGGTCTTCACGCGGATCTTGATGCTGCCGCCTGGCTTGTTCGCGTCCAGATCGTGCAGCGCCGCGGTTGGGGTGTGCGAGGTCTGGAGGATGGAGTCCACCATGCCGTAGGTGGGCGAGTCGTGACCGCACTTGAAGCTCGAGAGGTCGAGCACGCACACGTTGGGGTGATGCGCCGCGAAACTCGCCGCCCACACCTTCTGCGCGCTGTTGGCGGAGTAGTTCTCCGGCCACACGTGGTTCAGCTCAAGCGGGCTCTTGATCACGCCCTGCTCGAGCTCCTGCTTGAAGTAGCGCTCGAGGTAAGCGCGGTCCTTCGGGATGCTGCGGATGCTCAAGATGGGGTACCCGAGCACCTGGAACTCCTCGGGGATGCCGTGGTTGAGCCCCGGGTCCGCGTGATACGGGCGGTTCAGCACCAAGATGGCGATGCGGTTCTCCGCCTCCACCGTCTCCAAGATGGCGCGCCCCTTGTCCTGCAAATCGAGCTCGAAGGCCTCGAGCGCGCGCAGCGCCTCGCGGCAGGCGTGGTCGCTCTCATCTTCGGTGATCTGCAGGCGCTCAGCCCAGGTCTCGAACATGCGCCGCGCGAGCAAGAGCGGCTCGGCGAACGAGAGCGCCGGGGCCACGTACTCGATGCCGCGCACCGCGAAGAAGTCGAGCTCCTTGGTGAACGCCGCCTTCACCACGTCCGGCGTGCCGGCGACGATCGGGCAGCTCGTGTTGTCCATCGTGTCCGCCACGAAGGAGGGCACGTGGGTGAGGATGGGGAAGAAGATGTAATTGAGCGGGCGCTTCCGCTCTGGCTCGTGCTTGTGGAAGAGCAGGTTGTGGATGTGCGCCTGCGCCACCTTGGAGGGGAAGCACGGATCGATGCTGCCGTATTTTCCGCCCTCCGCCCACATGTCCTCGTCCGTGGGCTCGCTGAACAGGATGTTGTTCTTGGGGATGCCGAGCGCCTCGAAGTACGCGCGCATGAAGGGCGCGGTGGAGTACACGTTGAGCACTCGGGGGATGCCGATGCGCAGGTTCCTGCGCCGCTTCCAGGCCTCCGCCGTCCCGCGCTCAAACGGGCGCGTCACCTGCTCGCGCTTGATGCGGAACAGGCCATGCGTCACGCGGATGTCCGAGAGGGGTGCGCCCGCCTCAGGCATCGGCGCCGGCTTGTAGACGGACATGAACGCGCGCTTGGACTCATAGTCCACCAAGTTCGGGAAGGCCTTCGCCGTCTTTTTCCGCTCGGCAACTAGCTCGAGCATCGCCTCCTCGCTCTCCACGGTGCCCTTCTCACAGGAGAAGCCAGCGATGTAGCGGCTGGTGCTGCCGTCCGGGCGCGCGGTGTCGATGAAGGTGCGCTTGCACTCGTTGGGGCAGAAGTGGCAGGTGGTGGTCTCGTCGGTGCGCGTCGTGTAGGTGAGGTTCAGCGTCGCCTCGACGCCGATGTAGCGCGTCTTGCCGGTGCGCTTGTAGCGGCGCAGCGTCTCCATCGCGGCGCCGATCGCGCCCGCTTCACCCGTGTGGGGGTGCACGTACACCTCAGCGCCAGGTACGCGCTCCTTGATGTAGTCCACCTGCGCCTTGACGGCCGCGAGGTTGTACTGCGTGCCGCCCTGGAGCACGAACTTGCGGCCCAGCGAGGCGAGCCGCGGGATCTGCACCACGTACTGCCAGACGTTCTTCGGCAGCACCTGCGCCAGCCCCGCGAGCAGCTCCTCCTTCTGGTAGCCCTCCTTCTGGAAGTTCACTCGGTCGCTGTCGAGGAACACCGCGCAGCCGTAGCTGAACTTCGGCGCCAGCTCCGCCTTGAAGGCAATGTCCGCGTACTCCGTGACGGGGAGCCCGAACTGATCGGCCATGGCCTGCAGGAGCATGCCGTTGCCGGCGCTGCACGAGTTCGAGAGCTTGAAGTTCTCGATGTCGCCGTTTTTCATGAACAAGACCTTGATGTCTTGTCCTCCGATGTCGCAGATCACGTCGACGTCGCCGAAGAAGTGCACCGCGCTCATCATGTGAGCCACCGTCTCCACGATGTTCACGTCGGCGTGCACCGTCTCCTCCAGCACGTCCGCTGCGTAACCCGTGGCGCCGAAGCCGAGCACCTCAAGGCTAGCGCCTTGGCTCGTCACGTAGCCGTGCAGCTCCTGGAGCAGCTCTTGGGTGTCCACGATGGGGTTACCCTTGGAGAGCTGGTAAGCCTTCACGACTATCTCGCCGGCCTCGTCCACCAGCACGGCCTTGCTCGAGGTGGAGCCGCCGTCCAAACCGATCACGCCGCGCACCACCTGCCCGGGTGAGAGCGCGCGCGGCTTGAACTTCGGCACCGCGTAGGTGTCGACGAAGGTTTGTGTCTCGCTGGCGTCGGCGCTGAGCGGCGGCCCCGCTTGCTCGCCCAGCCGCGCGCGGCGGCCGTGGGTGATGAACTCGCGCAGCGCGTCCAGGCCTCGGAAGCGCCCGATGTCGCTGCCGTCCGTCGCGCTCTCCGCTTTGCCGAACACCGCCGCCCCGAACGCGGCGTACAGCTCCGCGTTCTTCGGGACGAAGATCAGCTCCTCGATGGGGATGTCCTTCGGGTACTCATAGCCGCGATCGCGCCACGTCTCCGGGATGCGCAGGCGCCAACAGTCTTGCAGGAAGGGGAGGTAGGTGTTGGGGCCGCCGAGGAGCAGCACGCGATCGCGCAGGGTGTTGCCGCGCGTGAGCACGCTGAGGTTCTGCAGCACGATGGCGTCGGCCAGCGAGTTCAGCACCTCATCCTTCGGGATCCCGGCCTTCACCAGGTTCACGATGTCCGTCTCCGCGAACACCCCGCACTTGGCGGCGACGTGGTGGAGCCCCTGCTCGTTGAAGCGCAGCTGGGTGGCGAAGCCGGGCTCCGCGTGCACCTTGATCATGCACTTGTCGATGGTGGCGCCGGTGCCCGACGCGCACTTGTCGTTCATCGACGCCATCGGCGTCTTCTGCCCCGTGTTCTTATCCACACGGAACATGATGATCTTGGCGTCTTGACCGCCGAGCTCGATCACCGAGTTCACGTCAGGGTGCAGGCGCTCCACCGCGAGGGTGACGGCGTTCACCTCCTGCACGAACTTGGCGCCGGTGGGCGGCGCGATGGGGCCGGCGCCGGAGCCAGTGCAGAAGATGCGGAAGCTCGCCGCGGGGTGGCCTGGGAAGGCCTCATGGATGGCGGTGAGCAGCTCGAGCACCTTCTCCGGCTGCTTGGTTTGGTGGCGCTGGTAGTCGCTCCACAAGATCTCCTCGGTCGTCGGATCGATCACCACCGCCTTCACGGTGGTCGAGCCGACATCCAGCCCGATGACGAGCTCCTTGGCGTCCATCACATCACCCTCTGTTGCCACGCAGGCTGCCTTCGCGAGTGCCCGACGAAAGTGAGCGAGCGCGCCCCTCGGTTCGTGATCCGTCCCATGCGCTGCTCACCCGATGAGCGCCTCCCCAGTGAGCCGCTCACTGACGCTCGCGTCAGTGAGACGTGGTGTATCATGTGGGCACCCAGCCGCAAGCTTCGTGAAGCGGCCTTCGGCGCGCTCAGGTGGGACCAGTGAAAGACATATTTCTTAATGATTTCAGCGATATAGCATCTATGGACGGCACGCTGGTCTGGTCACATGAGCGAGACACATGGGTCAGCGTTTGAAGGTGCGAGAGGGTTCCAGTGACGCCAGCGTCATTCCGCTCGCAGCGCAATGTGACGACTACCCGTCCAACCCCCCCCCGATCGAGCGTGAGCCTCAGGCGCTCCATCGGCGCCTCCGCGTGAGCCCTTGAGCGGGCTCGCCGCCGCCACGTCGACGCCCACACGACACTCCAGTAAGCCATCATCATGGCGACGCGCACGAGGCCTGCCTCCCCCAAAGTTGAGCGTCGCGCGCACCTCGACAAGCACGCGCGCCGTCAGCAGATCCTTGAGGCCTCGCGCACGGTGTTCGCCCGCCGTGGCTACCACCAGACCACCATCGATCACATCGTGGCTGAGGCGGGCGTCGCCCGCGGCACCTTCTACCTCTACTTCGAGGACAAGCGCAGCGTCTTCAGTGAGCTGATCGATCGCTTCAATAGCCGCATCTCGATGGCCATCTCCAGCATCGTGTTGGGCGACCCGCGGCGCAGCGTGGCGGAGCAGACGCGCGCCAACATCCGCGCCATCATCAGCCTCGCGCTGCACGAGCGCGAGATGACGAAGATCTTGTTCACCGACGCGGCGGGGGTGGATCCTGGCTTCGATCGCAAGCTCTACAGCTTCTATGACGAGGTGGTGCAGCTGCTCACCGAGAGCCTGCGCGAAGGGCAGCGCCTCGGCATCGTGCGAGACGGTGAGCCGCGCGTGCTCGCGTACCTCACCGTGGGGGCGTTGAAGGAGCTGTTGAACCAGGTCGTCACGCTGGGCCTCTCGGTCGACAGCGCAGAGGCCCTGACGACCCAGCTCTACGAGTTCTTAAGCCATGGCTACCTCGGCGCGCCTCAACCCTCACCTCGCCGACGCGCCCAGCGTCCCCCGAAGTAGGCCGCGCGTCAGCGAGACCACGCCCTGGCTCAAGCGCGCGCCTGCCTCAGCCTCCGTCGCTCGCGCGCCGCCAGTTAGCCAGGTGAGATGTCTTATTCTCCTCGGGGTTTGGGGGTTGGGTTAACACCGGGCCGCCGGCCCTCCTGCGCCGCCGAGCAGGCGCCGGGCGGAGCGCTTAGAGCGCCGATCAGCGACGCCGATCGCGCGCGGCGGGGTCTCATTTCGGCCCAGCCAGCCGCGGCGACCCACATTTCGACCTGGTCATCGCCCCGTCAGGTGCGCTTGGGCTTGCTTTGGCGCCGCGAATCGATATCGAAGGGGGGTTCTCAGGCCGGTGCTGCTAGAGGCAGCGCCAACGGAGCGATCGAGAGACATGGCAAACCCCGATCTGAACGCGTCGAACCTCGCCTTCGCCGAGGAGCTCTACGCCGCTTACCTTCAGAACCCCACCAGCGTGCCGGAGGACTGGCGCGCCTACTTCGCCTCGACGGGTCCCGGAGGCTCGGCGAAGCTCGGCCCGAGCTTCCGCCCCGCGTCGCTGTTCAACCCACCAGCAGACCGCGCCGCCTACAAGTCGAACGGTCGCCCCGCCCCCGCGCGGGGCTTCGAGCCGAACGGCAACGCGCAGCTCGCCCTCCGTCACCCGCCGCTCGGCTCGCTGCACCCGGTGGACGAGGGCGTGAGCGACCTGGTGGTGAAGCAAGATCGCGTCGACCAGCTCATCCGGGCCTACCGCGTGCGCGGCCACATGATCGCCAAGATCGATCCGCTCGGATTACCGCGCGGAGAAGAGCCAGGTGAGCTGACGATTGGCTTCTACGGGCTAGATGAGGCGGATCTCGACATGCGGTTCTCCAGCCGCACCATCTACGGCACGGAGACGCTCACCCTGCGTGAGATCATCGAGCGGCTGGAGGCGACCTACTGTCAGTCCGTGGGCGTGCAGTTCATGCACATCGACGACCTCACCGCGAAGAATTGGCTCCAGGAGCGGATGGAGGGTGATGACAACCGCACCACCCTGGCGCGCACGGAGCAGCGGCGCATCCTCTCCAAGCTGACGGACGCGGTGATCTTCGAGGAGTTTGTCCAGAAGAAGTTCCTCGGCGCCAAGAGCTTCTCCCTGGAGGGCTCAGAGAGCCTGATCCCCCTGCTCGATCTGCTGATCGATCGCGCCGCGGCGCACGGGGTAGACGAGCTGGTGCTGGGCATGGCGCACGCCGGCAGCGCCGACCCGCGCGCCGTGGCCGA
>CAYQAC010000017.1:6216-14240 GCA_964415255.1 uncultured Polyangiaceae bacterium | reverse complement strand
GCATGGCGCACCGCGGGCGCCTGAACGTCTTGGCGAGCATCATGGGCAAGAGCCCCCGCGAGATCTTCCGCGAGTTCGAGGACGTGGACCCGGAACTCTACATCGGCGGCGGCGACGTGAAGTACCACCTCGGGTACAGCTCAGACTACGAGACCTCGTCAGGGCACAAGGTGCACCTCTCCTTGTGCTTTAACCCGAGCCATCTTGAGTTCGTGAACCCGGTGGCGATCGGGCGCGTCCGGGCCAAGCAAGATCGCGCCGGCGACAGCCACCGCGTTCGCAAGGTGCCGATCTTGATCCACGGCGACGCGGCGTTCGCTGGGGAGGGCATCGTCCCGGAGACGCTGAACCTGAGCGAGCTCACCGCCTACACCGTCGGCGGCACCGTGCACGTCGTGGTCAACAACCAAATCGGCTTCACCACCCCGCCGGGTCAGTCGCGCTCCACCATGTACGCGACGGACGTCGCCAAGATGCTGCAGAGCCCGATCTTCCACGTCAACGGCGAGGACCCGGACGCCGTCGCCCACGTGGTGCAGCTGGCGATGGACTTCCGCGCGCGGTTCCAGCGCGACGTGGTGATCGACATGTACGGCTACCGCCGCCATGGCCACAACGAGGGCGACGAGCCGGCGTTCACTCAGCCCGTGCTCTACCGCGCCATCGCCCAGCGTAAGAGCGTGCGCGAGGGCTACCTGGAGCACCTCTTGGCGCTCGGCGGCATCACCCGCGAGGAGGCCGATCAGATCGCGGTGGACCGCCGCGACAACCTGGAGACCGAGCTCAGCGAGGCGCGCCGGCGCGATTTCGTGAAGCAGGTGGACTGGCTCGGGGGCATTTGGAAGGGCTACCTCGGCGGACCTGAGGAGGGCGTCGCGGTGGTCGACACCGGGGTCGACAAAGACATCCTAGCTGACCTTCTCACCCGGCTCACCAGGGTGCCTGACGATTTCCACCCGCACCCGAAGATCGTCCGCCTGCTGAAGCAGCGCGCGGAGATGGCCGAGGGCAAGCGCGGCATCGACTGGGGCACCGCGGAGGCGCTCGCCTTCGCCAGCCTGCTCACGGAGGGCAAGCGGATCCGCATCACGGGGCAGGACTCCGGGCGCGGCACCTTCAGCCAGCGCCACGCGGTGCTCTACGACGTGGAGGACGGCCGCACCTACACGCCGCTGGCGAAGCTGTCGCCGAGCCAAGCGGGCGTGGAGATCTACAACAGCGCGCTGAGCGAGGTCGGGGTGATGGGCTTCGAGTGGGGGTACAGCTTAGATTGGCCCGACGGGCTGGTGGTGTGGGAGGCGCAGTTTGGAGACTTCGCCAACACCGCCCAGGTGATCATCGATCAGTTCTTGGTCAGCGCGGAGGACAAATGGAAGCGCTTGAGCGGCTTGGTCTTGCTGCTCCCGCACGGCTTCGAGGGGCAGGGCCCGGAGCACTCCAGCGCGCGCATCGAGCGCTTCCTGGCGCTCGCCGCGGAGGACAACATCCAGGTGGTGGAGCCGAGCACGCCAGCGCAGTACTTCCACTGCCTGCGGCGTCAGGTGCTGCGCCCATGGCGTAAGCCGCTCGTGGTGTTCACCCCGAAGAGCTTGCTGCGCCTGCCGGAGGCCGTGAGCAGCCTGGAGGATATGTCGGGGCGCTTCCAGCGGGTGATCGGCGACGACCTCCCGGTGGGCAATGGCCGGCGCGTCTCGCGCGTGCTGCTCTGCAGCGGCAAGGTGTACTACGAGCTGTTGAAGCAGCGCACCGAGCTTGGCCGCGAGGACGTCGCGATCGTCCGCATCGAGCAGTACTACCCGCTGCCAGATGCGCTCATCCGCGACGCGTTGGCGCCGTTCTCGGACGGGACCCCGGTGGTGTGGGTGCAGAACGAGCCCGAGAACATGGGCGCTTGGCGCACCCTGCGCGCGCGCTTCGGCGAGAAACTCCTGGGGCGCCTGCCCTTCTCCGGGGTGTGCCGCGCGGAGTCAGCCAGCCCCGCGACGGGCTCGCTGGCGGCGCACCGCTTGGAGCAGGCGGAGCTTCAGGCGCGGGCCTTCGGCACGGATTGAGCTAGGACGACAACCGGCCCTCGGTCAGCGAGGGCCGGGCGGTATACAGATCGCGGCCCTGGGGGCTTCCAGCGGGCGCGCGGCGCTGGAAGCCGTGATAGGGTCGCGACGCCTCGCGGGCGCGGCGCCGGCGAGTGAGTTCTCAGCGGGCCCATGGGTTGGGCCCCGGACTGCATCGACAGGAGCACGTACGAATCCATGGCCCTCGAACTCAAAGTGCCTGAAGTGGGTGAGTCCATCACCGAGGTGTTGATCGGTGACTGGCTGAAGAAGGTGGGTGACGCCGTCAAGCGCGACGACCCGGTGGTGATGATCGAGACTGACAAAGTCACGGTGGAGCTGCCGGCGCCAGCGGACGGCGTCATCACGCAGATCTTGATCGCCGCGGGCTCAAGCGCTCAGGTGGGCGACGTGGTGGGGCTGATGGAGGAGGGCGCGGTAGCCGCGGCGGCGCCGGCAGCGGCGGCCCCGGTCGCGGCGGCTCCTGCAGCGACGCCAGCGGCCGCAGCGGCGCCAGCGCCTGGCGGTGAAGCGCGGGTGATGCCCGCCGCCGCGCGTGAGCTCGCGACGCGCGGCCTCAGCGCTCAAGACGTCACCGCCACCGGCCCCGGTGGGCGACTGCTGAAGGAGGACGTGCAGCGCGCTCAAGCCGCCGCGCCCCCCGCGCCGCGAGCTCCGGCCGCCGCGCAGGCGCCGGCGCCCACGGGCGGCTCGCGGCAGACAGAGGTGGTCCCCATGACGCCGCTGCGTCGTCGCATCGCCGAGCGGCTGGTGCAGTCGCAACAGACAGCCGCCCTGCTCACCACCTTCAACGAGGTGGACATGTCGGCGGCGATGGCCGCCCGTAAGGAGTGGCAGCCGCTGTTCACCGAGCGCTACGGCATCAAGCTCGGCTTCATGTCCTTCTTCGTGAAGGCGGTGTGCGACGCCGTGCGGCTGGTGCCCCAGGTGAACGCTGAGGTGCAGGGCACCGACATCGTCTACCACAACTACGCTGACATCGGCGTCGCGGTGGGCGGCGGCAAGGGCCTCGTGGTGCCGATCATCCGCAACGCGGAGCGCCTCAGCTTCGCCGAGGTGGAGCAGGCCATCGCGGATTTTGGGGCGCGCGCCAAGGCCAACACGCTCAAGCTCGAGGAGCTTCAGGGCGGCACCTTCACCGTCTCGAACGGCGGGGTGTACGGCTCGCTGCTCTCCACGCCCATCGTGAACCCACCGCAGAGCGGCATCCTCGGGCTGCATGGCATTCAAGACCGCCCCGTGGCGCGTAACGGCCAGGTGGTGATCCGCCCCATGATGTACATCGCCCTGACTTACGATCATCGCATCGTCGATGGGCGTGAGGCGGTCACCTTCTTGAAGCGCATCAAGGAGTGTGTCGAAGAGCCCACCCGCATGCTGCTTGAGGTCTAACATGAGCACGAAGCATGATCTCATCGTGATCGGCGCCGGTCCCGGCGGCTACGTCGCCGCCATCCGCGCGGCGCAGCTTGGCCTGAACGTGGGCTGCGTGGAGCTTGAGCCGGCGCTCGGCGGCACCTGCCTCCGCGTCGGCTGCATCCCGAGCAAGGCGCTGCTCGAGGCGAGTGAGCGCTTTCACGAGGCGGGCCACGCGTTGGCGAGCTTCGGGGTGAAGGTCTCTGGTGTGGAGCTCGATCTGCCTGCGATGCTCGCGCGCAAGGACGGCATCGTGGAGGGGCTCACCTCCGGCATCGCAGGCCTGTTTAAGAAGCACAAAATCACCCGCTACTTCGGCCACGGCCGCTTCGCGGGGCAAGCCGGCGGCGACACCCAGGTGGTCGTGCGAGCTGACGATGGCGCGGAGACGGCGCTCAGCGCCCCGCGCGTCATCATCGCCACCGGCAGTCGGCTCGCGCCGCTTCGCGGGGTGGAGCTGGACGGTGATCGCGTGGGCGGCAGCACGGAGGCGCTCAGCTACCCGGAGGTGCCCAAGCACCTGGTGGTGATCGGCGCGGGCGTCATCGGGCTCGAGCTCGGCAGCGTGTGGCGCCGGCTCGGCGCGCAGGTCACGGTGCTTGAGTACCTGGACCGCATCCTCCCCGGCATGGACGAAGAGCTCGCGCGCGAGGCGAAGCGCACCTTCGAGAAGCAGGGCCTGGTGTTCCGGCTGGGCTCCCGGGTGACGGGCGCCCGCCAGGAGGGCGAGGGCGCGGTGGTGGAGGTGGACGGCGCGGAGCCCATCCATTGCGATCGGGTGCTGCTCAGCACCGGGCGGCTCCCCAACACGGAGGGCCTCGCCCTTGACACCCTTGGCGTGGCGCTGGACGAGCGCGGTCGCGTGCCGGTCGGGGCGCACTTCGAGACCAGCGCGCCCGGCGTCTATGCCATCGGTGACGTCATCCGCGGCCCGATGCTGGCGCACAAGGCGGAGGATGAGGGCGTGGCCTGCGCGGAGTACCTCGTCACTGGCTATGGCCACGTGAACTACGACGCCATCCCGAGCGTCGTGTACACCCACCCAGAGATAGCCTGCGTGGGGCGCACGGAGGAGGAGCTGAAGGAGGCGGGCGTCCCATATCGTAAGGGGGCCTTCCCATTCATGGCCAACGGGCGCGCGCGCGCGCTCGGCAGCACCGAGGGCCGCGTGAAGATGCTCGCGCACGCCGAGACAGACAGGGTGCTCGGCGTCCACATCCTGGGTCCGCGCGCTGGCGACTTGATCGCCGAGTGCGCGGTGGCGATGGAGTACGGCGCCAGCAGCGAGGACATCGCCCGCGCCTGCCACGCGCACCCCACGCTGGCGGAGGTGGTGAAGGAAGCCGCGCTCGCGGTGGACAAGCGCCCACTCCACATCTGACCCACGCGCAGTTTGGGGGGTGGTGGTTTGGTAAGGCACCTGACGATAAGTCAGGTGCCTGCCTAGGGCGACGAACGGTCTCCTGACTAAATGCTTGAGGGGTCCTCGTTCGGTGGGCCGGCCGGGCGGCGCTTGGGAGCGTCGCTCGGAATAGGCTGAGCGCCTCTGCGGTTGACGCGACCACATGCAGCAACCAAGCGCGCTCAGTTGGATCGTCCTCGAGCGGGGGGCCGGGTGGCCAGGGTGGTACGAGGGTTGTCATCAGCCTGAGGGGGCGGTGATCGTCTCACAGCCGCCGGGGGAGGGCGCGCGGGAGTTCACGCGCCGCGTCATCGGGCGCTTACGCCAGCTCGATGTGGATTTAGTCAAGCAGTCGTCCTACCTAGGGTGCGTGGTGCTCGCGACCGGCGGCGCGCAGGGTGGGAGCGCGCTGCAGGCGCGCGCGCGGGTCGCGCGGCTGCTGGCTCGGGTGGCGGTCGGTCACCGCGCGCCGCTGGTGCTCACGGCCAGCGCCGACGCGAGCGATGAGGCGCGCCGTCAGCTGTTCGCGTTGGCGGGCGCGCTGTGTGAGCTCGCCGGGCCGGAGCTGGTGGTCTCCGTGAAGTTCGAGGGGCACGGGCCGGGCAGCGCGGAGCATGAGGGGCCGCGCAGCGCGGTCCAGCGCCTGAGCGCGCCTAGCGTGTGGGCAAACTAGCGCGGCGCGTAGCGCTCGCTCAGGGGTCGGACAGCGCGCAGCCTGCGTCGAGCGCCGCGCGGGGCGGTGCAGGCAAACCCCCCGAGCCCTAAAATTCCGAGTGGAAAACTTTGGGCCCGGGAGCAGGCCCTCAGCTTGCGGTCAGCTGGGCTGATGATGTGGGGAGCTCGCCCGTGGCGCTGATGACGCCGCCGCGCAGGCCCACCCAGGTGTTGTAGAGCAGGGTGAGGACGCCCCAGAGAAGGCCGAGCACCACGCCGCTGTCGATCATGCCGCGCCACGGCTGAGGCACGAAGCGCACGACGATGACGAGGCTCATCACCATGCTGGTGACGCCCCAGGCGGTGATCAGGCCGCGGCGCGTGGCGTGGAAGAAGGCCATGCAGTATGCGGGGGCGAGCAGCACGAACAGCGGGCGTGGGTGCGCCGCGAGGTGCAGCGCGCGCTTCACGACCTTGGGGGAGAAGCGCAGCTGAAAGCCGCGGTACCCCTCGCTGTAGAGCATGAACAGGCTCCAGAGGACGAGCAGCGCCACCTGGGAGCGTGACAGCTGCCCGAGCGCTTCGAGCGCCACCGGGGTCAGGCGGTAGATGGCCTGACTGAGCAGGGTGACCACGCCGAGCACGCCGTACAGCACGATCAGCGTGGGGCCGACGCCGCGCACTGGCCGCGCCTCATGGTGCGCTAGGCTGCTGAGGTCGGAGCTGGGGGCGGTCGCCACCCCGGCGTTATAGCCTGGTGTCGCCAGGCAGGGGAGGAGAGCGGACGTGCCCCGATGACGCGGGCGCGCTCGCGGTCTTGGAGCCGCCGCAGCCGACGGAGCGTCCGAGGGGAGCCACGCGGGGCGCCTCCGCCTGCTTTGGGCGCGTTCGCAGGGCAAATCACGGAGATTGTGAGAAGGCCGTGGGGGCTGCCTCAGGGGGCGAGCTCTCGCGGTATAAGCAGGCTCCTGACGCTGCGCCTCGGTGGGCGCGCGGTTCAAGGGATCTCTGAGCCACACCCACGAAGCCTCCACGCGCCATCACCTGAGGAGCCGATCATGAAGCGAACCCTGTTCACCGAAGAGCATGAGCTGTTCCGCAGCTCGTTTCGCACCTTCATTCAGCGCGAGGTGCTGCCCAAGCAGGAGCAGTGGAACCAAGAGGGCGCTGTGGATCGCGGCACCTGGCGGGCGGCGGGTGAGGGCGGCTTCCTGTGCCCCTCGCTGCCTGAAGCGTACGGCGGCGCGGGGGGCGACTTCCTGCACTCGTGCATCGTGATCGAGGAGCTGGCGCGGGCGTATGAGTCGGGGTTCGCGATGGGGCTGCACAGCGACATCGTGACGCCGTACATCGCCGAGTTTGGCAGCGAGGCGCAGCGCGCGCGCTACCTGCCCGGCTGCGCCAGCGGGGAGATCATCACGGCCATCGCGATGACGGAGCCCGGCACTGGGTCCGATTTGGCAGGTATCCAGACTACCGCGGTGAAGGACGGCGACGGCTACGTGATCAACGGCGCCAAGACCTTCATCTCGAACGGCACCCTGTGCGACGTGTGTATCGTGGCCGCCAAGACGGACACGGATCCTGACAATAAGCACCAGGCGCTGTCATTGTTCTTGGTGGACGCGGAGACGCCCGGCTTCATCAAGGGCAAGAAGCTCAAGAAGATGGGGATGCCGAGCCAGGACACGGCCGAGCTGATGTTCGAGGATTGCCGCGTGCCGGCGGAGGCGCGGCTCGGTGAAGAGGGCATGGGCTTCCTGATGCTGATGCGCAAGCTCCAGCAAGAGCGGCTGGTGGTGGCGGTGGGTTCGCAAGCCGCCGCGGAGCAGGTGCTGACGGACACCATCGCTTACGTGAAGGAGCGCACCGCCTTCGGGCGCCCGCTCTCCAAGCTCCAGAACACGAAGTTCAAGCTCGCGGCCTGCGCCACTGAGGTGGAGGTGGGGCGCGCGTTCTTAGACCGCTTGATCGCGGAGCACGTCGCTGGGGAGCACCTGGTGAAGGAGTGCTCCATGGCCAAGCTGTGGCAGACGGAGATGCTCGGCCGCGTGGTGGACGAGTGCCTGCAGCTGTTCGGCGGCTACGGCTACATGCTCGAGTACCCAGTGACTCGCGCGTACATGGACGCGCGAGTTCAGCGCATTTTCGCGGGCACCAGCGAGATCATGAAGGTGATCATCGCGCAGCAGCTCGGGCTGTGAGCTGGCGCTTTAGATAGGGCCTTGGGTGCGCTTCGCGGGCTTTGTGGGACGCGCGGCGCTGCAAGCGCTGCTCGGTGCGTCGCTCCTCGTGGGGACGGCTTGGGGGGCTGATGAGCCTCGGAGTGATGACGTCAGTGGGGCTGACGAAGAGGGCTCAGGGGCGCTGGGTGCTCCTGAGGGCAGTGAAGCTGACGAAGAGGGGTCAGGTGAGCCGGGTGCGTCTGAGGGCAGTGAAGCTGACGAAGAGGGGTCAGGTGAGCCGGGTGCGTCTGAGGG
>CAYQAC010000017.1:0-6116 GCA_964415255.1 uncultured Polyangiaceae bacterium | reverse complement strand
CAGTGAAGCTGACGAAAGGGGCCACGTGGAGGTGCGCGGGAGCCGCTCGCGGCGCTCCTCGCGCGATCTGAGCGCGGCGAGCACCGTGTTCCGCGAGGGGGAGCTCTCGGCGCCGGGCGCGGCGGCGACGGACGTCTTGAGGTGGGCGCCGGGGCTCGAGGTGTCGCGGAGCGGCTCACGAGCGGAGCGCGCCACCTTGAGCCTGCGCGGCTCGACCGCGGCGCAGGTGCCGGTGTACCTCGGGCCGTTCCGCTTGAACGATGAGATCACTGGGGCGGCGGATCTCAGCGCGCTGCCGCTGTGGGTCTTGGATCGGGTGGAGGTGTTTCGCGGGGCATCGCCCACGGCGCTCGGGAGCTTCGGGCTCGGGGGCGCCGTGGTCCTCTCGCCGCGCCTCCCCAAGCAGCGCCAGCTGCGGCTCGCGGCGGGCGTCGGGAGCTACGGCGAGGCGTGGCAGAGCGCGGCGGTGAGCGTCGCTTCGGGGGACGCGGGGCGCGGCGGGGTGAGGCGGGGCGGCTCAGTAGACAGTCATCATGACGAGGTGAGCAGCGACGCCTTGGTCGCCTACCGTCACGCGGCGGCCGACAACGACTTCCCCTACCTCGACGATGGCGGCACCGCCTTTGATCCTCAAGACGACCGCGAGCGCGTGCGCGACAACGCGGACCACCGTGACCACGAGCTGTGGGCGATCGGCGTCACGCGGCTGCCCGGCGGCGGTCGCGTGCTCAGCGTGCTGAACGGGCTCACGCGGGAGCGCGGGGTGAGCGGCCTCGGGGTGGTCCCAGCGCGGCGCGCGCGGAGCGCGACGGAGCGGCTGCTCGCGGGCGTCTCCGGGCGGGCTCCGTGCGGTGACGAGCGCGGCGCTGGCGCCTGCGCGGTGGAGCTCAGCACCAGCCTCCAGCTGGGGCGTGAGCACGTGACGGATCCGCTGAGCGAGATCGGCATCGGTCAGGTGCCCGCCCATCATCAGAGCCTGCGCCTCACTCAGCAAGGGAAGCTCATGCAGCGCCTGGGCCCGCTGCACGCGGTCGCGCTGCTCGAGGTGTCGCGCGACTCGCTCAGCTTGGTCCAGCGTGAGCGTGAGGAGGCGCTCCGCACCAGCCTCCGGCCGGCGCTGGAGGGCACGCTCGAGCTCGGCGCGGATGTGTCGCTGCTCGCCGCGGGCGGGCTCTCGGCGGTGGCGACCGACGGCGACCGGGGCACGCCAGAAGACAGCCTCACGCCAGAAGGTCGCCTGGGCGCGCGCTGGCAGCTCGGCGCTGTCACGCTGCGCGCCAACGTGGGCCACTACTCGCGTCACGCCACGCTCGGTGAGCTCTACGGTTTGTCCGCGCTGGTGCGGGGCAACGCGGCGCTCAGCGCGGAGCGTGGTGAGTCGGCGGACGCGGGGGTGACGGTGCTCACGCAGATCACCGAGCGGCTCACTTTGGAGGCGAGCGCGCTCGGCTTCGCGCGCGCGAGTCGCGAGCTGATCGCCTACCGCCGCTCCACCTTCGGGGTGGTGACGCCCTTCAACGTGGGCCGCGCCGAGGTGCTGGGCGCGGAGGGCGCGCTGTCGCTCAATTACGGCGCGTGGCTGACTTTCGAGGCCAACATGGCCTTGCAAGAGCCCCGCGATGTCACCCCCAATCGCGCGATCACCAATGATCTGCTCCCGTATCACTCACGGCTCGTCGCGGGCGCGCGCACCTGGCTGAGGGCGCCCGCCTGGGGTCACTTGCCTTCGATGCAGCTCGGCCTCAGCGCCCACCATCGCACGTCGCGCTTCGCGGATCCTGCGGGCCTCTTGGTGATCCCAGCGCAGACCACCTTGGACCTTGAGTGGCTGGCGGCGCTGTGGAGCGAGCACCTGCAGCTCAGCCTCGCCGCGCGGAACCTGCTCGCTGAGGCCCAGTATGATTTGCTAGGGCAGCCCCTGCCCGGTCGCACGTATCACGGCGCGCTCGAGTGGGTGTGGTAGCGAGTCGCGCGTTCGCGTGGCGCTGCAGCCCTTCACCGCACGGCTTTCCCCACAGTTCGCCGTGCACTGGCGCTGCCCGAAGCAGCGGTTGAGTCGCCGCTTGGCGATTGATCGAGGGTTTTGGGGGTTCACTTCCTCTGGATGCCTCATGTGAGCTTCTGATGGACCCTGTTTTCGATGTGGGCGTCGCTGTGATCACGGTCGTCGACCTCACGAGCGGATCCGTGTGTCCTTGAAGAGTACTGCTCGCGTTGAGTGGCATTGAAGAGCCGGTTGGACAGGGTGGCGCCTGAGCGCGCCACACGGGTGCTCCCACGCGGCAATGGGTGCTGTGAGCGACACCAAGCTGGCGGGTCTGAACAGGGTGCCAGGTGAGTCGTCTGGAGGTGCTGAGGTCGTGCCGCCCAAGGTGCGCGCGGCCCCGGTGTCTCACAGCGCTAGGACGACAAGCGGTTTACCCATGACGGAAAATCGGGAGCTGGCGGCGCTCGCCGCCTTGAGGGGGGACGACGAGGCGCGCGGCTGTGCTGACGACGCGTTAGCCGGTGGTGGTGTGGCGTGCGTCGAAGCGGGTGGGGCGGGTGAGGTGCGCGCAGGTGAAGGAGCGCGGGCCGCGGAGGCCGCCGCGCGGGCGCGGCTCGTGGAGCGTCACCGGCGGCTCGCGGTGGAGGCGGAGGGGCTGCGCTCGGCGGAGCACCGGCGCCGGGCGTCGGAGCAGGCGCGGCTTCAGGCGGAGGGCGCGCGGCAGGCCGAGGAGCGGGCGCGTCACGCGTCGATGCGCGAGGCGGTGGTGGCGCAGGCTCGCACGGAGGCGGCGCTGCGCGCGGAGCTAGCCGTCAGCGTGGCTGAGCAAGAGCATCAGCGGCGCCTGCTCCAGCTGCGCCTTGAGGTGGCCCTTCGGAATCTGCGGCTCGCGATCATGGGGGCAGCGGGCGCCGTCTTGCTCGTCGCCTCCGCTGGCTTCGGCCTGTACTTCGGTGTCGTGGCACCGGCGGACGCAGAGGAGCTTCAGGCGGCGCGCGAGTCGCACCTGGCTGCGCGCGCAGCGCGCGTGGCGCTTGAGCTGCGCCTCGATGTCACACGCGCCGAGCTGCTCGTAGAGCAAGCCGAGAACGCGGCGCTGCGGCGTCAACGTGACGTCGCCCAGCGGCACCTGAATCGCGATGGCACAAGCGACCCAGCGCCGCGGGAGGCCTCCCCCGCCGCGCCGCGCGTCGCCAGGACGAGCCGTTCGGCGGAGTAGCCGCGTTGGGTAGCTCAGCGCGCGCCAGTGCACCACGCGCAATCGGGTGACGCTTCCCGACGCAAGCGGGCGGGTTTGGAACGTTTGGAGCCCGCACCCACATCGCGGTGCCGTCTAACCCCCCCAAACCTAGTTGGGAGGCTCACCGCCATCGCGCGCTGCCGTCGTGCTTTGGGTGCAGCGCGTGGTGTGCTCTAGGATTTGTGCGACGCGGCGGTCCACGGCTTCGAGGTGCAGCGGGGTGAGCACGGGGGTGAGTGGGTCCTTGCGGAGGCTGCGGCGCAGGCGCTCGCCGAGGCGCTGTGAGGCGGGCGCCGCGGGGCCGACGCGTTCCAGGGCGCGGACAAGCGGGCTTGGGTAATGGCAGATCCTCGCTAGGTCGCTCGTGAGGGCGTGCTCGCGGCCGGCGCGCCAGTCGGCGAAGCCGGCGCCGTTGTCGAGGAAGATGATGGGCCCGCGCGGACCCAGGCTGAGCACGTTACCGCCGCTGAAGCGATCCGTATTATCTATGAGGAAATCGAACAGGGTGAGCTCGCTGAGCGCCGTGAGGTGTGGCGCCATCTCCGGGGGCACTGTAGCGCCGGGGGCCGTCCACTCACCGAAGCGCCGCGGCACCGGGAGCGAGTGGAGCCGCTCGCTGTGCCAGGCGATGACGGCGCCACGCACCTCGTCTGGCGCCTCGGGCGGCGAGCGGAGCTCCTGATCGAAGCGCGCGAGGAACTCAGGGCGCGCCCCCGCGTGCACCAAGTGGGCACGCATCCTCGCGCGGGAGAAGCGCCGGCCCACCACCGGCGCGGTGCGACCGAAGCCGAGCAGGCGGTCCACGTGGTAGGCGGCTATTTCGCTACGGTAATTGGTCGCCGAGCGCGCTTGGTCGGCCTTGAGCACGGCGCGCGCGCCGTCCTCGAAGGTGAGCCGGATGGTGACGGTGGAGCCGCCCTGGTTCTCCGTCACGCGGGTGATGGCGCCGCCCGCCATGCGGCGCAGCCAGGCGCCGTCCAAGCTGGTGTCGATGGGGCCGCGCGGCGGCGCTCCGTCGAGCGGCGCCGGTGGCTCGCGGGTGAGCTTGCTGGGGATGCGACCGCGGGGAAGCGGTGGGGGAGGCTCAGCTGGCTCCTCGGGGCCCGCGTCGTGAGCCTGCGCGGCGCCCAGACCACCCGCGTCGCCTGTGCTCGCGTCGCCAGCGCTCGGCGCTGGCTTCGCGGCCTCGCTTGGGTGCGTGCCGCTGAGGTGCGCGGAGCCAGCTGGGCTCGCGCCCTCCACGTCTGGCTCTGGCGCGCGGCGTGGATCGCAGCCCACGGAGGCGGCCAGCGCGCTGCAGGCGACCCAAGCGCACAGCGAAAGCTCGACCCAGGCTGCGCGCCTCACCCCGGAACGCTAACATCGCCCGGTGCCGCAGGACAGCTCCGAGCGCCGGTTGGAGCGCGTCGCCGCGCGTCGTTCAGCGCGTTACCCAGCGCGCGCTGTGGGGCTGCGCGCGCGAGGTGCCGGGCCGCGCCTTGGCTCGGCCCTGGGGTGGGCAGCGGCCGCGTGCGGCTGGTTCGTGCTCCTGACCGCCTGTGACGACGCGCGCACGGCGCCTGGTGGCGCGACCCAACCCCCTGCCCTCGAACCTTCGGCTTCGTCAGCTGCTATGACAGAGCCCACTGCGCCCCCCAGCGCATCCGCGCCAGGCGATGCGGTCGGTAGCACTGACGAAATGCCAGGCGCACCAGCCGCATCTGTGGTGCCCAGCGCATCCGCGCCAGGCGAGGTAGTCAGCAATGCTGGCTTAGCGGCATCAGCTAGCGCGACGCAAGCCTCGAAGCTTGCTCCGGGTGACGGCCGCGCGGCGGTGTCCTGGGCCAGCCCGATGGGCGCCGGGGCGCGGCTCGACACCACCATCGAGCTGATCTTCAGCGCTCCTGTAGACCGCGCCAGCGTGGAGGTGAGCTCCGCGCCGCCCGTGACGCTCAGCGCGAGCTGGCCGTCCCCGACGCGGCTCAGCATGACGCCGAAGGAGCCGCTCCGCCCGGGCACCACCTACCAGCTGCGAGTGTCGGGTAACCTGACGAGTGGCGAGGCGCTGCACGCGGTGGATTGGTCTTTCCGCACGGTATTCCCAGCGCCGCGCGAGGTGGTTCAGGGTCGCGGTGGCAACCTCATCTTGAGCTTCGACGACGGGCCGCGCGGCGAGCTGCGCACGCGGCGCCTGCTGAAGCTGCTCGCGCGTCACCGCGCTAAGGTGCTGTTCTTTCCCACGGGGCAAAACCTGAAGCGCTACCCGCGCTGGGTGGCGGAGGTGGAGGCGGCGGGTCACCGCGTGTGCAACCACAGCCACACCCACCCCAACCTCACCGCGCTGAGCGAGGTGGCGCTGCGGCGCGAGATCGAGCTTGGCGCCGGGCACGGCCGTTGCCACCTGTTCCGGCCCCCGATGATGGCCTACGATCCGCGTGTGCGCCGCGTGGCGGAGGAGCTCGGCTATGAGCTCTTCTTGTGGGACGTGGACACCCGCGACTGGGAGGAGATCTCGGCAGGGGAGATCACTAATCGCGTGCTGCGCGGGGCGCGGCCTGGCGCCGTGGTGCTGTTCCACATCCAGGCCAAGCACACCCTGCGCGCGCTGAGGCGGCTCTTGCCGCGACTGGAGAAGTCAGGTTACGTGTTCAGTTGGGACCCCGGGGACGCAGATCCGGAGGCCTTCGGCGTCGGCCACGAGCAGACCTGGGTCAAGGCCCCAGCCGCCCAGCGTGCCCGCTGGCTCGAGCACTTCGAGTCGGACGCCGGCCCCGGCTGGCCCTTCGCCCGTTGACCATCCCTTCAAAATCCTTCGGCAAGGCGAGCCGCTCAGCCTCGTGACGCCTCCGGGACGCGCCCAAGCTCAGCCGGGTGAGGGGCCCGGGTTGGGGGTTTGGCACCGCGCCGCGG
>CAYQAC010000016.1:45114-52498 GCA_964415255.1 uncultured Polyangiaceae bacterium | reverse complement strand
GCGCGCGCGAACGGCTTCGATCTGTTGGCGCGCGCGGCGCGCACCAGGGCGCGCTGCTGGTTATGCTGCCAGCCAGAGTCCCCCTTCACCACGCCGTGCAGGAAGATGACCAAGGTGTCCGTCGGCGCCTTCGAGGTGGGCTCAAAGGCGCACACCGCGCAGCCTTCGCAGCTCAGCTCGAGCCGGCGCAGCTCCGGAGCGCACCAGTGCTGGTCTGCCTCACTGACTTCCTCGTCAGTGTCACTGCCTGAACCGTCAGCGCCCCGCGGCGCCTCGTCGTCCGCTGGTTTGTCCTTGGGCGGCTCAGCCGCGTCGCCTGCCGGCTTGTCACCTGCCGGTTTGTCCTTGGGCGGCTCAGCCGCGTCGCCTGCCGGCTTGTCACCTGCCGGTTTGTCCTTGGGCGGCTCAGCCGCGGCATCCGGTGGCTCGGCGGTGGGCGCCTTGCCCGTGTCTCGCGCGGCGCTCAAGACGCTCTCAGCGGGCGGAGCGCTGGGCTGCACTTCAAGGATCGGCGCGCTGAGCAGCGACACGCAGAGCGGTGCCCAACCCCCAAAACCCCAAGCGAGCCAGCTCATGGATGACGCCTCACCCTGACTGAGGCAGCACGCACTTTCAATTCGCCAAGCTGACTATTGGGTTCGAAGACAGCGCGCCCACTCAGAGCGGCGATCAGTTTGCCGCCACGGGAACCCGGAAAAGCGCCCCCATGCGGGGCGAGGGCGCGCTTTTCCGGGCTCTCCACGTGCTGCTGCTCCCCTTCACACCGCTCTAGTTGCTGATTTGAGGTCGACTTACGGTAAACCGTTTGTCGTCCTCGGGGGGTGTAGCTGGTGAGCTGGTGGCTCGCAACCTGACGGCTCAAGGGTCGCATCGCTGAAGCTCCGCCGCGCGCGCCACGAGCGAAGCGCCTGGGGCGAGCTCGAACCAGCTCGCGTGGGGGATCTGCACTGGCACCAGCCCAATCTCTGGCAGCGGCTCCGCCTGATCCCGTGCGAGCGCCGCCCCCGCGCGCAGCGTCCCAATCTCCACGGCGCTTGTCCCGCGCCGGACGCCGATCGCGACGTCCACCGCGCAAGGCCGAGCGTCTGCCCGGCGCGGTAAGGCGTACCGCTCACCCTCCGCGTAAGAGACGCGCGCGGCTGAGCGAGGCTCAAAGCTCAGCGCCTCACGCTGCACCCACCCGCTCACCAGCTCACCCCCCTGCGCGTAAGCCACGCGCACCCAATCCGCGCGCTGCTGATACAGAGAGAGCTCCAGCCACTCACCACGCGGCAGATGGACGATGACCTCATCTGAAACAGGTAAGTAATCCGTACTTCCTTCGGGTACGCCCCCAGCGCCTCTCGACTCGGGGTCTTCTGCCTGGCGAGGCGCCAACGCGGGGGGCGCTTGAAGCAGGGTCAAGCGCTGCCCCCCACGCACGTAGGCATAGCCAGTCCTCGGCAGCAGCGCGAGCGCCGCCCAGGCGTCGTACTCCACGCGGCTCAAGCTGAGCTCATCACAGCGAAGCGGCCAGCGCACGGGGCCATGTGTGGCGGGGCGGAGCGGCCCTGACAAGCGCCGCTCGACCGTCGCGAGCTCACCCTGGACCGACTCAAGCGCGGCGCTCACGCCAGACAGCAGGGTGTACGCACCGCTCGCCGCCGCGCGACGCGGGAACACACGCACCCGCTTGAGCTCGGTGTGGGCAGTCAAGCTCAATAGTCCGTCATTAATACTGACGACAGCGCCCGCCGCGCTCACGCTCAACACCGCGGGCGCACGGAAGGCTTGGCCGTAGGGCTCCGCGTCGACAGCAGAGGCGAGCGGCAGCGGCGCACCCCACTGTTGATGCGGCGGGCTGGTGTGGATACGACACGCCGCGCTGCTCGGGGGCTGAGCCGCTTGAAGCACGTCAGGCTCGTTCGCCGCGGGCCGCGCTGAAGCGCAGGCCACCAGCGCGCCGCTCATGGCGGCGCTCAGCACCAGGGCGCGGCCGAGCGCCGCGGCGTTGATGACTCCGCCAAGCGATCTCACACCCACGCGCCGCACTCGTCGCTCCCTCTGCTCTGCCGGCGCTACCACGCGCGCGTCGAGTGGGCCACTTGAGCCATCGTCGAGTATGCTCGCGTGATGCTAAAGCGCACGCTGCAGCAAGCCGCCGCGCCTCAAGCGAGCCGCACCCTCGCCTCCCTCCTGATGCGCGGCGAAGGCTCATGAGGCGCGCTCAGCCGCTCATCGCCCTAGGCCTGCTGAGCTGCGCCGAGCCCCCGCCCCCGCGCGACGCTGCGCGACCCCCACCCGCTTCAGCGAGCCCAGCCGCTGCGGCGGCGCACGTCGAGGCCGCGGACACGACAGGCACCAGCGAAGCGGAGGCGCCCGAAGCCGCGCCCGCGCCGAGCCGCCTGGCCTCGGGCGTGTTCCCACCACCGAACCTCGCGCCGCCGTTCGAGCGCAGCGCCCAGCCGGGGGACGGCGAGTGGACGGCGGTGCCCGAGGCCGGCGAGGTCGACGGCGCGCCCATCGTCTACACCACGAGCCTTCGCCCCCACCCCTTCAAGCGCTTCAGCTACGTCCAGGTGGCGGCCATCGATCTCAGCCGCGTCGAGCTCCACTTGGCCGCCGGCTCGAAGGAGCCGCTGAGCGACGCGCTGCCGCCCGAGGCGCGCCCGGGGATGGTCCCTGAGGCTGACCAATCGCGGCTCGCGGCGGTGTTCAACGGCGGCTTCATGACGCGCCACGGGGGCCACGGCATGGGGCTGGGCGAGGTGGATTTAGTCAGCCCACGTGATGAGCTGTGCACCGTGGCCTTGCTGCCGGACGGCGAGGTCAAGGTCGCCCGCTGGGAGCGCCTGCGCGGCGAGCGCGAGGGCCTCTCCGCGTTTCGTCAGGGGCCCTGGTGCTTGGTGGAGGACGGCGCGCCAAACCCCAAGGTGAACTCCCATGAGCAGCGGCGTTATGGCCTGAGCGCCGAGGGCAAGCTCGAGATCCGCCGCTCAGCGGTGGCGGTGAGCCCTGATGGGCGCACGCTCTACTACGCCGTGGGCGAGGAGCAGACGCCAGCGCTGATCGCCCAGGCCATGCTGCACCTGGGCGTCGAGAGCGCGGCGCAGCTCGACATCAACTGGAGCTACACCCGCTTCTTATTCTTCCAAGAGACAGACGGCGCGCTCAAGGTGACGCGGAGCCTGCTCCCTAAGATGAAGTACACACAGACGGGCTACGTCGCGCGGAGTCAGGAGCGCGACTTCTTCTACGTGTTGAGGCAGAAGTGACGCTTGATAAGTCATCTCAGCTGACGGAAGTGCTCGACTGCCTCGCCTGCTCGGCCTGCTGCCGTATGGCGGGGCCCGGGCACGTGCTGGTGCCCGCGGAGGACATCGTGCGTTGGCAGCGCGCGGGGCGCAGCGATCTGGTCGCGAGCTTGGTGGAGGGGCACTTCAGCGAGCGCGCCTTCCCCACCCGTGAGGACGGCGCCTGCCGCTACCTCGGCACCGCCGCGAGCCCCCACGCGTGCTCCATCTACGCGGACCGCGGCACCACCTGCCGCGAGTTCGAGCGCGGCAGCCCGCAGTGCCACGAGTACCGCCGCGAGGCTGGGCTTGAACCGCCACGTGAAGGCGCGCGGTCACGCTGAGCCTGGACATGAAGGCCGCTCTGACTTGGCGCGGCCACGATCATCGTCTAGTGGAGCGGCATGCGTCGTCTGTTCGCTGTCCCGCTCGCTGTCGTCGTCGCCTGCGCGGCGACGCCCCCAGAGCCCGCCGAGAGCCCACGCGGCCCTAGCTCCCACGAAGGCCACAGCCTCACCTCAGCCGACGGGGCGCCTGAGGCGGACGCGGGCGCGTTCGACGCAAGCTCCCTCACGGAGGTGAGCGCCACAGACGGTGACGCGAGCGCCCCGGCCACGGGCCCCAGCTCCTGCCCTGAGAACATGGCGTTGGTGGAGGGCGACTACTGCACCGAGGTGGAGCAGAAGTGCAAGAAGAGCTGGTTCGACAAGTCGAACAAAAAGACAGTGTGTGAGGAGTTCGAGGCGCCGAGCCGCTGCGTCGGGCAGAAGCTGAAGAAGCGCTTCTGCATCGACAAATACGAGTGGCCGAACGTCGCCGGGGTGCGGCCCGAGGTGATGAACAACTTCTACCAAGCGCAGGTGAAGTGCGCCGCGATGGGCAAGCGCATGTGCACCGAGAGCGAGTGGACCATGTCTTGCGAGGGGCCCGAGCTCAAGCCTTACCCCTATGGATATTCTCGGGACGCCACCAAGTGCAACGGCGACCACCCCTGGGACGGCCCCAACATGACCTTGGTGGCGCGCCGCGATCCGAAGGAGCTCGCGCGGCTGTGGCGCGGGGTGCCCTCCGGCAGCCAACCGGAGTGCGTGAGCGACTACGGCGTGCACGACCTGCCGGGCAACGCGGACGAGGTGGTGCAGAACGAGCAGACCGGCGGCGACTGGCGCGGGAAATACTCCAGCGTGCACAGCGGGGGGCCTTGGTACAAAGGCGTGAGGAACCAGTGCCGCCCCAAGATCTACACCCACGACGAGGGCTTCTATTACTACTTCCTGAGCTTCCGCTGCTGCGCGGAGCCGGACGGCGGTGAGAACGACCCGCTCACCCTGCACCAGCAGCGCGCCCGCTGGGACATGGGTCGCGTGGAGCGCCTGGCGCGCTTCACCGTGAGCGAGATGAAGGAGAAGCTCGAGCTGAAGCAGCGCGGGGAGTGCACCTGCAAGGCGAACGACACGCTCTGCAAAACCATGTGCGGCACCCTGCTTGGCCCGGACGCGAAGGACGCCGATCCGAAGGCGCCACGAGACTGACGCACGATCACGAGGTGACTCATGGGACTATCAGCGCGGCTCCGTTCAACGCTCATCGAGATCAAGGCCACTGGGCGCACCCTGCGCCACGCGCGGCGGCTCATCCCCGGCTCGCGTTGGGGCGCCTCCGAGCTCGTGCGGCTGAACGCCGAGCGCTACCGGGACCGCCCCGCCCTCCTCTACCTAGATCAGCGCCTCACCTGGGGTGAGTTGAACCAAGCGGTGGACCGCTACGCGAGCTTCTTCGCGGATCGGGGGGTTGGGCAGGGCGACCGCGTGGCCCTGATCATGGACAACCGTCCTGACTTCTTATTGATCGAGACTGCGCTGGGTCGCGTCGGCGCCACCGCCGCCCTGATCAACACCAACCTGACGCGTGAGCCACTGATCCACGCCATCGAGATCGGGCGCCCCAAGCTGTGCGTGCTCGGCACCGAGCACGCGGCGCGCGTGCGTGAGGTGGCCGGCTCACTCAGCCTGCCTGAAGCCGCGCTCCTAGCCCAGCGCGAGGAGCCGGGCGGCCCCAGCTCCGACTTCGAGGAGATGAACGCGGGCGTCGCGCGCGCCGCTCTTCGCCGTCATCAGCCGACGAAGAGCGGCGACGGCATGTGCTTCATCTACACCTCGGGCACCACGGGGCTGCCCAAGGCGGCGATCATCACGCACCACCGCTTCTTGCTCGCGGCGCACGTGTTCGGGCTCACGGTGCATCAAGCGAGCCCGGCGGACGTGATCTACGTCACGCTGCCGCTCTATCACTCAAGCGCGCAGTGGGCAGGCTGGGGCGCGGCGTGCACCAGCGGGGCGGCCTTGGCGCTGCGTCGGCGCTTCAGCGCCTCGGCGTTCTGGGATGACGTGGAGCGCTTCGGCGCCACCCGCTTCACCTACATCGGTGAGCTGTGCCGCTACCTCTTGAATCAGCCTGAGCGCCCGAACGAGCGCACTCACCGGCTGCAGGTCGGCGTGGGCAACGGGCTCCGCCCAGACATCTGGGAGCGCTTCACGGGGCGCTTCAACATCCCGGTGATGCGCGAGTTCTACGGCGCCACTGAGGGCAACGCGCCGATGTTCAACGTGGAGGGGCGCCCGGGCATGGTGGGGCGGCTGCGCCCAGGGCAGATCTTGGTGCGCTGCGATCTGGAGACGGGCGAGCTGGTGCGCGATCAGCGCGGGCGCTGCCGAGAAGTTTCCATAGGAGAAACGGGGCTCCTGCTCGGGCGCATCAACGCGGTCACCCGCTTCGATGGCTACGTGGACGAGCAGGCCACCTCTAAGAAGGTGGTCCATGGCGTGCTCAAGGTGGGTGATGTGTACTTCAACTCGGGCGATCTGCTCGTGCGCCACGCGGACGGCTGGGCCTCGTTCGCCGACCGGGTGGGGGACACCTTCCGCTTCAAGGGCGAGAACGTCTCCACCAACGAGGTCGGGGAGGTGTTGAACGACGCGCCGGGCGTGCTCGAGAGCAACGTCTACGGGGTGACGGTCGTGGGCATGGAGGGCCGCGCGGGGATGGCGAGCCTGAACGTGGACGACGGCTTCAACATCGACGCCTTCGCGCGCTTCGTCGTGGAGCGCCTGCCGGCCTACCAGCGCCCCTACTTCGCGCGCGTGCAGCGCCAAATGCGGGTCACCCAAACGCTGAAGCACCAGAAGGTGGAGTACCGGCGGGAGGCTTACGATCCGCGCTTGGCCGGGGAAGACAAGCTCTACTTCTTGGACGAGGGCAGCTACCTGCCGATCGACGACGCGCTGTACGCACGGCTGTCGTCAGGTGAGCTGGCGCCACGCTGAGCCAGCCCAATCGTCAAGCTCACTGACTCAGCGCCGCGGCCCTACCCCTGCTCGGGGCCGAGCAGCGCCTGCGTCAAGTCGTCAGGGATCCGCCGGGGGCGCCCCGCGTCGTCCACGCAGCAGAGCAGGGTGTCGCCGCGGCAGAGCAGCTCCTCGCCGCGCAGCACCTGATACGAGAAGCCGACGCGCACCCGCGTGAGCAGCGCGAGCCGCGCTATCACCTGGAGCTCATCATCGAAGCGCGCCGAGCGCAGGTACTCGAGCCCCGCAGACACCACCGGCAGGTGCCTCCCCTCAGCCCAGCGCGCGTAGATCACCCCGCGGCGGCGCAGGTACTCCACGCGCGCGAGCTCGAAGTAGCTGAGGTAGACCGCGTGATGAACGATGCCCATCAGATCCGTCTCACCAAAGCGCACCCTGAGCGATGCGTGGGTCTCGGCGTCGGGGGTGAGCGGCGTCTCCGGTACCTTCATCGCGTCAGATTGGCAGACTGCAGTGCGAGCGGACAAGCGCCACGCCCAAGCCAACCTGGCCCTCACGCTGAGGCAAAGCGCCGCACAATCTGCCGCAGCGTGTCATTCAGGTTTCACACCCTCGGGCTTTTCTCGGGCACGCTCTTGGCTATCCTCCGCCCATGAAGCTCTGGGCGCCGCTCTACTTGTTGTCCTGTCTGTCCCTCGCGCTCGCTTGCTCCACCACCGGGCAAGGCGACCGGGTGGGCTCAGGTGCGGGGCCCAATGGAGGCAGCGGCGGCTCAGATGGCGGCGTGTGCATCCCTTGCATCGACAA
>CAYQAC010000016.1:0-45104 GCA_964415255.1 uncultured Polyangiaceae bacterium | reverse complement strand
CCGGCAACGCCGCGCCACGCGACTGCGGCGCGGAGAACCTCACCTGCATCGCCGAGCTCGGCTGCGTCGCCTGCGACCCGATCGAGAACACCTGCGTGGGCAACGAGGTCCACGCGTGCAACGCAGATGGCAGCATCGGCAGCTCCATCGAGGCCTGCGATCCTGGTCAGGGGCTGCTCTGCAACAAGGGGCGCTGCACCACGGAGTGCGAGAAGGAGGCGGCCTCGCCCTCCAACGTGGGCTGCGAGTTCTGGGCAGTGGACCTGCCTAATGAGCGGGTCCGCACCCTCCTCCCGCTGTCCGCGGCGGAGTCACCCTGGGGCGTCGTGCTCGCCAACGCGGGCGTCACCCCGGCGCACGTCACGGTCGAGCGCAACCTCGCGCCCGTGGGTGAGCCGCTGCAGCTCCATTTGGTGCACACCGCGATCATCCCGGTGAACGGCATTGAGCCCATCGGCCTGCCCACCGCCGAGATCTCCGGGCCCATCGTCAGCGACCCGCCCGGCCCGCCAGGCTCCCAGCTCACCTCGCTGGCGTTCCGCATCACCACCACCGCGCCGGTGGTCGCCTATCAGTTCAACACCTTCACCAACACCTACACCAACGACGCCTCGCTCTTGTTGCCGCGCTCCGGCCTCGGCACCCTGCACCGCGTCCTCGGCTACGTGCCGGCCAAGCCCATCTGGATCCCCGCCCTCCCCGTGGCTGGCACCCCGGAGCGCTCGTTCGTCACCGTGATCGGCGTGGAGCCAAACACCCGCGTGAGGATCAAGGCAGGCGGGCGCATCAACACCGACACGGTGCACATCCCCAGGATGGAGACGGGGGATGAGTTCGAGATCACGATCGGCCCGTTCGACGTGCTGAACCTCGGCTCCGAGGGCATGCCGGGGGATCTCACCGGCACTTGGGTGGAGAGCTCGAAGCCGGTCTCTGTCTTTTCCAGCACGGAAACGGCCGCCATCCGGCGCCCCAACATGCCATCTGAAGCCGGCAGCTGCTGCACCGACCACCTGGAGGAGCAGATCTTCCCCGTCACGGCGCTGGGTCGCGAGTTCGTGATCACCCGCAGCCCGCCGCGCGGCACCTCCGACGTGGAGGAAGATCTGGTGCGTTTCCTCGGGGTAGCGGAGACCACCGAGATCACGACGAGCCTCCCCGGCGGGGACGCCCAGTTCACGCTCGCCCCCGGCGAGCTGCGTGAGGTGTGGACCAAGGTGGACTTCGTCGCGACGGCCACTAAGCCCGTGATGATTGGCCAGCTGCTGGTCAGCCAGGAGACGACCGAGCAGGGCCGCGGCGATCCGTCGCTCACCATCTTCCCGCCCACCGAGCAGTACCGCCAGGACTACGCCTTCCTCATCCCGCCCACCTGGCCCAGCAACTACCTGATCGTCAGCACCACGGAGTCGAACGTCCTCAGCATGGACGGCTCACCGCTCACTGGCTGCACCACCGCACCCGCCGGCACCCTCGCCGGCATCACCTACGTCGCGAAGCGCTGCACGGTGGCTGAGGGCAGGCACCGCGTGAGCGGGACGGAGCCCTTCGGCATCGTCGTCTATGGCTACTCAGGCCCCGCGTCCTTCGCCTTCGCTGGCGGCGCCGACGTGAAGCCCGTGTATGAGCCACCCCCGGTGTTCTGAGGGCTGCAGGTGCGTGTGGTTCGTAGGGCTGACGAAATCTGTTCCGTCACGCCGGTCCGCGCTCTAAGTCAGTCACGCTGTTTTTTTTGGGGGGGTTCGGTTGCCGTGAGAGCAGCCGAGCGGCGCTACGGTGCGATGAGAGGCGCCCCGCGGCTCAGGGCTCCGCACAGGGGGCGGAGAGCACCCATCGTCAGCTGAACAGCTCAACACGGAGCGCCGAGGCCGCGCTCTAGCTCACCGAGCGGGTCGAGCACACCGCGCACCACGTGGCGGAGCCCGCCGCTCAGCTTGCCGGCCTCGCGATACATCAAGTATCGCGCCTCCCCCAGCACCAGCCCAGACAGCGGCGTGAACCACAGATCCAGCGCGCTCGGCCGCACCTCGTTGGCCTCGAAGGCGTACTCCCACACCGCGCTCGCCGCGGTGGTGAAGGCGAGCGCGGTGAACACCGAGTGACCGCAGCGACGCGCGCGGTAGTGGAGCTCGCTGCCGAACAGCCCGTGCCCCACGACGTTGATCCACCAGGCGTCGCCGTCCCACTCAAACGCTCGCTGGGAGCCGTCCCAATAGGGCGCCGAGGTGAACGCCGTCTGGTAGTTCTCGAGCCAGCCGCTCAGGTTGGTGCGCGCGAACGGCTCAGGCCACAACCACGCCGCGCTGAGGCGCATGCCCACCATCAACCCGGCGCTGTGCGCGAGGGGCACTCCCCACTTGGGCTCAGGCTCTAGCTCACGCGTCAGCTGCGGCGCATCGAGGCGCGCCGGTGTGCCCGCGGCGCGCGCCAACAGCTGAGGTGGATCCAGCTGGAGCTGGCTCGGCTCCCCATCGCTCGCCAGCGAACCGAGCAGCGCGATCCAGGGCCAGGCCATGGCCGCAGCGTAGAGCGACGAGCAGATCGCCACCACGCGAGCGACTGACTGCTGCCCTCGGCGGGCCGCTCGCCGCGGGGTCGCCTCGATCGGCATAACCACTGGAAATCATTGATTTTTGCTAGGGCAACTGACGGCACCACCCGACCCGGCGCCTCAGGGACACAGAAATTTTGAGAGAAAAGCGGTCACGAACTGGGGCGACACCGCCACCTGGTGTCGTGACCGTCGCAGCGCGCTCAGCAGATCCCAGTGGAACGGGCAACGGAGCCACCCCAGACACCAGTACGCTCTCGAACCGGAGGGGGAGGACTCGATGACCGCGGAGGCAACCATGGAGATGAGCGCCAGCGCTGAGGGACCAGAGGCTGAGCTCGCTCGGCTGATTCAGGCCGGTGAACACCGAGAGGCGCTCAGGCTGTGCGCCGAGCAGTACGCCATGAGCGTTGGGCGCCTGTGCATGGCGCTGCTCGGCTCCCAGGCGGAGGCCGAGGACACGACGCAAGAGATCTTACTCGAAGCGCACGCGGGGTTCGCTGGGTGGCGCGCGGAGGGGAGCTTCAAGGCGTGGCTGTTCGCCATCGCCCGGCGCCGCTGCGCGAAGGCGCTTGAGCGTCGGGGCCGGCGTGAACAGCGCCTCAGGTTAGTCCAAGCCCCCCCGCCCCATGAGCACGCAGAAGACTGGGTGCTCCGCCAAGAGCGCGCGGTCAGGGCGAGGAGCGCCATCGCCGAGATCCGCCCGAGCCTGCGGGAGGCGCTGGTGCTCCGCTATGGCGCGGAGCTCAGCTTCAAAGAGGTGGGGGACGCGTGCGGCATCGAAGAGGTGGCCGCGCGCAAGCGTGTGTCGCGCGCTTTGGCGCGCCTGCGAGAAGCCATGTCCGACGGTGAGGCCCTTTCGGGCAGCGAACGGGAGTGAGCAAATGACCGATCCACGTAGTCAGCCAAGCATCGATGACCACCTCGTCGACCTGATCGACGGCACCGCCGATGAGCAGGTGCTCGATCTGGTCGCGAGCTCCCCCGCCCACCGCGACGCTCGCTTCGAGGCCGAGCAGGCGGTGAGCCTCACGCGCCAAGCGGGCGCCGACTTCACGCTCCCGGCAGACTTCACGGCGCGCGTGCTGAGCGCGTTGGACGCCCAGCAGGCCGCCGGCGCTGAGCCGCAGTCAGCCGAGGTGCCTACGCTGCAGCCCACCGCGACCGAGCCTGCAGCAGCGCAGCCCACCGCAGCGCTACCCACCGCAGCGCTACCCACCGCAGCGCAGCCCACCGCCGAAATGACCTCGACCGAGGCCGCGGCAGCTCAGGTCGTGGCAGCTCAGGCGATGGTGACCCAGGTGCCCGAGGCCGGTGCACCGTCAGGGACGCAGCCCACTCAGCTGGACACACCCGCGCTCACCACGGAGGGCGCGCCCGTCACTGAGCGGCTGCCCGCCGTGGGCGATGGACAGTCTCCCAGTCCTCATACAGCGAGCGCCGCTGAGGCGAGCAGCCCCGCCGTAGCAGCGAGCGACACCGCGGCGAGCGACACGAACCCAGGCACGACGAGCACCACCGAAGGCGCCACGAACGGCGCGCCCCCGGGCGAGCCGGCGAGCGACGCCAAGCCGAGCGCCGAGCCCGCCGCCCCGATCTCCATCGCGACCGCGCGGAAGCGGCGCTTCGCCTACCTCGCCGCGGGGCTCACTGGGCTAGCGGCGGCTGTTGGCTTGACCTGGGTCGTCTCAACTCAGCGAGCCACCGAGGAGGGCCCCGTAGCCGATGGTTGGCGCGGCGAGGTGACTGAGCTGTTCGGCTCCGGGCTCAGCGTCTGCGACAAGGCGGATGATTGCAGCGCCGCGAAGGCGGGCGCGGCGCTCGTCCCTGGCGCCTCGATCCGCACCGACGAGAACACGCGGGTGAGCTTGTCGCTCGCCGACGGCAGCCAGCTCACCCTGGACCGCTCGAGCGAGCTCCGGCTGACGCCAGGGCAGGCGCGGAGCGCTCAGCTGCTGAAGGGTCGGCTGGCGGCAGACATCACGCCCTCCACCGAGCGCGCGCGCTTCGCGCTTCCAGAGGGCCACGTGGAGGTGCTCGGCACCAAGTTCGCCATCACCCTCGCCGACCAAGCGGCGAGCGTTGACGTCAGCCGCGGCTCGGTGAAGCTCGCTGACCAAAGCGGCGCGGAGGTGGTGATCGGCGCCGGGGAGCAGGGTCGCCTGTACTCAGGGCTCCCACCCTACGCGGCCACCACCACGGCGCTCGCCGAGTCGCTCGCCTGGAGCGACTTCACAAGCCAGCGCGAGCAGGAGGAGCACGATCTTCGAGGGCTGGGGGAGCTCCGCGCGAAGAAGCCGGGACAGACGGACGAGCGCAAGGGCGCCGTGCGGCTGACCTCACACCAGCTGAAGGTGCGGATCGTCGGGCAGATCGCCCGCACCGAGATCGAGGAGGTCTTCACCAATCAGACTGACGAGGTGCTCGAGGGGATCTTCCGCTTCCCGCTGCCGCCGGACGCCAAGATCGAGCGCCTGGCGCTGGATGTGGACGGTAAGCTTGAGGAGGGCGCGTTCGTCGAGCGCGATCGGGCTGCGGCCATCTGGCGCGGGACGATCGCCAACGCGGCGCCCCAGGCGCGCAAACAAATCCGCGAAGAGATCATCTGGGTGCCTGGCCCCTGGCGCGATCCAGCGCTGCTCGAGTGGCAGCGCGGCGGCCGCTTCGAGCTCCGGGTGTTCCCGATCCCGAAGCGCGGCGCGCGGCGCGTGGTGCTCGCCTACAGCCAAGTCCTCAAGCAGAGCGCGGGTGTTCGTCGCTACACCTACCCGCTGGCTCACGACCCGAGCGGCACCACCGAGGTCGACCGCTTCTCGATGGATGTCCAGGTGCGCGGCCACGACGGAGCGTTCGGGGTGAGCACCCTGGGCTACCCCATGGAACACGATCAGGGCGCGGATCAGGCCACGCGACGCAGCTTTGAGCGGACCAGCTTCAAGCCCGCGGGCGATCTGGTGGTGGAGTACGCGCTCCCGGACCGCGACCGTGAGCTGACCGCCTGGACCTACAAGCCTGTCGGCGACGAGCTGGCCAAAGAGGACGCGAGCGGCGGCAGCTACGTCGCCATCGCGCTGAAGCCGAACCTGCCGCGCGCGGGCGCCAGCCTGCACCGTGACTTCGTGTTCGTCGTCGACGCTAGCCGCTCCATGTACGGCGAGCGCTACCAGCGCGCCTCGGACCTCACCACCCGCGTGATCCGAGAGCTTGACTCAAGCGATCGGGTCACGGTGCTCGCCTGCGACACCACCTGCCGCGGGATGAACACTGGGATGCTGCAGCCGGGCATGGAGACGGCGGAGGCCGCTAAGCGTTTCCTTGAGGAAAAGCCGCCGGAGGGCGGCTCGGACGTGGGCGGCGCGGTGGACGCCGCTCGGCGAGCGGCGCCACGAGACGGCTCTCGCGCACTGCGGGTGGTGTACATCGGGGACGGCGCGCCCACGCTGGGCGCTATCCGACCAGCGTTCATCGAGGACTGGGTGCGCCGCGCGTTGCCCTCAGGCAGCGGGACGCTCACGGCGGTGGCGATCGGCGCGGACGCCGATCTCGACACCCTGAACGCCATGGCGCGAGGCGGTGGTGGGGTGGTGCTGCCGTTCGTGCCAGGCCAGCGGCTCTCCGAGGCAGCGTACGGCGTGCTCAGCGCGACGTACGGCGCGAGCCTTGAGGATGTCCGGGTGGAGCTCCCACCTGGCCTGACCGAGATCGCCCCCAGCCGCCTGAACAGCATCTTGGCTGGCGGTGAGGAGCTGGTGGTCGCGCGCATGGTGGGCGACCGCGTGGAGGGCGAGGTCAAGCTGACAGGAGAGCTCGGCGGGCGGCGCTTCGAGCGCAGCTACCCAGTGACGCTCACCGCCACCAGCGAGCGCGGTAACACCTTCGTGCCGCGCTTGTTCGCCGCCGCCAAAATAGCGGATCTTGAGCTTCAAGCGACGGACAGCGCCAAACAAGAGGCGGTGAAGCTCTCGCAGCGGTTCAACATCGCGAGCCGTCACACCTCGCTGCTCGTGCTGGAGAGCCCGGCCATGTTCAAGGCGTTCGGCCTCGACAACACGCGCTACTTGCCCGAGTGGAGCGGCGATGAAGAGGCGGTGGCCACGGCCGAGGTCGACGTCGACGCCGACGTGCTCAAGTCCCCCGCCCAGCGGCGCCCGGTCGATCTCGGCTTCGATTTCGATGACCACCGCGCAGGGGGCTTCGGCAGTGCCGCCAAGGCCATGCCGAAGCCTGCCCCACCGCCGCGCTCCAGCATGGAAGCGCCCGCTCCCTTCGCGGACGAGGCGCCCCAGAGGCAGCGCAGGCCCATGATGGCGATGCGCCGCGTGCATGAGCGGGTGGGGGTCATCAGCACCGATCGCCTGAGCCCCAAGAGCGCCACCAGTGACCGCATCGCCGCGGCGGAGGCCGAGCTACGCGCCGACGAGAACCGCCGCGACTCCGTCAAGAAGCTGTACAACTTGCTCGCGGTGAGCGGCGAGCTGGACCGCGCGAGCAGCTTGGCTGAAGCGTGGTCACGGCGCGATCCACTGGACCCCGAGGCGCTCACGGCGCGCGCCGATCTGCTGGCGCGATCGGGTGACCGAGACGGGGCGATCCGGCTACTAGGCAGCGTGATTGACGTTGCGCCGGGGGACGTGGCTGGGCAGCAGCGGCTGGCGCGGCTCTACCGCTGGGCGGGCAAGCCCGAGCTGGGTTGCCGCTTCAGCCTCGCCATCGCACAGCTGCGGAGCGACTCGAAGCTGCTCGGTGAAGCGCTGCGCTGCGCGCGCCAATCAGGCCTCGGCTGGCTCGCCGATCGACTGCTCGAGGCGAGCCCTGACACCGCGCGCCAGGCGGCCCAGCGGCTCGCCGACGCGCCAGTCACCGAGGAGCGCCTGTCAGGCGATCTGCGGGTGGAGGTCGAGTGGACGGGCAGCCGCGTGGACTTGGACATCGCGCTGCTCCACCCAAGCGGCCATCGCGTGTCTTGGCTGGGCGCGCCCACGCGCTCGGTCATCAGCGCCAGTCACGTCACCAGCACCGAGCGTGAAGGGCTCGCCCTGCGCGCCGCGCCCACCGGTGAGTACGTGATTGAGCTGGTGAGGGCGAGCGGGCATGGGCCCGTGAGCGGGACCGCGGTGGTGCACGCCGCGGGCGTCACCCGGCGCATCCCGTTCACCCTGCAAGGCGATCGGGCGACCCTGGGCATCGCTCAGATCACCACCCGGACACGCTTGGTGCCTGTAAGCGGCCCCATCGTTCCGTGGTGATCCCAGGCACCAACTCGCTCAGCAGGACTCCGCGAGCAACGCTCGACGCGCCCTGCTGAGCAGCTGGAGCACCACGGAGGGAGCTGAGCGAGGACAGGGCACCCGCGCAGCGGGCTTGGGTGCGGTGCCGTCCAACCCCCAACCGAGCCCTCCTGCCATGCGCCTGCTGCGAGCGGCTACACGGTGCCGAGTGTGTGCCCCTACCGCTAGTAAGGAGACTCCGTGTATGGTGAGTCCGCATGAGCGGCCTCGCGCTCCTCCTCACCGTCACCGGAGCGCTGATCGCGCTGGCTGCCATTGAGCTGTGGCTGCACCGCCGGCGCCTGGCCCAGATCCCCATCCGCGTCCACGTGAACGGCACGCGGGGCAAGTCGAGCGTCGTGCGCCTGATCGCCGCGGGGCTCCGCGCTGGTGGCAAGCGCACCTGCGCCAAGACGACAGGGACACTCGCGCGAATGATCCTCCCCGACGCGCGTGAGGTGCCGATCTATCGACCCGCGGGCGCCAACATCATCGAGCAAAAGCGCATCGTCGCCACGGCCGCCTACCTGGGCGCCGAAGCGCTGGTCATTGAGTGCATGGCGCTGCGCCCCGAGTTGCAGAGCCTGTGCGAGTTCAAGCTGGTGCGCTCCACCCACGGCGTCATCACCAACGCGCGCCCCGATCACCTGGAGGTGATGGGCCCCACCCCGGTGGACGTCGCCAAGGCGCTGGCCGGTATGATCCCCAAGCAGGGCAGGCTCTTCACCGCGGAGCAGGAGCACCTGCCGATGTTGGAGGCGGCCGCGCGTGACCGCGGCTCCTCGGTGGTGGCCATCACGCGGGAGCAAGTGGCCGAGGTGAGCGAGGTCGATCTCGCGGGCTTCAGCTACACTGAGCACCCGGACAACGTGGCGCTCGCCCTCGCCGTGTGCGGTGAGCTCGGGGTAGACCGTCAAACTGCCCTTCAAGGGATGTGGCGCGCGAAGCCCGACCCGGGCGCGATGACCGAGCACCTGCTCGACTTCTTCGGGCGAGAGATCGCCTTCGTGAACGGCTTCGCGGCCAACGATCCTGTGAGCAGCGAGCAGATCTGGCGAGCTACCTGTCAAAAGCACGCGCGCCTCGCCTCGCGCATCATCATCTTCAACTGCAGGAGCGACCGCCCTGATCGCTCCCGCGAGCTCGCGCGCGCCTTCGTCAGCTGGCCGCGCGCTGACTTCGTGGTGTTGATGGGCACGGGCACTGACCTGTTCGCGCGGGAGGCGGCGCGCGCCGGCTTCGACGCCACGCGTCTCGTGTTCGCCGAGGGGCTCGCGGTGAGCGAGCTGTTTGAGCGGGTGCTCGACCTGGTCCCGCGCTCGGCCTTGGTGATGGGGCTCGGGAACGTCGGGGGGCAAGGCCTTGGCCTCGTGCGCTACTTCCAGAACCGTGCCCGCGTCGACCAGGGCACCCGTGAGCCAGCTCCTAGGAGCTGGGATGAGGCCCCCTCGCTGTCGCGAGGCGATCGCCGGAGCGCCCTGTCATGAACATCGATCTCCTCCCGCTCTCCGTTGGCGTCGGCCTCGCGGTGAGCCTCTTATTCACAGAGGCCTTTGGGCTCGCCGCCGGCGGCATGGTGGTGCCTGGCTACCTCGCCCTCGCCTGGTCAAACCCGCTGAGCGTGTTGGTCACCGTCGGCGCGGGGCTCATCACCTTCTTGCTCGTCCACGCGCTCAGCGCCTTCCTCGTGATCTACGGGCGCCGCCGGACGGTGCTGATGATCTTGGTGGGCTATGCGGTGGGGATGGGGCTCCGCGCGTTGCCGGGCCTCAGCCTGGGGGGGCCCGAAGCGCAAGTCGTCGGCTACATCATCCCTGGCCTCATCGCGATCTGCCTGGATCGTCAGGGCGTGGTGGAGACGCTCACAGCGCTGACCACCGCGTCGATCGTCGTGAGGCTGATCTTGGTGGCGGTGGTCGGTGTGGAGCTCGACGCATGAAGAAGCTCTACTGGCGCCCACCAGGGGTCTCACGCGCCGCCCTCATGCTGATCACCGGTGTGGCGGTGGTGAGCCTGCTCGCCGTCACGCACTTCCCCCAAGTGAAGCAGCAACCTTGGAGCACTGAGAAGCTCGCCGCCGCGCGGCTCGCCCGCGACTCCATGGCGGCGATCAAGCGGGAGAAGGTCCGTCGCGCGATCCCCATCGACTCACGGTTTGACCCGGCGGGCACTGGCGTGATCGGCGAGAGCATCACCCCGGTCACCTCCAACACGGGCTACTTGGACGCCAAGCTCACGAGCGCCAACCCCAACTTTGCCGCCGTGATCCTGCACCTCCTCAAGCTGGCTGAGGTGGGCCAAGGCGACCTCGTGGCCGTGGGTGTCTCAGGCTCCTTCCCTGCCCTCAACGTCTCCACTTACGCCGCGCTCGCCACCCTCGGCGCGACGCCGCTCATCATCGCCAGCACAGCGTCGAGTGAGTTTGGCGCCAACCACGTCGGGTACCTGTGGCTCGACATGGAAGCCACGCTAGAGAAGCACCAATTGATCGAGTTTCGATCGCTCGCGGCCAGCCTCGGCGGCATCGATGATCGCGGGGTGGGGATGAGCGACACCGGGCGCGAGCTGCTGCGCGAAGCCATCGCGCGGAGCGGCGCCGAGCGCATCGAAGCAGACTCGCTCACGCACGCCATCGACGAGCGCATGGCGCTGTATGAGCGACGCGCGGGGGACCGCCCTATCCGCGCTTACATCAACGTCGGCGGTGGCTCCGCCTCCGTTGGGACCCACGTCGGCAAGAAGCAGTTTGGCCCCGGCCTGAACCGCTCACCGCCGAGCGGCGAGGACATGGCCGACTCGGTCATGCTGCGCTTCGCGAAGCGTGGAGTTCCCGTGGTTCACCTGTCGTCCATGAAGGTGCTCGCCGAGCGCTACGGCCTACCGTACGACCCACGCACCGAGACGCCGATTGGACAGGGTAACGTCTATGAGCGCGCGGAGCCGAACCGCTGGCTCGCGGCCGGTGGTGTGCTCGCGATCTTGCTCAGCATGCTCGCGTTCATCCGCATGGATCTAGGCGCCCGCGTGCTGCGGCTCACGCCGCGTGCACCGAAGGGCCACCCTGAGCAGATGATCTGACCATCACGCCGGCGTGAGCACGCGAGCTCACTGAACGCCAGCCGCTGACCTGAGGTTCCTCCGTCTAAAACGGCGCTCCAAGGCGCGCAGCCTCACCCATGAACGACTCACGCGGCGCCGCGAGGCCACTCGTGGGCCGCCTCTTGGAGCGCGCGCAGACCTTGAGCGGCGCTCCAGCACATCGTCCGAAGGCGTGTGCGTAACCCCGAAGTCAAGCCCCTAACGCTCACGCTGAGGGGCACGAAACATCGAATTTTTCCCTCCATCGCGCGCTCTGCACCTTCACGCCGACCACCGCTCGGCGCTCCGTGCAGTCCCCCGCACCACGTGTTACAGCCGCCGACTCGTGACCGTCGTCCATACAACAGACTGGATCATTTTCGTCGTCGCCCTCGTCGTCACGATGGGGCTCGACCTCCTGATCTTCGGCCGCCACTCCCACCACGTCTCTTTTCGGGAAGCGGCGGTGCGCAGCATCGTGTGGATCGCCGTAGCGCTCGGCTTCAACGTGTTCCTCTACTTCGAGCACGGCAGCGATATCGCCGTCCCCTTCCTGCTCGCTTACGTGGTGGAGAAGTCGCTCTCGGTCGACAACCTGTTCGTCTTCCTCGCTGTCTTCAGCTACTTCAAGGTGCCGGACGAGCACCAACAGCGCGTGCTCTTTTGGGGCGTGTTCGGCGCCGTCATCATGCGCGCCATCTTCATCCTGCTGGGCGCGGCGCTGCTCGCGAAGTTCAGCTGGACGATGTACATCTTCGGCGCCTTCCTCATCTACACGGGCGTCAAGCTCACGATGGGTGGGGAGGACAATGTCGACCCAGCGAACAGCCCGGTGCTGCGCTTGGCGCGCCGCTTCTTCCGCACCACGACGGAGTACGACGGCGAGCGCTTCTTCACGGTGAAAGAGGGCGTGCGCCACGCGACGCCGCTGTTCCTCGTCCTGCTCGTGATCGAGTTCACGGACGTGCTGTTCGCCGTCGACTCGGTGCCCGCGGTGCTCGCCATCTCCGACGATCTGTTCGTGGTTTATGCCTCGAACATCTTCGCGATCATGGGGCTCCGTTCGCTCTACTTCTTGCTCTCAGGCATGATGGGGCGCTTCCACTACCTGAACTACGGCCTCGCGGTGGTGCTCACCTTCATCGGCGTGAAGATGGTGGTCCACAGCTGGTTCAAGATCTCAAACTGGGTGTCGCTGGGGGTGATCCTGGGCGTCTTGACGGTGAGCATCATCGCCTCACTGTTCCGAAAGCCGACCCCTGAGGAGCCTGCCCCCGGGGATTCAACGCCAGAAGAGTCAACGCCAGAGGAGTAGAGCGGCGCGAACGGCTCGCACGTTGACGGCCGGCGCACCTGCGGCGGCTCGGCGCTCTCGGGCGAACACGTTGGGCTTAGCCGCCGTCAGAGCGCCACCACGCTGCACCCCAAGCGCAGCGCGGGCGTCACCTGAACGAGACCCGAACGCGGCGACTCGTGCCACCTAAACGCGGCGCGGCTCACCAAGCAGCACTCCAAGCGCCGCGCCGCCCAGACGCGGCGACGCGCATCGAGCAGCACTCCAAGCGCCGCGCCACCCAGCGCGGCGCGGCTCACCAAGCAGCACTCCAAGCGCCGCGCCGCCCAGACGCGGCGACGCGCACCGAGCAGCACTCCAACGCCGCGCCACCCAGACGCGGCGCCGCCCACCGCAGCACTCCAACGCCGCGCCAGGCACCTGCGCACAGAGACCGGCGACACGCGCCACCCAAGGCACGCTCACCTACTCTGACTATCCATACTCCCCAAAGCTCAGGCTGAGCTACTGGCAACATCCAGGCAAAGCCACGCTAGCTGAGTGGTTGATGAACCAAAGGACGCTTTGACGTCCTGAGCGGTGCCCCCTATCGCTCACCACACACTCACTAAAGAAGACAATTCCCATTGACAGGGGGTTATCGTGGCGCGAGAGTAGCCGCCAATGGCAGACTCAAACGAGATTCGGGCGCGTGTTGATGCTTTCGTGGAGGAACTCTCCGCGCTTGTGCAACAGGCAGTGATCGAGAAGATTCAAGCCGCGATTGGGCAGACGCTGACCGAGCGCCCCAAGCGCGCCGCCGCGCGCCCTGCTCGGGCAGCGAGCGGCCAGGCGGCCCCAGCTCCCACACGTCGCAAGGGTCGGCGTGGTGGTAAGCGCACTCCCGCCGAGCTCAATCAAATGGCGGCTGCGGTGTTGCAGTTCGTGGAGAACAACCCGAACGCCAACATCGAGGAGATCGGGCGTGGCGTTGGCCTCCCCACTAAGGATCTCTCGCTCCCCGTCAGGAAGCTCCTCAAGGAGGGGCGCCTGAAGAAGCGCGGCGAGAAGCGCGCCACGCGCTACAACGCTGGCCGCGGCCGCGTCTGAGTAGGTGTGTGCGCCCTAGTTGGCGCGCCACCTTAGCCGGCGGTCATAATCAGCGCACCTTGCTGCTCAGCGGGGCCGTGCCCAACACGCGGTCCCGTCGGCGCAGCGCGCTGTGTTGTTCAGCCAAACCCAACCCCGAGCCGTCCAGCACCCACTATGAGGGTGCTTGGCGGCTCGTTGTGTATCCAGAGCCCACGCCTGAGCCAAGGCGGCACGAGAGCACGCAAAGCAGCGCCTTCTCACCGCGACGCTCAGCCAGGCTGACATGAAGCGCAGCTAAGCAGCGCCTTCTCACCGCGACGCTCAGCCAGGCTGACATGAAGCGCAGCTAAGCAGCGCCTTCTCACCGCGACGCTCAGCCAGGCTGACATGAAGCGCAGCTAAACAGCGCGCCGCAAGGCAGCGCGTGACACCCTATCTGTCAGTCGTACTGCTCTGATGCTAGGCACCTGGTCGAAATCAGCTGATCCCCAGGGCATCGAAGCGCCTCGACCGCGAGGAGCGAGGAGCGAGAAGCGACGACACTGCTGCTATCTGAACGATGAGCAACGCAGCGCCCACGACTGCATCGATGACCGAAAGCCGGTTGATTGAGATCAGGCGCCTGAACCCACAGGCGGCTCCCACAAAACGCACGAGCCTCTCAGACTGAATCGCCCATCTCCAATCAGCGGCGGCGTGGGAGGGGCGGCGGGCGGCGCTCGGAGGATGGCGCCGGATCGATTCGGCGCCCCGGCGCCGACGGAGGAACTGCCATTTTAGTGGGTGGAGGCGGCGCGGTAGAGTCGCTCACTAGCTCGAGAGCGGGGCGCTTGCTCTTGGCGACCAATGGGAGCGGCGGCTCGGTCTGCGATGCACGGTGAGACGCTGCCCGAGCCTCGCGCTCGGGGGGCTGACCCACGAAGGAGGATAGCGCCGCGCGCAGCGATCGAGCGCTGTGTGGCCTATCTTCAGGATCCTTGGCCAGCGCACGATGAACCAGCTCTTCAACCCCAACGGGCAGCCCAGGCGCAAAGCGCGACAGCGGCTCCGGTGACCGGGTGAGGACATCCGCCAAGACGAGTGAGCTCATGGAGCCCTCAAAGGGTGGCCTCCCAGCGAGCAACTCATACAAAATTGCCCCCGCCGCGTAGATGTCCGCGCGATGGTCAACCGCGTCGCCCGCCGCCTGCTCCGGCGCGATGTAGTGCACCGTGCCCCACACGTCGCGCTCTTCAGGATCTTCACCCCCTTGGTGCACCCCGGTGGCGATCCCAAAATCCAGCACCTTGGCGAACGGCGCCTCAGGCGTGGGGTGAATCACCATCACGTTGGCCGGCTTGAGATCACGATGCACGATCCCAAGCGCGTGCGCCGCCTCCAAGGCGCTGCACACCTGCATCAATATCTCACAGGCGTAGCCGACGCCCACCGCGCCACGCGCCTCCAGGATGGACCCGAGCGTCTCGCCCTCACACAGCTCCATCACCATGAAGGGCGTGCCGTCCTCTGTCTCGCCCAGGTCGAAGACATCCACCACGTGGGGGTTGGCGATGCGCGCCGAGGCGCGCGCTTCCGCGAGGAAACGTGCACGGATCTCCGCGTGGTGCGCGAGGCTGGAGTGCAGCACCTTCAGCGCCACGCGGCGCCCCACCCAGGTGTTCTCGCCCTCCCACACGCTGCCCGCGCTGCCCGCGCCGAGCAGGCGGATAAGCTGGTACTTCTGCCCCAGCGCGTCTCCGGGTGACCAGTCCACGCGTCGTCAGCTCAAGCCCCGCGCGACCTCGGTCGCGGTCGCTTGGGCGGTGGGGGTGACGAGCAAGGTCTGAATGCTGACGTGCGGCGGGCGGGTGAGCGCGAAGCACACGCAGTCAGCGATGTCCTCCGCGCTGAGCGGGGTGACGCCCTGGTAGACGTCCTTGGCGCGACTCGCGTCGCCATGAAACCGCACCTCCGAGAACTCCGTCTCCGCCATCCCCGGCTGGATCACCAGTTGGCGGACGCCCGTCCCCACCAGCTCGCGGCGCAGCGCGAGCGAGAACGCCTCCACCGCCGCCTTGCTGGCGCAGTAACCCGCGCCGTTCGGGTAAGGCTGAACGCCCGCGATCGAGCTCATCTGCACGAGGTCCCCCGAGCCCCGCTCGAGCATCCCCGGCAAGAACGCGCGCGTCAGGCGCATCAGCCCCATCACGTTCGCCTCCATCATCTCGCGCCAGTCTGCCTCGCTGGCCGACACCACGGGGCCCAAGCCGCGCGCCAACCCAGCGTTGTTCACCAGGATGTCCGGCGACCCATGAGACGCGAGCACCCAGCTCACGAACGCCGCCGCGCTGCCCTCATCGGCGACGTCCAGCACGTGGCAGCTGGCGCGCTCCCCGAACGGCTCCGCCAAGGCGCGCAGCCGGTCCGTCCGGCGCGCCGCCAGCACCACGCGTGCGCCCTGCTCAAGCAGGCGCCGGGCGATCGCCGCCCCGATACCGGCTGAAGCTCCGGTGACCACCGCTAGCTTGTTCGACAGGGATTGCGTCATGAGCTCACTGTGACCAGGGGGGGCAGGGGGTTTGGCACCGCCATGAACGCGCCCTGCCCTCGCGCCAAGCGCTGCACGCGCCAGTACCACGCCTGTCCGTGTAGACCAACGGTAACCCGTTCAGCGCACTCGCCCTACGATCGCAGCCCAAGGTGGGCTAGACTCGCGGGAGGGCTCACGCCGGCTCGTGGCCGCGCGTAGATTGACCATCTCTCAGGAGCCCCCGATCGCCAATTAGCTTGCCGAGGGCTTGATGATGAACATGCGACTGCGACGGGCTTCGATCTTGGGGGGAGGGCTCACACTAGCCTGCGCGCTAGCTATCGCCTGCAGCGGCGCGGACAGCACGCCGTCCAGCAACGTGGGCCCCACGGGCGGCACGGGGGGCTCCATGGCCGGCACCGGTGGCGGCGGAGGCGGCCTATTCGATGCTTCATTCCCCGACGTGATCGAGCCAAACGATCCCAAGTGCACCGACGAGACCGACAGCGACGGTGACGGCATCGCGGACATGATCGAGGGCGACGGCGACAGCGACGGCGACGGCATCCCAGACAAGCTCGACCTCGACAGTGACAACGACGGCATCCCAGACGCCGAGGAGGCGGCGAACGCCTCGCTCCGGCCTGGCGCTAAGGGCCGCATCCGCACCGGCCCCTGCTCGCCGGTCGCCAACTCAGACGATGATCTAGACGGCCCAGACTTCCAAGATCTCGACAGCGACAACGACGGCGTCCCCGACGAAGACGAGCCCAAGGGCTGCGCGGTGGACTGCCGCGTCAACGCCGACTGCGACTCGGACACCATCGTCGACATCGTGGAGCTCGCCGCCGGGAGCGACCCCTGCGACGCCTCGAGCCAGCCGACCAACGCCTCACTCTACTTCATCGTGCCTTACGGCGAGGGCCCTAGGACCCAGCGCTTCCCCTTCTCCACCGGCATCAAAGACGCCGACATCTACTTCCTGATCGACACCACGGCCAGCATGCAGCCGGCGATCGACAACGTGAAGTCGTCGCTCGACACCACCATCATCCCCACCATCCTAAACGGCTCCACCACCGCCACCCCGCCCATCCCAGCCATCCCCGGCGCCTACCTGGGGATCGGCAGCTTCAAGGACGTCCCCTGGCTTCCATATGGTAACAGCGGAGACCAGCCCTACGCGAACCGCTTCTGCATCGGCGGCTCCGTCGATGACGGCTGCGCAACCGGCAGCTGGCTAGATGGCAATCTGACCGAGCCGATCAGCTCGGGCAGCGGCTTCACGGCGCCCACCAACGTCCGCACCATCTTGGACAACCTCAGCGCGAGCGGCGGCGCAGACGCCCCGGAGGCCCTGACCCAGGCGCTCTACATGGCGGTGAACAGCTCCCCCTTCGCCTTCACAGGCGGCGGCGTCTGGAGCCCGCACGCGGCGAACTGTGAGCCTGGCCTGCTCGGGCGCGCCTGCCTCAGGCCCGGTAAGCTGCCGGTGTTCGTCCTCATCACGGACGCCCCCTCTCACAACGGCCCCACCGCGACCTACGACTACAACCCAACCCAGGCGGGCGGCGCGAAGTCCTACGCGGAGGTGGTCGCGGCGATGAACGCGGTCGGCGGGAAGATAGTCGGTGTCCCTGTCCAAACCGGCGGGGGTGGCTCCGCGGCGCCCGCGCGCGTCGAGCTGGTCGATCTCGCCGAAAAGACAGGCAGCCTCTACTTCGATCCCACCTTCGGTGGACGCGAGCTGCCGCTGGTCAACGACCCCACCCCCAACGGCCGGGTGGCGGAGGAGGTGGTGCGCCTCATCGGCCTGCTCGCCGGGCAGGGCCTGAACAACGTGACCACCCGCACCACGTCCTACGACTGCCCAGGCAACACGGATTGTGATGGAGACGGCGTCCCTGACCCTGTGTACCACAACCGCATCGACACCGAGACAGGCCTCCCCTTCGACGCCACCCGCTTGATCCAGAGCGTCAGTCCGGTGCCTAGCAGCCAGACGCCCCTACCCTACGCGACGCTAGACGCCACCACCTTCTACAGCGTGCGCGGCGATCAGACGGTGGAGTTTGAGGTCACCGCGAGGAACGACACGCTCAAGCCTGGCGCGCTCACGGTGCTGCGCGCGCTGCTTCGGGTGCAAACACCAGGCGGCAAGGAGCTCGGCGGCCGCGATGGCATCAAGGTGATCTACTTGGTGGTGCCGCGCTACGTGGACGTCCTGCGCTGAGCGGCCAAGATGGCCGCGCGACTGACAGCCTCGCTGTTCGCGCTGTTCGCGCTGAGCCTGGTGCCCGGCGCGCGCGCCGAAGAGGGCACTGACGACGAAGTGCTGCCAAGCGCTCCCCCGGAGGAGGAGCTGCGGCCTGACTACGCGGAGGAGGAGCCGTCGCTGCGCTACACGCTCGAGGCGATCGAGGTGCGCGGCAACACGCGGACGCGCGATCGCGTGGTGCTCCGCTACATCCCGTTTCAAATCGGCGATCAGCTGAACGTCGAGGACCCAGCGATCGAGCTGACGCGCTACCGCCTGCTCGGCACCGGCTTCTTCCGTGACGTCCAGTTCTCGCTCAAGAAGGGCAGCTCGCCCGGCAAAGTGGTGCTCGTGGTGGAGGTGGCTGAGCGCAACACCTTCATCGTCAGCGACCTGTGGATGGGGCTCTCGAAGGACGCCGACAACGAGGGCACCCCGAAGCCGCTCACGCCCTACGCTGGGCTCGACGCCGCGGAGACGAACCTCGCCGGCACTGGGATCCTACTCGGCGGCGCCCTCGGCCTCGCGAGTCGGCAGCTCGCGCTGCGCCTGAGGTTCCTCGACCCAGCCTTCCTCGGCGGCAGCTGGATGACGAACGGTGAGCTGCTCTATAACGACGCTCGCGATTTCTTCGGCAACCGCGAGGTGCGCTACGTCGCGCCCGCCCAGCAAGCGGAGCGCGTGACTCAGCACGCCACCCTGCCCTACAAGCGTTTCGGGGGCTCGTTGGGGGTTGGACGGGACCTCTCCATCTCCACCCAGCTGTGGCTCCATTACCGCCTGGAATCCATCGACGCCTCCCCGCCAGACGCCGCCTCGCACCTGCGCGGCCAGGCCCGGGAGCCGATCGACTTCGACGTGATCCCAGGGCGCAGCGTGCTCTCCACGCTCCGCGCCACGCTGGAGCACGACACGCGCGATCAGCCCGTGCTGCCGACGCGCGGCTGGTTCCTCTCCGCGGTGAGCGAGGTGAGCCTCACCCCAGCGGGCAGCGACTACCCCTACCAGCGGGTGGAGCTCCGGCTCGACCGCTGGTGGCGGCTCCCGAAAGATCACATCGTCTCCATCTCGCTGTTCGGCGGCGCGCTGAGCGGCGACGCGCCGTTCTTCGAGCAGTACTACGTCGGTGATTTCAGCGACTTCTTGCCTGGGCGCGTGCTCGGCTTGAACTTCGACAGGCGTCCGCCGCCCAACCTGCTCGGCACCGCGATCCAGGAGGTCCGCTATGGGCGCTACGCTGGGAAGGTCAGCTCAGAGTACCGTATCCCACTTTATCGTGGCTCACGCTCCGTCTACGGCATCGACCTGTTCGCCAGCGCTGGCGCCTACGTCGTCGCGAATCCGGTCGACCTATCGCGCCCCGCAAGCGGCTACTCGGGCCTCGCGCGAGTCCCGGTGGACCTCACGGGCAACCTCGGCCTTCGGCTCGACACGAGCGCCGGCGCCTTCGCCTTCGCGCTCTCCAGCGCCTTGGGGTTCGCGCCGCCAATTCAGGGCGAGACGGAATGACGCGTGCCCTGACTATCCTCTGCCTCGGCTTGATGGCGATGGCAGCGGGGCTCACGGTGACGCTCTGGGCGCCCCCCCTCGCCGCTCAGGAGGAGGAGGCCGAGCTCACGCGCCGCGCTCGCTTCCACTGGGACGCCGACCGCAAGGGGCTCTACATGACGGTCTCCTTCACGGACGTCATCGACGAGGCGATCCAAAAGAAGCTCCGGCGCGGCCTCCCCACCACCATCGTGTTCACCGGCACCATCTACCGGCCCGGCATCAAGGAGCCCATCTCCACCACGGTGCAGACCTGCAAGATCACGTGGCACGTCTGGAAGGAGGCTTACCGTGTAGAAATTACCCAGCCTGGGCTGCGGCAGCGGCGCTGGGTGGCGGCGCTCTCCGGGGTGCTGCGGCGCTGCGGTAAGGCGCGCTCACTGCTCGTCGCCGACAGGTCCCAAGCCTCCCCCGGGCAGGCGGTGTACGCCGTCACCAAGGTGCAGGTGAACCCAGTCTCAGATGAGGTCCTGAAGCGCCTCAAGCGCTGGGTGAGTCGCCCCTCAGGCACCGGGACCGCCGTCCCTGGCGACGCCCTCTTCAGCACCTTCACTGGCCTGTTCCTCCAGCGTGTGGGCAGCGCCGAGCGCGAGCGCCAGTTCAGCACCCCAGCGGTGGTGCCGCGCGTGAAGCCCAAACCGTAGGGGCGCAGCATGCTGCGCCCCGTGCACCGACCCCCCCTCCCAGGCACACTCCTGCCATGCGCGTCTTCCCCATCGGCCTGCACCTCACCGGGCGCCGCGCGCTGGTGCTCGGCGCGGGCCCTGAACAGGCGCGGCGCGCTCAGGCGCTGCTTGAAGCCGGCGCCGATCTGCTCGTGATCGCCGAGCACCTCGACCCAGCGCTCGCGCCGCTCGCTGAGCGCGGGCAGCTCCGCCATGAAGCGCGGCGCCCAGCACCGGGTGATCTCAGCTCCGCTTGGCTGGCCGTGTATGTAGACAGTGATGCTGACGAACGCGCGGCGCTGTTCGCCCACGCGGAGCGCGCCCGCGTGCTCTTCTGTGCCCCGGATCAGCCGGACGCGAGCTACAGCCACCCGGCGCTAGCAAGGTCAGGTGATTTAACGATTGCCGTCGCCACGAATGGGCGCGCCCCGGGGCTCGCAGCGCGGCTCCGCGCCGAACTCCAGGCGCTGCTCGACCGCAGCGACGCTGAGCGCCACGTCGCGCGCCTGGTAGCGCTGCGTGAGCGCACCGCGCCTCCGGAGCGGCGCCAGGTGATGACAGCGGCCGTGCGCGCGCTGTCGATTGAGGGCAGCATCCACTTCAGCGCGCCGCTTGAGGGCCCCGCAAGCGCCGCTGAGGGCGCGCCAGAGTCGAAGCCTTGAGGCGCCCTCACGGAGCCGCCCGAGTTCATCAGGCTTACTGACAAGTGCTCAGGGAGACTGACGGCCCGGAGACGCTCGGTGGCTGACCCTCTCGCGAGCTGACGTCACCCGCAGGTCAGGGTGGCTGACCCTCACGGGCGCTGACGTCACCCACAGGTCAGGATGGCTGACGCTACTCGAAGTCGGGCTCGCCCGCGTTCGCGGCCGCTGGGGGGTAGGTCGCGAGGATCGCGATCAAGTAGTAGCGGTACTGGTGGCGCAGCTTGTCCCAGTCTACCGTCGGCAAGGAGCGGCTCACGCACTGCGCGGCGCGCTTCGCCTGCGGGCCACGCCAATCGCCGCTCTGGCCTGGGAACACCGTGAGCGCTCGCTTCCCGAAGTCGATGCTCATGGCGTAGCTGATGGTGCCCTGCTTCGCCTCACGGGGCGCACAGTCCACGTTGTCCTTGATGGCCTTGGCGAGCGCCTCCTCGAAGAACAAGAGCTTGTCGCAGAGCGCCCCCTCTTGGCCGCGCGCGCCCTGGGAGGCGGCGCACTTCACGCGTTGCACCGGGCCCAGGCGAACCCGCTCCTCGCTGCCCGCGTCGGGCGTGAACATGGGGAGGCCGGAGGAGGTCGCCACCGCGCTCGTCACCGCGCCATCCAAGCCGGAGCTTGGGCGCCTGAGCAGGTAGAGCGGCACCGCGATCAACACCAGCACCAAGCAGGCGGTGACCACCACCTGCGCGCGCAGGGGACGATCCCCCCGCCCCCCGCCGCTGCTGCCGCCCACGCCGAGGCGGCGCAGGTTGGGCTCACTCGAGACGGGGAAGGAGGGTCGCGCAGAGGGCATGCGTGAGGGGTCCTAGCACGACGACTAACCGGTTACCGTGAGGTGGCGACCTGAAGGGCCGCTCAGGGGCTCACGGCAGCCCGCGCCGCTTAGCTAAGCGCTAGCTGTCTAGCAGCGACTGCACCGGTTGGCCTGGCTCCGCCTTGACGATGGTCGCCGCGAGATCCAGCGCTTCCGGCATCAGCCCCTGCACCTGCGACACCACCTGCTCCACGATGTGGCGCGCCTCATCGATGCCGGGGCCGCTCATCGCCACCGCGAACTTCAAGGGGCTGATGCGCCCGGCGGTGACCGGCGTGATGCAGAGCAAGAGCATCTCTGTCAGCTCGATCACGCGCTGCGCGGCGCGCCTCAGCGCGAGCATCTCCAGGATGGTCGGGCGTTCGCTCACCAGGCGGTTCGGGCCGCGCACCTCGTAGCGCGCGACCGACAGGGGCACGTCGTTCCACTCCGAAAACTGCAGCTCATCTTGCAAGCTCCGGATCAGCTGATCGCGCTGCAGCACGCCGGTGAGGCCATCACGCCGCCGCAGGTAAGCCTTGGCGCGCTCGTGCTGGGGTGAACCGTTCTGAAAGCTGACTAGCTTCATGCGGCACTCGCCCAGCTGGATCTCGTTGCCATGCAGCAACGTGACGGACTTCTTACGATCGTAGCTGTGGTCCGCGTAGGTGCCGTTGGTGCTCCCCAAATCCTCGAACACCCAAGAGCCCGAGCGCCAGCGCGCCACCGCGTGCTGCCCCGAGACGGTGGCCTCCGGCACGGAGATGTCCTGATTGCTGCGCCGCCCCAGGGTGATCTCAGGGGTGTTCAGCGCGAACAGGTGCCCGGCGGCGTCCGCTGCGTTGGTGGCGAAGGTGGCCAGCAGCGCCTGCACCCCAGGGGTGAAGGACTCCGTGATGGAGCGGCCGAGCGGCGGCCCAGGGGACAGGCGCTCACGGGGGATTTGAGCTTGGCTCGTGGTGAGCGCGGAGGGGTTGAAGAAGCGCATGTGGCGCGCTTCCGTGCGCAGCGTGGGGTCCTCGCTGAGGCAACGGAAGATCTGCTTGATCTCGTCGACGCTGAGCCCCGCGGGCACGTCGAACATGATCTGCTGGCGCATCGGCTTGGCGCGCGGCCGCGAGCCTGGCTCCGGGACGCGGCAGGTCCACATTTCCCAGAGCGTGAGGCCGAGGGCGTAGATGTCGTCCTCCGCGCTCGCTCCACCAGAGCGGAGGCGCTCCGGCGCCATGTAGTTCGGTGTGCCGCCATCTGGCGGTGCCCCGGGCCTCCGCGCGCTGAGCCGCGCGCGCTCCTGAGCGAAGCCGAAATCGAGGATCACGGCTTTGTCTGCCGTGACCATCACGTTGCCCGGCTTCAAATCTCCATGAACCAAGCCCTGGGCGTGGATGGCCGCCAGGCCTGCGCTCGACTCGCTCGCGATCTTGCGAAACTCATCCGCGGTGTAGCCGCCCTGCGCCTTGCGGCGCCGGATGTGGGTGTGCAGCGTCTGACCGGCGATGTGCTCCATCACCAAGATCGGGCCCCAGGGGCTCGGCGCCAAATCGTGCACCCGGCAAACGTTCGGGTGACTGACGCTGCGGGCCAGGAGCAGCTCCTGGCGCAGCGCCTCGTCATCCCCAGGCATGCGGCTCTCTTCCCGCACGATCTTCAGCGCCACCGTCTGCTGGGTGCTGCGATCGTACGCTAAGAACACCTCGCCCATCCCGCCCTTGCCGAGGCTCTGGCGGATCTCGTAGCGGTCATTGACGATGGTGCCGTGACCGAGGGGCGGCAGGTTGCGTGCGGTCATGTGTCAACTCGAGAAGCGCGGCAGTGCGAGCAAGATGCGGCGTGAGGTCGCGGGCCTGGAGCCCCCGCCCGCCCCAAGAGCGCCAGAGCACCCTAGAGGTCCCGTAGCGTCACCCATATCCTCGAAATCTGCAATCGAAAGCCTGGCCGCCTGAACCAAGGGGGGATGTTCACGTCGAGCGGCGATTCCGGTGGCGCCCCTGGCCCCGCGTGGTAGCCCCCCGCTGCGCCCATGAGGGCGCCTCTCGAGGGTGAGGGAAGCCGGTGCGACCCCGGCGCGGCCCCCGCCACTGTGACCGGTAACGACGGCGGCGCAGCTCACGCTGCGACCCACTGGGCCCTGTGCCTGGGAAGGACCGCCCGAAGGATGACCCGGGAGCCAGGAGACCGAGCCTCCGAGAGCAACCCCAATTCGCTCTGCGGGGTGCCAGAGCCGGGTGTCTGCTGGAGACGCGCTCGCGTCCCTGCGTCCACCTGCCTGCCCCTTCAGCGCGACCCATCGCGGCGGGCGATGAAGGCAGGATCGACATGAAGCAATACTTGATTACGAGTGCAGTGGTTTTGGCGTGCGTCGTGGGCTGCAGCGACGACGATGACTCAAAGAAGCCTGGCTCGGGTGGCTCTGGGGGCACCGCGGGGACAGCCGGTGCGGCCGGCACCGCAGGCTCCGGGGGGACCGCAGGCGCTGGCGCCACGGGCGGCACCGCGGGCACCGGCGCCGTGGGTGGCACGGCAGGCACCGGCGCAGCGGGCGGCACGGGTGGCGCAGCAGGCACCGCAGGGACCGGCGGCACCGCTGGCGGCTCAAGCGCCCCCACCCTGATCGCCGCCATCACCGACTACAACTCGGCCACCGAGTTCGTCAGCGTGTCACTCAACGGCGATGTCCACCCGGCGCTCCGCGTGTCCGACGGCGACGCCATCTCCGCCGTGAGCGGCGAGCACGCCTTCGTGATCGAGCGCAACAACGCGGTGCTCCACCAGCTCGACGCCCAAGGCGCCGCCACCCAGACCATCGACTTGAACGGCTCGGTCCCAGATTTCCACTACCTGAACCCGGTGGGCATCGCGGTGGCGGCCAGCGGCACCGCCTACGTCCCGCTGCAAGTTGCCTCGCGCCTCGCCGTGGTGAACCTCGCGAGCGGCAGCGTCACCAGCACGATCGATTTGAGCGAGTTCCAGCACGACGACGACACCGACGGCAGCGCCGAGCCCGATCACATCTGGTACGACGCAGCCCGGAACCGCGTCTGGCTCACCCTGGGCCGCATCGATCTCAACACCCCAGCCGCGCCGGACTACCAGCTGATGTGCGTCGGCTCGAGCAGCCTGCTGTTGGCGCGCGACCTCGACACCGACACCTGGGTCGACCTCAACGGCACAGCCGACGGCGTGGCGCTCGACCTCGGCCAGGTCAACCCCACCGCGGTGCATTACCACGCGGCAACCGACACGCTGTACGTGCTCAACACCGGCTGCATGGAGAGCGAACGCACCGGCCACGGCATCGTCTCGGTGAACCTCGGCACCCTCGCCGTCACCCCAGAGGTCAGCTTCACTGGTGGTGAGTTCTACGCCCAGCTCGCGTGGCTGCCTGACGGCGCGCTGATCAAGCGCTTCGCTGGCTTCAACACGGAGTGGGTGCGCTGGGCGCCCGGCACGAGCGCGCTCGGGGCGCTGGTGGACTTCATGCCCACCTCAGCGGTCGCCGGCGCCGACGGCCAGCTGTACGGCGTGGACGCCTTGAGCAGCGGCAGCGGCGATAGCTTCCAGGTGGTCCGCGTGGCGCCGACCGACGGCGAGCGTACCCTGATCGCGGCGGATCCCTTCACGAGCGACGATCTCGACTACTTGATCGGCACCTCGTACCGCCCCTGAAAGGGGCGACCCATCGCCCAGCGGTGCGGGCAGATGACCACCTGATCAGAGCGCTGGGGCGCTGAGTCACGTAAACTGACTTCAGCGCCCTGCTCGTTTTTTTGGGGGGGGTTGGGCACCGCACCTCACGGCTCCCCCAAAGGTGCCTCCTTAGTCTAGCTCAAATCACGCGGCCAAAGCTCACACCAGAGCCACAGCCCCGCGCCGCTCAAGCGCGATGAAGCGCCGCTCTGTGCACCCTGCATCAACGTCAGCGCACCGTACGAGTCACCGCCCAGCGCACTCGTCAGCGCACCGTACGAGTCACCGCCTGACAACGCACCCAGTGCACTCGTCAGTGTACCGTACGAGTCACCGCCTGACAACGCACCCAGCGCACCCGGCGTCAACGTCAGCGCATCTGTCTTCACACCCAGCGCGCCTAGGAGCCAGCTCAGGAGCGGCCCTAAAGCGCCCAGCGCCATCCCGCGCCCGAGCAGCGCGGTGAGCGGGCTACCCCCGGCGCTGGTGCCCACCGCGACGGGCATCAGCCGCATGCCGCCGAGCGCCCTGCGCACCCGCTCCACCGCGACCTCGAGCCCACCGAGCTCGTCAATCAAGCCGCGCTCATGCGCCGCGCGCGCGCTCCACACACGCCCACGCGCCAGCGGCTCGAGCTCCTCGAACGCCTTGCCACGCGCCGTCGCCACCGACTGCACGAAGCGGCGGTAGCCCGCGTCAATCAGCGCCTCCATGCGCTCGGCCTCGCTCTCCTTCAAGCGCCTGAGCGGCGACATCATGCCCGCGTGCTCACCGCGCGCGATGCGCTCCACCTGCACCCCCACGCGCTCAATCAGGCCCTCCACGGTGACGCTCGCCGCCACCACCCCGATTGACCCGGTGACGCAGGCGGGCTGCGCCACGATGGCGCGCGCGCCGAGCGCCACCATGTAGCCGCCGCTCGCCGCCACGTCGCCCAGGTAAGCCACCACCGGCTTCTCTGCCGCCAGCCGCTTCACCGCGCGCAAAATCCGATCGGAGGCGAGCGCGCTGCCGCCGCGTGAGTTCACCTGGAGCACCACCCCCATCACCTTCGGATCGTGCTGCACCTCGGCGAGCGCCTCACACACGTCGTCGTCCACCGCCAGCACGCCGAGCTGTGCGCCGCCCTGCGCCTTGCTCACGATGGCGCCGGAGAGCTGCACCACCTTGATGTGGCGCCTACGTAGCATCGGCCGCAGCGCGAACGAGCGGCGCGCGGCGTAGCGCCCGAGCGCGAGCACCGGCGCGCGCTCACCCGCGGTGCGCCCCGAGAGCTCCCCGAGACGCAGCTCAAGCTCGTCGTCGTCCAGCACGCCGTCCACCAGCTTCAAGGCCGCGGCCTCCTCCGCGTCGTACGGCGAGCGGTGGATCCACGCCTCGGCCTGCTCACGGCTCACCCCGCGCCCCTCCGTCAGGCTCGTCACCAGGCGCTCCCACGAGTCATCCAAGAGCGCGCTAAGCTGCTCCGTTTGCGCCTCGCTCATCTGCGCGCGGCTGATCGACTCCGCGGCGGTCTTGTACTCGCCTCGCGCGAACACGCGCGGCTCCACCCCGAAGCGATCGAGCACCCGCCGCAGGTACGGCGACTCCACGGAGTAGCCGAGCGGCAGCACCCAGGTCTCCGGCGCCAGGTACACCTGGTTCGCCACGCTCGCGAGGTACAGCTCACGCCCCGACGCGCCCATCGGCAGGTGCACGACGAGCAGCTTACCTGACTTACGCCAGCCCTCGAGCAAGCCGCGCAGGCTCATGGTCGCCGCCGCGCCCGCGCCGAAGTCATGCAAGCTGACGACTAAGCCCACGACGCGCGGATCGCGCGCCGCGAGCTCAAGCGCGCGACCCACCGCCATGAGCGAGGTGGGGCCAGGCCCCCGGGCCCAAAAGCGCCGCCGCTGCGCGAGCTCCACCACGGGGCCGTCCAATCTCAGGCTCAGGAAAGCCCCTCGGGGCGCTGCGGCGCGGTAGCGCAGCGCGCGCAGCGGACTCCACAGGATGAGCCAACAGTTGACCAGCAGCGACCAGAGCAATCTCACACGGCAACCCTTCGGCGGAGACCTCGCCTCGTCAACGGGGACCCGCCACAGCGGTTGGCCCGTGGGCCGAGAGGGACTTACCCAACCCCCTCCCCCCTAAAAAAAGCCACGACGCGGAAGAGAACCTACCCTGACAGACTCGCCCGGAGGCCAAAGCCCTAAACCGCCACGCTGAGGTCGCGACATCTCAACCTGGGGCGAGGCCGCGCGGCCTTAATGATGTCACCCGCCTGCGCATCGGGAAGGCGTGCGTTCGCCGGGCGCTTGATATAATGGGAGGTCGTGCATTACCCGCGCTCTCACGGCACGGGCGACATCGCCCCAGGAGATCGCCTGGGCCGCTACGAGATCTTGATCGCGGTGGCCCAGGGCGGGATGGCGCGCGTGTGGGCGGCGAAGCAGCACGGCCAGCGTGGCTTCAGCAAGATCGTCGCCATCAAGACCATCCTGCCGCACCTCGCGCAAGACGAGACCTTCGAGCGCATGTTCCTCGATGAGGCACGCGTGGCGGCGGGCGTGCATCACCCGAACGTCTGCGAGATCTTCGATCTAGGAGAGGAGGACGGCGTCCTCTACCTCGCGATGGAGTGGGTGGAGGGTGAGAGCCTCGCGCGGGTGCTCAAGCCAGGCACCGGCGTCGAGGGCGCGCTGCCGCGGCGGCTTGAGCCTCACGTGGCCGCGAAGATCATCGCGGAGGCCTCCGGCGGCCTGCACGCAGCGCACGAGCTGACGGACGACGACGGTCAGCACCTCGACGTCGTGCACCGCGACGTCTCCCCACAGAACGTGCTGATCGCGCTGAACGGCGCGGTGAAGGTGACGGACTTCGGCGTCGCCAAGGCGCTCGGGATGACGAGCGAGATCACCTCCGCCGGGCAGATCAAGGGCAAGGCGCCCTACATGAGCCCGGAGCAAGCCGCGGGGCAGCAGGTGGACCGCCGCAGCGACGTGTTCGCGCTGGGCACCTGCCTCTATGAGGCCAGCACTGGCAAGCGACCGTTCACCGCGCCGGGTGGCAACCAGGTGCAGATCATCCGGCAGATCTTGAGCGGCCAGTTCCAGCCGCCGAGCGCGCACGTCCCGGACTACCCACCCGAGCTTGAGGCGATCGTGCTGCGGGCGATGGCCATGAGCCCTGACGATCGCTACGCCACCGCGGAGGAGCTGAAGACGGCGCTCGAAGCGTGGATCGTCCGCTCCGGCACGGTGGTCACGCAGACCCACATCGGCGCCGAGCTGCAGGCGCGGCTGGGGCACGCGGTGAGCGAGCGCCAGGAGCGCATCAAGTACTTCATGCGCCAGAGCCAGCTCGCCACGGACGCCCCGAACAGCGGGAGCCTGGCCACGATCGAGCCCGGCTCGTCAGGTGGCTTCACTGGGATCCCGGCGAGCGGGCCCACCACCCACAGCGCCCACAGCCACGTCACCTCACCCACCCAGACCAGCCCCATGCGCACGGCGCTCTTGGGCGTCGCCGTGGGGCTCGGCGCCTTCCTGCTGATCGGCGGCGCCATCGTCACCGCGTGGCTCGCGTTCTCCGGCAAGGATGAGCCGGCCACCCTGGCGGCGGTAGATCCCCCCACATCGTCAGCTCCACTGACACAGCCCAGCGCGCCAACCACCGCCGCCGTGACCGCCACGTCCGCGAGCGACTACATCACGGTGCGCACGGTGCCTGTCGCCGGCGTGCAGCTCCAGCTCGGGGATGTGTGGTTGAAGAGCGGGGTCAACCAGGTGCCCCGGCCCAGCCCAGGGACAACCCAGCGGCTGGTGGCTCGCGCGGAGGGCTACGAGGACTTGGTCCTCAACCTGGAGTTCGAGACACCAGCCAACGTGGATCTGGTGCTCACCGCGCGCGCGCAGGCGGGCACGCCCACGCCGCCACGGCCAAACCCGAACCCCACCCCACGCCCCACGCCCACGCCGACGCCAACACCGAAGCCTAAGCCTGCGCCCAAACCGGTCGACATCCCTGACAATCCCTTCGATTGACGGGCGCGGCGACTGAGCACCGCACGGCTGCACCTCGCCGCGCTGGTTGCTCATCTCCTTGAGGGTAGGCACCGGGCGCCTCCTCAAGTTCGGGGGCGGGGGGTTGGTCCCGCCTCAACGCAGCGAGCGGCCCCGCAGTCACTGCGTGCACCAGCGCAAGCCAGCGCACGGCCGCGGTCATGCTGATGCGCCCGCCCGCCCCATGACGCATCGCCGCTGCGCCCACCGCGCGCACCGCGGTCCCTGACGCTCGCCGCGTCGCCGGCTAGCCCCCTGAGAAGATCAGGAGTAGATGAGGGGGTGATGCGAAGCGTTCGACGCGGTGCCATGTGTCTCTTGGCTTTGGGCCTCCTCATGAGCTCAGCGTCCCCTGCCGTCGCCCAGTCAGAAGAGGGTGACACGCGGGCGGAGGCTGCTCGGCTCTACAATGAAGCGCGCCGCGCGATGACTGAGGACCGCTACCGCGACGCGGCGATGGCGTTCGAGGCCGCGAGCCGCTTACGGCCGCACGCCGTCGCGCTCTACACCGCGGCGCAGGCGTGGGAGCTCGCGAGTGAGCCGGCGCGCGCCGCCGACGCCTTCGCGCTGTCCTTGGCGACGCCCAAGCTCGACGCGGCGCAGGCCGAGCGGGCGCGGCAGCGGCTCGAAGCGCTGCAAAAGCAGCTCGGGGTGATCCAGGTGCTGGGGGACGAGAGCACGCGGGTGCAGCTCGATGATCACTCCGAGTTTCGCGCGCCGGTGCGGCTCCACGCAACGGCTGGGGAGCACGTGCTGCTCATCTTGCGCGCGGACGGCTCGGTGGATCGCCAACCGTTTGAGGTGAAGGTCGGAGATCTCCTCGAGATCGACGCCGAGGCGCGCGAGAGCACGCCGGGCGAGCCTGGGCGGCCGCTCGCGGATCCTGCGCGGCGCCCGGTCACCTCCGAGGGCGAGGGCGCACCGCTCGCCAGCTCTCCCTGGCAAACCGCAGGCTTCGTCTCGCTCGGCGCTGGCGTCGCCGGGCTGATCGGCGGAGCGCTGCTCGGCCTCTCGGCGAACAGCGCCGAGGCGAGCTACCAAGCCAGCCCCGCACGCGAAAGCTACGATCACGCCAAGGGCCTCGAGCTGAAGACCAACATCATGCTGATCGCGGGCGGCGTGCTCACCGGGCTCGGGGTCACCCTCCTGATCTTGAAGCCAGGGGAAGGCAAAGAGGCCGCGCCGAGCGCGAAGCTTGAGCTCTCGCTGGGCGGCCTGCGCGCCGGGGGGAGCTTCTGATGGCGCGCCTGAGTTGGTTCGCCCTCCTGTCGCTCGCCGGCGTGACGGCGGCTGGCTGCAAGCTCGATCTAGACGAGGGCTTGATCGAGGGCGGCGGCGCGGGCTCTGGGGTGAACAGCGGCTCTGGGGCGAACGGCGGCCGCAGCGCGGGCAATGGGGGCAGCGCAGGTGACGGGGGCAGCGCAGGTAACGTCGATTTTGACGCCAGCGTCCCCGACAGCAGCGCCTGCACTCAGGGGAGCTCCTGCACCGAGCCAGAGCATGCCTGCCTGTCGCCCGTGTGCCTGGCCGGTGAGTGCGCCTATGAAGTCTGCCCACCTGACGGCTGCACGGGGCGCACCTGCGGCACCAACGACCGCTGCGATCTCACCTCCTTGAGCTACGGCTTCAACGCGCACCAGTTCAACGTGGGGGACGACATCGGCTGCGGTGGAGATGCCAAGGCCTGCGTCGCCGCGATGGACAACCTCTTGTTCGTCGGCACCGCGTCGCAAGGGATCTTAGCCTGGAACATGACCAACCCGCGGTCGCCACGCGCGGTCACGGTCAACCAACCGGCCTTCTCGGTGACGCGCATCGCGGCGAGCGCGGGGCGGCTCTGGGTGCTCGGCGGCAACTCCGGCAACACCCTGTCCGTCGCCTGGCTCAATCGCCCCACCACCGTGCGCCTGAGCACCCTCGCGACTCAATCGGCAGGGCTCCTGACGCCTGACAACCCCACCCTGCTCTACCCCGCGACCCCAGGCAGCGCCTTCGTGGTCAAGCCGACCCCAGTGGCCGAGCTGTTTCGGACAGGGCTCCTGTCTTCACCGCTGGGCGGTAGCCAGTCCCTCATCCTCCACGCCTCCACTGGGCTCCCCACGGAGGCGCGCCTCGTGGCCTCGAGCGGCACCCGGATGGTGGCCTTCGGTATTGACGGCGACCAGCCCCTGTTCAGCTTCCAGCAAGCGGCCGGCACCATGGACTCAGCGAACCTCGGCCCGGTCAACCTCGGCGGGACAACAGGCCCTGTGCCGAGCTCCACCGACGCCCACCAGTTCGCCAGCAGCGTGAGCGGCGCGGTGCTCTGGGTGACCAACGCGAGCACGGACGGCAGCACGGCTGAGACGGTGCGTGCCTACTGGCCAGTCGCGAACAGCTCAGCGACTGAGTTCAACGCCGCGCGCCAGGTCAACCTCGAGACTTACCCAAGCCTCACCTTCAACACCATGCTGGCAGGCCCCGCCGCGATCTTGAACGACACCCAGGCGCTGGTGACGATGGCTAACCCCAACAACACCAGCCAGACGGTGGTGCGCAGCGTCACCCTGGAGGGTGGCCAGCTGATGCTCGGGGGCGGCCGCATGGAGATCCCCATCAGCCCAAGCTCGCTCGGCGTCGCCGCTGGGCTGCATTTTGGCTACGTCTTGGCGCCGGGCCTCACCACGTCGGCCTCTGTGTACGTGTTCGCGCCCGGCTGCTGAGCGGAGCACAGCGCTCAGCGGCGCTGGAGCGCGCCGCGCGTCATCGTTCGGGGCACTGACAAGCGCGGCGCGGTGCCTCGCGCTCCGCTGCGTTCATCGAGCGCGGCGCAAGGCGCGGTGCGCTGAAGCTCAGCGCACCCGAATGGTGATGCGGGCCCACTCCGAGCCGCCGCGGTTGTCGCGCGCGACCGCCCAGAGCTTGTAGTCGCCCGGCTGCTTGGGCGCGTAGTACTCCGTGCCGTAGTCCTCATTCCAGCCCTTGGTGGCGTCGTTCAGGAGCCGCACGGAGGACTTCAGGCCGCCCTCTTCGATGTAGTAGTTCACCCACATCTGCTCGGTGATGCTCCGCCCCTCCGAGGCGAGGGCGATGTCGTCCACCTCGGCCACGGAGCTCGAGATCAGCGGACGGAAGGTGAGCCCAGGGCAGCTGGGGTCGCCGTCGTCAGCGCAGCTGTCTATGCAGGCCACGCGGCTGCAGTCCTCGCTCGGCGCGGGTGGATTACTCAAACACGCCACGCCGATGCAGTCCGGCTCCACCACGCGACCATTGAACTCAAAACCCGTGATCACCGGGTTCTGGTTCTCGAACGCGTCGTAGGCGTAGATGCCGGTGTAGCCGGCGACGAAGTCGTCCGCCCCGAGCTGCTTGCCCTGGTCGTCGAAGCACCCCACCGGGAAGCCTTGGCCCGCTGGCGCGGGGCCGAGCTGCCCCGCGCACACCGCGAAGAAGGCGTAGGAGAGGCCATAAGGCACCATGTCTGGATCGCGCGGCGGCGGGCGGCTGGTGATGATATCAGACGGGAGGCTGACGGTGTGCTGCTCACCCAGGCCCACGCTGCCGCCGCCCGCGAGGGACTCAAAGCAGCCGTAGTAGAGATCGCCCGGGGGGTTGAAGCAGCCGGAGTACCACGCCACCTGCACCGGGCGCGGCGCCTGCTCGCTGCTGTCGTGCCACAGCAGGCTGAGCGTGACGTCTTCCCCTGGCTTCGCGTACGGCTTGTCCTTCTGGACGCCGAGGACACGCAGCGAGGTGATCTTGTTCGAAGGCTCGAACTCCGCGCCGCAGCCAGCGACGAAGAGCACCGCCGCCAGGGCGGTCAGCGCACGGCGAGGGGACCAGCGCGGCGATGAGACGGCCTCGAGCGGCGCCGAGGTGCGGTGTCGAGCTTGAAGACGCATCAGAACTCCCCTCTGAGGCCGAGGCTTGGGATCAGCGGCAGGCCCTCTTGGTAGGTCCGGCGGCTGTAGTTGTGGTTATAGGAGATCCCCTCGCGCGCTGCGTTGCTGTAGACGTTCTGGACGTCCAGGTAGGCGCTGAGGCGCCAATCCTCGAACTGCCAGCGCTTGTCGACGCGCACGTCCAGCTGATGAAACAGCGGCAGCCGCTCGCTGAAGGCAGGCCCCTGGAGCGGCGTGTAGGAGCCCGCGTCCGCCGCGAAGAGCGCGGCCAGCGCTGGCGGGCTCAGCACGGGCGTGTCGAGCGAACCTGAGATCACGCGGAAGCGCGCGCCGAACTCCCAGCCGCGGCCGAGCCGGTAGCTGCCGAGCATCGTCAGGTTGTGTGTCTGATCGTACTGGAACAGGTACTCCGCCTGCTCCGGCGACTCGCGCCGCACGCTGCGGCTCAAGGTGTAGGCCACCCAGCCGAAGAAGCGGCGGTCTGGCTTGTACTTGAGCAGCGTCTCGAGCCCCATGGTGTGGCCCTCACCCTGGTTGCCGTACTCGAAGCCGCCCGCGTTCGAGGCAGCCCGGCTGACTAAATGGTCCAGGTCTTTGTAGAAGGCCTCCACCCCCACCTCGATGTGGCGTGACAGCTCCTGCTCCACGCCCACCGCGTAGTGGAGGGCGCGGTTCGACTCGAGCCCTGGGGTGCCGAAGACGACGTCTGTCTCCTGGGGTTGCGGCGGCTGGTAATAGACGCCCGCGCCGGCCTTCACCGTGGTGCGGAGCGCCGCGCGACCGCTCGCCTCGTCTCCATCGAGGAGCGGGTGCACGATGTCGTAGCGCGCGTTGATGCGCGGGCTCAGATCCGTCTGCCCCGCGTCGCGCGCGTGATCCAAGCGGAGCCCAGGCACCACCCGCAGGCGCGCGCTGGGGGAGAGCTCCGCCTCCGCGTACCAGGCGGGGCGATAGCCCACCCCCTGACGCGACTGCTCCATCGGCGGGCGGGCCGCGAACGGGCCTGGATCTGGCTCGCCTGGGCGCGGTGGGTTCGGGGCCCTGACGGTGAAGTCATAGGGCATGACGGTGGTGTCCATGCCCACGTTCAGCTTGGCGCCCGAGCCGAGCGTCCACCCGAACTCGTTGCGCACCTCCACCGGCACCAGGTTCAGATCGAACAAGAAGTTGCCGACCGAGAACGCGAGGTTCGTCTCGCCCACCGAGAGCATGCTGGTGAGCTCAAGCTCCGGAGTCAGCTTGCTCTGGTACAGCATCTGCGCGCGGTAGAAGCTGGTGGAGAAGCTCAGGTTGCCGCCGAAGGCTGGATCTTCCGCGATAGGATCTTTGATCAAGATCTCAAAACGATCGCGGGAGCCGAAGAAGCGCAGGCTGAGCCGGCTGCCCTTTGGCGTGCGGTGCTCGGCGATCACTTGGAGGTCATCGTACACTGGCGCGCTCGTGACCCCGGCGTCTGCAGCGTCCAGCACCGGCTTGAGCCACAGGTCGAACCAGCTGCGGCGCCCCGCCACCGCGAAGCTCCAGTTCTTGAGCGGCCCGAGCGGCCCCTGCAGCATCAAGCGGGCGTCGATCAGGTCGAGCTGCGCCATGCCGTGGTAGCAGCCCGTCTCTTCAGAGGCCTTACCGTAAGGCCCCGTGCAGCTGGTGTCCGGGGAGCGCAGCGCGACGTCCACGATACCGCCCATGAAGGTGCCGTAGCGCGCGCTGAAGTTGCCTGGATAAAAGTCGATGCGATCGAGCAGCTCGGTCGGCACCACGCTCGAGAGGCCGCCAAAGTGGTAGATGAGCGGGACGTTGCTGCCGTCTATGAAGGTGGCGCTGTCCTGCGGTGAAGAGCCGCGCACGATGAGCAGCCCCGCCAGCCCAGGGGGCCGCGCCACGCCAGGCAGGCTCTGAAGTGAGCGCAGCGCGTCGCCGCCGGTGCCGGGGATGCGCGCTATCTCTCGCCGCGCCACCGTGCGCCGCGTCACCTCGCGCGGCGGGCGCACGCCCTGCACCGTGACCTCCTCGCCCTCCACCTCCGGCGGCAGCGCGTAGTCGAACTCATATTCGCGGCCCGCCTCGATCTCGAACGGGAAGCGACCGGGGGAGTAACCCGGCGCGCTGATCTCGACCTCGTATTTCCCTGCGGGAAGTCCCTGCACCTGCCAGCGGCCGTCGGCGTCTGAGGTGGTGCCGGTCTGCACGCCCGCGTTGCTGGTGATGACGATCTGCGCGCCGGCGAGCGGCCCGGTGGTGCCCGCGATGCGCAGCGCGCCCCCGATGTTACCGGTGGTGGCGCCGGGGGGCGGCTCCGCGGGCCCCTCCTCCCCGCTGCCCTCCGGCTCCGCCGGGGTGAGGGTGAAGGCGTACTGGTAGTGGATTTTTGAGACGATGGGCTGACCATCTCGGGTGGCCGGCTCAAACACGAATTTGAGCGCGGCCGCCTCCGCCGCCTCATCGAAGCCGTGCCCCACGGGCTCCACCGCCTTGGCGGCGGTGACGCGCCCTGTTTTGTCGATGGTGAGCTCCAGGATGACGCTCCCCTCGATGCCCTCTTTTTGAGCCTCCTCAGGGTAGGGCGCGGACTCAAAGTGCTTGAGCTTCGGCGGCACCATCACGGGCGCCTTGGGCTTCTCCTCGGGCTTCACCACGGCGCCAGCTGAGCCGCTGGGGACCGAGCCCGACCCGCTCTCCTGCGCCAGCGCCGAGGGCGCGACGAGACCGAGCCCCAACAGCGCGCCGAGCCCCGCGCGCACGCAAGCGCGCGGCGCAGGTGCTGCGCGGCGAGCCGACCCAGAGAGAGTGTTCGCCTGATTCAGGCGCGGGGACCGATGATTGGGGATCCTCATGAAACGAACGCTTCCCTCGACGCGCGGGCTCCCTCCTGAGCAGGGAGCGAGCTCGGCGCCCACGCCAGCCGCTTGCGTGGGGCTAACTCAAGCCCTGCGCCAAGACAAGCCCGACTTGAGCAGGCCCGCGCCCCCACACCCGATGACCGCACGCAAGCGCCGGGCGCCCCCGTTGCTTGCCCTTGGGCTCTCTGGCACACCTCACCACACACGTCGCGTGTTACTGGTGCCCGCGCGCCCTAATGGCTAGGGCCGCGCTCCATTTTTCATTCGCCTCCCAGCGCCTGTGGTGCCGCTCGTCGCGGCACATGGCTACCAACCCCCGAACCCTCATGAAGATCGCCACCTGGAACGTGAACTCCCTGCGCGTGCGGCTCACGCAGCTCATCGCCTGGCTTGAGCGCCATGAGCCGGACGTGGTGTGCCTGCAAGAGACGAAGGTGGTGGACGAGAGCTTCCCCTCGGAGGAGCTGCAGCGCGCGGGCTATGGCGTCGCCTTCTGCGGCCAGAAGACGTACAACGGGGTGGCTATTTTAAGCTCGCGGCTGCTCAAGGATGTCCAAATAGGCCTGGCGGCGCCGCCCGACGCGCCCGCGCCAGAGTACCACGAAGAGCGCCGCCTGATCGCCGCGACGGTGCGCGGCGTGCGCGTCTACTCCGCCTACATCCCGAACGGGAAGAGCGTCAGCCACCCTGACTTCACCAAGAAGCTCGCGTGGCTCGCCGATCTGCGGCGCACCGTGGCGCGCGACGTGGAGGCTGGCCTCGCCCCCAAGGGGGTCGCGCTGTGCGGCGACTACAACATCGCCCCTGAGGCGCGAGACGTCTATAATCCTGACGAGATGCGCGGGCAGCTCCATTTCCACCCGGATGAGCACGCGGCGCTGAAAGAGCTCATGGGCCTGGGGCTGGTGGACGCCTACCGGCTCCATCACGCCCAGGGCGGCGACTACAGCTGGTGGGATTACCGCATGGGAGCGTTCCGGCGTAACCACGGCCTCCGCATCGATCTCATCTTGCTGAGCGAGTCGCTGGCGGAGCGTTGCCTGACGGCGACCATCGATCGCGAGACCCGCGCGCTGCCGCAGCCTTCAGATCATGCGCCGGTGCTGGTGGAGCTCAAGCCCGACTGAGCCTCGTGCGCGCTGAGCACGCGCGCCGCCAAGACGCTCACCCGCCCCCGCTCGAACCACACCTCAAGCGCCGGCTCCGCGGCGAACGCGCGCTCCACCTGATGGAGGCGCGGCAAATAGACTAGCTCGCGCCCCAGCCCACCGCCGCGCAGCGCGCGATCCGCGAGCTCTATTGCGGCGCTAAGCTCCGCGCCGAGGCCGAGCGCCGTCTCCACCACGTCCACGAAGCTGGCGCCCCGTCGCACCCAGCGCGCCGCTTGATGCCGCAGCGCGAGCTCGAAGCGCCGCGCGCCGGTGAGCAAGCCGAGCCGCCGCTCAATCAACAACGCCCGCCCCTCCTCGTCATCCGCGGCACCCCCGCTGCCCACCCGCAAGAGCGCCCAAGGCTCGCTCCGCGCCCGCTCACGAGGCAGCACGTGGCCGCGCACCTCGTGCGCCGCGATCCGCCGCGCCTCGTCCGCGCTGAGCAGCACGCCGGGCCGCAACAGCACCACCCCCTCGGCCACCGCCGCCTTCGACTGCAGCGCGGCGTCGAACACCACCCGCGCCGAGAGCCGCAGGCGTTCAAGCTCCGCCTCCACCTGACGCCCGAGGCTCTCCGCGGCCGCTCGGTCATCACTCGCGTAGCGCGGCGCCTCATCAGGCGGCGCGGGTTCGAGCCAGGCGGTTGACCAGACGTCCCCCTGACGATCTGCGTCCCCCCGCGACTCAGGGAAGCGCAGCGCGCAGTACGCGCGCCCGGCAGGCGTGCCAAGCTGCTCCACGATGCCCGCCTCCAGCGCCAGCTCCTCGGCGCGCTGCGCGTACAGCATCGCGAGCGGGCCCTCCGCCATGAGGCGCGTCGCGGTGAGCTCAAGCGCGGCCCGCAGCTCACCGAGCGGCGGCGCCGGGCGGAGCCGCCCCAGGGGCTCACGCGGCGCTCCATGGAGGAAGCTCTCACGCACCCGCTCAAGCTCCCCCGGTGGACGCACCGGGCGCACCCGGGAGAGCAGCGCGATCTCCGCCTCCGCGCGGAGCAAGAAGCGAGCGAGCTCTGCCTCGCGAGCCGAGCGACTGAAGCTCACGGGCTCGCGCTCACCCGCGCCCCGCACCGCCGAGCCCCGTCCCTCAGCTGACAGGATACCTGACCCATAACGAGGGCCCCAGTCGTCAGCTGAGCTGCCTGAAGCGTCACAGCTTGCTCGCCGCGATGTTCGCGAGCTCGCTGCGCTCGCCCTTCTGAAGCAAGATGTGCCCGGTGATGCGCTCGCCGCGCAGCCGATCCGCGCTCACGCTGAGGCCGTTCGTGGCGCTGTCCACATAGGGGTTGTCAATTTGAAATGGATCCCCGGTCAGCACGATCTTGGTGCCCTCACCGCAGCGGGTGATCACCGTCTTCACCTCGTGCGGGGTCAGGTTCTGAGCCTCATCCACGATCACGTACTGCTGCGGCAGGCTCCGCCCGCGGATGTAAGTGAGCGGCTCCACCTCAATCTGTCCGCTCTTCAGCAGCTCGTCCACGCTGCGAGCGCCGCGGCGCTTGCTCCCGCCCGCGATCAGCAAAAACTCCAGGTTGTCGAACAAGGGCTTCATCCAGGGCCCGAGCTTCTCGCCGACATCCCCCGGTAAAAAGCCGAGATCGCGCCCCATTGGCATCACCGGGCGGCTCACCAAGAGGCGCGAGTAGGCGCCCTCCTCCACCGCCAAGCGGAGGCCCGCCGCCAGCGCCAAGAGCGTCTTGCCGGTGCCTGCCATGCCCACGAGCGTAACCAGCTTGATGGACTCATCTAGCAGCAAATCTAGGGCGAACGACTGCTCGCGGTTCCTCGGGCGGATCCCCATCAGCCCGTCCCGTGGGGTGAGCAGCGCCCTCACCTCACCTTTATCCGCCTGGTAACGGTCCAGGGTGGTGCGCGGGCGCGCGCCGTCGTCCTTCAGCATCACGCACACGTTGGGGTAAAGGTGCAGGCCCTGCTGCGGGCTCAGCGCACCCTCCGCGAAGAACCGGTCGAGCTCGGCCGCGCTCACCGCGACCTCCACCATGCCGGTGTCGAGCTCGTCCGGCTCCACCGCCTGGTTCTCGTACACCTCGGTGCGGAGCCCGAGCGTATCCGCACGGATACGCAGGTTCACGTCCATCGTGATGAAGATGGTCGGCTGGTCTGGCTGATTGTCGCGCAGCTCGAGCGCCGTCTGCAAGATGGCGTGGTCACCCGAGTCTGGGTGGAGCGCGATGGCGAGCACCGGGCGCCGCGTGGGCACGTGCACCCGGAGCCAGCCCTCCTCACCCACCCGCACGCCGCGCGCCAGCGAGCCCCCGCGCTCGCGCAGGGAGTCGAGCAGGCGCGAGAGGGTGCGCGCGTTCCTGCCGCGCTCGGAGGCGTCCCGCTTGAACTGGTCGATCTCCTCAATCACGTAGATGGGTAAGACCAGCTCGTTCTCCTCAAACTTGAAGATCGCGTGCGGGTCGTGGAGCAGGACGTTCGTGTCGAGGACGTAGGTTTTCTTCATGAGGACCAAGCTCGAGTCGTGAAGCCGTCAGAGCAACTGACAGGTTCCAGGGTCATTCAGTCGCGAGCGCCTTGAGGCCGCAGCGCTCCCCCTTGGGGGCGGCCCCAGCCGCCGCGCGCTGAGAGCCGGGCTGCCCGCAGCGGGCTTGGGGCCCCAGAGCGCCCCCGCCGGCCTGAGCGCTGGGCCCGGCGGCTCCGTCAGCCGAGCTGCCTGCCTGCTCGTCAGCTTCACTGTCTTCATCCCCCTCGTCAGCTTCCTTGTCTTCCTGGGGGCCCGCCTCGTCAGCCTCCTCTTCGTCCTCCCCGTCGAGCTCGAGCTCATTGTCATCGGGGAGCGGCAGGTACGGCAGACCCGCGCCAGGCGGAGGGGGTGGGTAGATGGACTCTGGCGCGGTGCGACTACAGCCCACCGCCAGCATCAGCGCGCAGACGCTGCCGAGGAGGTGACCGAGAGCACTGCGACCGAGAGCACTTCGGCCTGAGCCGGACGCGGGGGTGAGTGGCATGGGCGTAGTCTCGCGAATCGCCTCGTGCCTGCCAACCCAGGGCGCGAAGGCCGCCCCACCCCACGGCAGCGCCAAGCCCCGAAGAGTTCACGTGAGCTTCTTTTTTGGGGGTTTGGCACCGCGCTGCCAGACGCTGGAAAAGTCGCTGAGCAGGGCAATCCAGGCGCTAGGACGACGGCTTTCGCGGTGTGAGGATTGGCCCGCTGCTCAGCGCTCAAGTACGGTGGGGCTGTGACGTCCGGGCCGCGTGGATCCTCCGAGGTGACGCCGGGGCCAAGCGGGGCCATGGGGCTGCGCGGCTGGCTCCTGCCGCTAGGCAGCCTGACCTACGTGGGGCTGTCCACATCGCTCGCCAGCCAAGAGCTCCGCGGGTGGAGCTGGCTCTTGGTCCTGCCCGCCTTGGTGTGGGGTTGGCGCAGGACGCGCGCGCCCGAGTCAGGGGTCGACTCGATCGACCCAGCGACGCGCTCTGGGGTGCGCGCGGCGATCTGGGGCTCTTGCTTGTGGCTCATCGCGCGCGTGGGCCCAGCGGGTGAGCCGGGCCTCGACGCCGCCGCCAACATCGGCGTCGCCACGGCGGCGGTCAGCACCTTGGTCGCGTTGGCGCGCGTGCCGAGCCCGCCCGGGCTGCTCTCGCCGCCGCGGCAGGCGCGCTCCCTGGACGCGGCGGTCTTGGTCGCCTGCCTGTGGGGGATCGCCATCATGCTGCCGCTGATGCGCGCGCTGGCGCCGGTCGCCGCCAGTCGCCTCGATCCAGTGGCGAGCGACTACGCCAGCGCCACCGCGGGGATCGGGAGCCTGCTGGTGCTGGTGGCGGCGAGCTGGCGCGCGCGGGTGATGAGGCGGCTCGAGCTGGGCGTCGCCGATCGGGCGCACGGCGCCTTGATGCTCAGCTTGACGGCGCTGTTGGTCGCGGTCCCCGCGGCGCTGCTCGACGTGGCGCCGCCTGATCGGGTGCTGCCCATCGCGATGATCCTCGCGGCGCTCAGCGTGGGCTGGACGCTCCTCGTGCCGGATCCTCAGGCGGTCAGCCGCGCGCTGCGGGGCATCGTGGTGATCACGCTGCTCGGCGCGCCCATCGCGCTGATCGCAGGATTTGCCGCGCGGCAATTACCCGAGCATGCGGGCTCGCTGGTGCTCGCGGCGGGCGCGCTGTGCGTGGCGGTGGGGCTGCTCGCCAAGAGCGTGGCGCGCCCGCTGTCACCGGAGCAGGCGCGCTGGCTCACGGCGCTCGACGCCGCCACAGAGGACGCGCTCTCCCCCGAGCCCATCACCGCCCTGAAGCGCACCTTGAGCGCCCTGGGCGCCCTCTCGAACGTGCCCACGAGCCGCCCGGAGCTGTGGCAGCTCGATCCACCGGAGGTGCTCCACGTGGATGTCGCGGGCTACCTCCACGAAGCCACCGCCGACGCGCCCCGCGCGCTGTACGAGCTGGCCGCGGAGGAGCCCGAGCGCACCCTCCGCACCGAGACGCTGCGCGCCCTACAAGTGCGTCGGCCTGACGTGCGGCCGCTGCTCGGCTGGCTCGAGGCGCGCGGCGCGTTCAGCGTCACCATGATCAGCGACGAAGATGGCCCCGCCGGCCTCGTGCTCTTGCCGCGCGGCGCTCGCAGCGCGCCGATGAGCCTCGCCGAGGCACGCGCCGTGAGGAACCTCGCGGACCGCCTGAGCGCGCTGATGGAAGTCGCCTCGGCGCTCAGCCGCTCACGGCAACGCGAGGAGCGCGCCGCCGAAGCGCTCAGCGCCACGCTCGAGGCGAAGGACCGGATCCAGGCGGCGTTCGACGCCGCCGCCGACGCCAACCGTCAGCACCCCGAACTATTAGCCCAGTCGCTGGTCGGCGCTGGCTACAGCCCCGCGGCGCGCGCCGCGCTCGATCGGCTCAGCCAGGCGCTCAAGCGGCCCCAGGACGCGATCCGCCCCGCGCTCCTCCTTGAGTACCCACACGGCACCCCGGCGGTCCCTTGGGCGGCCAAGGCGCACCTGGAGGGCGCTGACCCTGGCGCGCGCTTCGTGGTGATCGACGCGGCCCGCAGCGAGTACCACCAGCTCAAGACGTGGCGCGGCGAAGGCTCGCCGTTCTTGCTCGCCCACGCCGGCACCTTGGTGATCCAAGACGCCGCCGCGCTCCCCAAGGAAGTCCAAGATGAGCTAGCCGCCCCCACAGACTGCACCCTGCTCCTGACCCGCGCGGAGCCTAGCGGGCAGCAGCCGAGCGCGCGGCGCGGCGAGGGCCAAAGCGGGCAGCAGGGGCCCAAGCTGAGCTCACTGCTCGCGGCGCGGGTCGGCGAGCGCATCGTCAGTATTCCTTCCCTGATTGATCGCGCGGAGGATCTGAGGCCCATGCTGCTCGAGCGCCTGGCGCGCGAAGGCCTTCGTCAGCGTGGCGAACCGATGAGCGCGGAGGGCCGCGTGGTCGCGCTGCTCATCGAGCACGCCTGGTCCGGCAACGAGCGCGAGCTCGACGCCTGGGTGGAGCGCCTGGTACAGACCGCGGTGACCAGCGTGGTGACAGTCGCCGATCTCGCCCACGCCGGCTTCCGCCCCGACCCACCCGAGCCCCCCCCGAGGCGAGCGAGCGAGCTGCCCCAGCTGACCACCGGCGGCGATCTCCTCACCCCCCTCCCACTGCCCACCCGCCGGCGCCCCGCCCAACGCAGGCGCCGCTGAGGCGAGGCGCGCCTGATCCGTTCGGAGCTTGACGGCCGGGTCAGGCTACGTTGGGAGCATGACCTTCGTGCCCCGCAGGGTAGTGCGAACAGATCGTTCGTTCGCGGCGAGGCGAACCGATCGTTCGCGCCCATCGCCGCGCTTCTCGCGTGATTCGCAGTGGCGTGGCGTTTGCTCGTCAATCGACCCAATGCGCCTTCAGCTCTTAGCGGTACCGCTCCTCTTCCTCGCCTGCTCCGACACCGACGCGCCGCACACCCCACCAGGTGACGCGCCGGACGGGGCGGTCGTGGACGGGGCGGTCGTGGACAGTGCGGTTCTGGACGGCGGCAGCACGGTGAACGATGGCGCGGTCGTAGACGGTTCGAACGTACCTTCTGACGGTGGAGCTGACGCCAGCGCCGACGCCGCGCTACCCCCGGCGAGCGGGGAGATCGGCCCGAACACGACCGCGTGCGCGGCGCCTCCCGCACCTGCCAGCCCGCTCTGCGAGGCGACCGGCGGTGGCCGTTGCTTCTATCTTGATCCGGAGGCAGGCGACGACGCGAGCGGTGACGGATCGTTCGACAGCCCCTGGCGCTCGTTCGCGAACGTCGTCTCGTACTACGGCACGCCAGGCGAGCGGGGCTCGACCGCGCAGCCCGCCACGGCGATCTCGCTGCGCCCTGGTGATTGGCTCTATCTTCGCAGCGGCGCGTTCACCGACACCTACAACTATAACGGCATGATCAGCGTCGCCATGTTTCGTGGGATCGATGCGTCAGCGAACCCGATCCACATCAAGGCCTACCCAGGGGAGGCCCCGGTGATCGCGCCAAGCACGCGCGCCCTCGGGATCTACGTGCTGCAATCCGAGGGCTTTGTCATCGAAGGCGTCGAGGTCGCCGGCGCCTACCAATCTGGGATTTGGATCGCCGAATCAGGCAGAGTCACGTTGCGGCGCGTGCACGTGCACGACACCGACGGCGTCGATAACGACAACATCGCCGGCGTCCATTTCCTCGGCGCCAGACAGGCAGAGCTCGCGTGCAGCGTCATCCACGACAACTACGATCGGACCAACGCGGACACGGGCGGCAGGGCGACCGAGAACAGCTCCAACATCGTCGCGTTCGCGGGCGGCGGCCTCCACATCCACCACAACCTCGTCTATCAGACGCCGGCGCCCACCGCAGACAAGACCGGCGGCTGCATCAAGTACAAACACGCCGCCACCGATGCGAGCGCCGTCTTCGAGGTCAACCACAACGAGCTTCGCAGCTGTCGCTTCTTCGCGATTGGCACCGGCACACAGCACTCGCACATCCATCACAACCTGATCGTCGACGGCGCGGGGCTCGTGAGCCGCGACTTTGGCGGCCCCACCCACCAGACCAACCAAAGGTTCTCGTTCAATACGCTCGTGCGGGTAGAGCCGCTCTCCTTGGATCCAACGTCGAGCTACAGCGGCAGCGGCTTCGACGATCCCGCTGACCTCGATTTTACAGACAACCTCGTCGTGGAGGCGCGCACGGCCGCGAGCCAAGAGAGCGGGACGATCGTCATTGGGCCGTACGCTTCGGACGCGCTCTACACGAAGACCGTGCCCGAGCTCTACTTCGAACGAAACTGCTACTCCAACACCGAAGGCGCCCTCCATTTCGCGCTGTTTGCCGCCAACGGCGGCAGCTACGGCACGATGGGCGCCCAGGTCAATCTGGAGGGCTGGCGGGCGCTCGGCTTCGACGTGACATCCATCGAGGCCACGCCGTCGTTCATCGACCCCGAAGCGGGGAACTTCGACACCACCCCAGGGAGCGCCTGCAGGGCAATGGGCGCCTACGCCGGGCCGTAATTCACCGCTCGAAGCGCACGACACCCGCTAGGGGGCCAACGTACCCCCTACCTCAGTCTCATCAGCGGCTAGAGCGGCGTGACCGATCAGCGACACCAGGATGCACCCCGCGCCTGAATGTGCCTCCCTCCACCCGTACAGCGAGTGCGCGTCGACACCACGGCTCCGCGCCCACGCCGCAAGCGACTGCCCCGACGCCTCAACCTGCGCGAGGCACCTCCCCGCCTCCGCCTCCATCTTCCGCATGCCCAGAGGCTGCACACCCACCCCGCCGCCTGTCTCCCCGGCGTCGCTGA
>CAYQAC010000015.1:24122-55087 GCA_964415255.1 uncultured Polyangiaceae bacterium | reverse complement strand
GCCGCGCGCCGCGCGCCGTGGCAAGCTCATGAGCGGCGGCGAGCGACGACAGCACGCTGCCCGGGTTCGAGTTGTAGCTGTCGTCGAGGAGCAGGCTGCCATCGCTCAGGGTTTGGGCTGCGAGGCGACCGGGCTCGATCACCTGCGGCACCTGGAGCGCTGTGCTCAGCGCCTGGGGGCTCACCCGGGGCCGCTGTAGCAGCGCCGCCACGGCGTCTGTTGCGGCGAGCGCGGCCAGGGTGGCGAGCGCGCCGGGCGCGCCGAGCAGCGGGGTCTCAAGGGTGATGACGGTAGGGCTAGCTGACTGTTCTGCGGCGCACGAGACCTCAAGCCGAGCGCCCGTGTGCCCCAAGGGAGTGCGGCTGATGAGCCGGTAGTCGGAAGACGGCTCCTGCCCGTAGCTCACCCGGCGCAACCCAACCCCCCGATCTAACTGCCGGCGGACGCGGTGGTCATCTTCATTGCCGATCGCCACGCCATTCGGGCGAAGGCCGAGCAGGGCCGCGCCCTCCTCCGCTTCGATCGCGTCCAGCTCGCCCAGGCCCTCGCTGTGCTCGTAGTCGATGCGGGTCAGCACCGCGAGATCGGGCGCAGCGATGCGCGTGAGCTCAGCGACCTCCCCCGGTTGATTGGTCCCCACCTCCACCACCGCGATCTGGTGGTGAGGCTGGCAGCGGAGCAGCACCATCGGCGCGCCCACGCGGTTGTTCAGGTTCCCGCGCTCACAGTGGACCGCGCCAGGGAGCAGGGCCTCGAGCGCCGCCGCTACGCAAGCCTTGGTCGTCGTTTTCCCCGCGGAACCGGCCACCGTGAGCACGAGCCCTCCCCAGCGCAGGCGATGCGCGCGCGCCACGTCGCCCAAGGCCGTGAGGGTGCAGGGCACCTGGATTTGGGTGAGCGAGCTGAGCGCTGGCTGTGGCTCCTCGACCAGCGCCACCGCGGCGCCTAGCTCGGCGACTTGAGGTAGGAACTGATGCGCGTCGAAGCGCTCGCCGCGCAGCGCCACGAACAGCGCGCCCGGGCCCGCGCGCCGGGAGTCGAGCACCACCTGGGTCGTCGACAAGGCAGCCCCACTGACTACTAGCTGACCCGACGTCGCCCCGAGCAGCTCCTCCAGGCTGAAGCTGGCCTCATTGGGCGGGATCGGGGTGCTCACGGGGCGTCCTTGGACGACGCCTGGCGCCGCGCCCTGCGCTCCGCCAAGGCCACGCGAGCCTCAGCGCGATCGTCGAAGGAGAGCACCTGATCGCCGATCAGCTGATACGGCTCGTGCCCCTTCCCCGCGATCAGCACCACGTCCCCTGGCGCCGCCTCACGGAGCGCTACGGCGATGGCGAGAGCACGATCGAGGATCACCTCAGGCCTTCTGGCATGCGCCTCGAATCCGGGCAAAATCATGTCAGCGATCGCCTGCGGCGACTCGGAGCGCGGGTTGTCGTTCGTGACGATGGCGCGGTCCGCGCTGCGCGCCACCACCTCCCCCATCAGCGGGCGCTTCATCGGATCGCGATCGCCGCCGCAACCAAAGACGCAGGTGAGCTGCCCAGCGCCGCCCGCCTGGGTGAGCAGCGCCCGTGACGTGAGCAGCACGCGCTCGAGCGCGTCGGGGGTGTGGGCGTAGTCGACCAGCACGGTGATGTCGTCGTCCGGGCCGTCACAGCGCTCGAGCCGGCCCGGCGCCGAGCTGACGCGGCTGAGCGCGGCGAGCAGCGCGGAGAGCTCTAGGGTGGCCTCGCCTGGCCGGGCGCACAGGGTGAGCCCAACGCCTACCCCCAAGGTGCAGAGGAGATTCTCCAGGTTGTGCTCCCCCACGAGCGGCGTCACGAGCTCGTGCGCCTCACCCAGCACCTGGAGCGCGGCGTACGTTCCGAGGGGCGTGACGTGTGAGCTCAGGAGGCGGATGTCCGCGCCCTCAGCGCGCCCCACCGTGAGCACCCGACGGCCCGCGCTCCTGAGGCGCGCGGCGAGCCCCGCGCCGTGGGCGTCCCCCACGTGGATCACGCTGAGCTCAGGCGAGAGCTCGAAGAACAGGCGCTCCTTGGCCTCCGCGTAGGACGTGAGCGTCGGGTGGTAGTCGAGGTGATCTTGAGACAGGTTGGTGAACACCGCTAAGCGGAAGGCCAGCGCGTCCACCCTCCGCTGCTCGAGCGCGTGGCTCGACGCCTCCATCACGAACACGCGCGCGCCGCGCTCCAGCGCGCGCGCGAGGTAATGGCTCACTTGATCGCCCTCGGGTGTGGTGAGCGGTGATGGGGTGAGCTCATCGCCCAGGCTGTAGCCGAGCGTGCCGAGCCGCGCGGTGCTGAGCCCAGCCTCCTCGAAGGCGCGTTGACATAGCCAGGCGGTGGTGGTCTTGCCGTTGGTGCCGGTGATGCCGACGAGCGGCAGCTGGCGGCTGGGCCAGCCCAGGAGCTGCTCGGCGACGCGGCCCAGCGCCAGCCGCGCGTGGCTCACCTGGAGCACCGGGAGCGGGAGCGAGAGCGCGCCCTGTGCATCAGTCAGGATAGCTGACGCTCCCCTCGCGGCGGCGTCGGCCACGTGAGCGAGGCCGCTCTGGCGCAGCCCTTCCCGTGCGATGAAGAGATCATGAGGCGCGACGCGACGCGAGTCTTGCGTGAGGCCGCTCACCTTCACGTCCCCGCTGCCGCTCAGGCGCGGCTCCAGATCGATGAGCAGCGCCGCGAGCTCGCTGAGGGTGGCGGCACCTGGTGCTGAGCTAGGTGGCTCGGCCAGGCCTGGCGGCAGCTCCGCACAGGTAGTCAGTTGTCCTACCTCACCGGGCGGAGACGACGGACGGTCCGAGCCTTCCGGTGGCACTCGCTACCTCGCCGGCTCGAGCGCCACCACGAGCTCCCCGCCCTGATCCAGCACGCTGCCGGGCGGCGGCTCTTGACGCGCCACCAGGCCCGTCCCCGAGAGCTTGCCCTTCACGCCCAGCTCGCCGAGCTTCAGCACCACCTCACGCGCGGGCCAGCCGGTCATGTCAGGCACCTTGACTTGTCCGCGTCCTGGCTTGCCAGCCGCCACCTCCTGCACCCCTGGCGTGAGGCCGCGCTCTCGGCGCAGCGCCTCGATCACCGCCTGCGCAGGGTCCGGCTCACTACCGAGCTTGGTCACGTCGGCGCGCTGGGTGCCCTTCGGGGTGAGGCCCTTGTACTTCAGGGCGGAGGACGCCACGCGGCGGAAGATCGGCGCCGCCACCGCGCCGCCCGCGTGGTCAACCATCGGCTCGTCGAGCATGACGGCGATCGCGATCCGGGGGTTTCGTGCCGGGACGAAGCCGACGAATGACGCGACGTAGTGGTCTATCGAGTAGCGCCCGGTGGCAGGATCTGTCTTCTGCGCGGTGGCGGTCTTACCGGCCACCTCGAAGCCATCGACAGCGGCCTCGGTGCCGGTCCCCTCGCCCTCGGTGACGCTCACCATCATCTCGGCCACCGTGCGCGCCACGGTGCGCGAGACCACCCGCCGCCGCACCTTCGGCACCGACTCACGCACCAGCTCGCCGCTCGCTGTCGTGACCCGGCTGACGATCATCGGCTCCATCAGGTTGCCGCCGTTGGCGATCGCGGCGGTCGCCATCGCGAGTTGTAGGTTGGTCGCGCTGATGCCCTGCCCGAAGGAGGCCGCCGCCGTCTCCACCTGCACCCACGGCCTGCCGCGGGGCCTGAGCGTCCCGCTCGACTCACCGGGCAAGGGCAGCCCCGTCGCCTGCCCGAAGCCGAAGCGACGTAGGGCATCGTAAAGCTTGTTGCCGCCCATCGAGAGGCCGATCTTCGCGGAGCAGATGTTCGAGGAATAGGCGAGCACCTCGCTGATGCTGAGCCACTCCGCGGGGTGGGTGTCGCGGATGGTCACGTTTTCCTCCGCCATCAGCCCCTTCTCACAGTAGAGGCGCTGAGTAGGCTGGATCGCGCCTGAGGAGAGCCCGGCGGCGATGGTGAAGATCTTCATCGTGGAGCCCGGCTCGAAGCGGTCGTTCAGGCTCCGATCGCGGCGCTGCCCGGCCTCGCTCTCACGGTAATCGTTGGGGTTATAGCCAGGCCAGCTGGCCATCGCCAAGATGGCGCCGGTGTCCGGCTCCACCACCACCACGCTGCCTCCCGACGCCTCATAGGTCCGCGCGGCGGCCGCGAGCTCCCGCTCAGCGACGTACTGGAGATGCTGATCGATAGTCAGGTACACGTTGTGTCCCGCCAGCGCCTGCTCGTCGGCGACCCCGTCAGCGAACAAGAGGCGCCCGGAGCGATCGCGCAGGCCGTTCAGCTGCTCCACGCTGCCGGCGAGCTCCTCGTTCAGGCTCACCTCCAGGCCGTCTTTGCCCTCACCGTCTGGAGCCACGAAGCCGAGCAGCGGCCCCGCCAGCTCACGCCGCGGGTAGTAGCGGCGCCCCTCACCCTGCACCAAGAGCCCCTGGATCCGCGCCTTGCCGCGATCGCGCGACGAGAGCTCGCGCACCTTATCCGCCTCCTCGGCGCTGATCCGGCGCTTGAGCCAGGCGAAGCGACGCTTCTGGAGGATGCGCCGCTCCACCTTGGCGGGGTCTAGGCTGAGCGCGGCGGCGATCTGCACCGCCGCGGCGCGCGCCACCTCAGGCTCACGATCGCGCGGCACGCCGCGCATCAGCTCAATGGCGTCGAGGCTCACGCTCGGCACCTCCACGCTCACCGCCAGCGCGGAGCCGTTCTTGTCGTAGACCGTGCCGCGCTTGGGCTGCACGTGGAGCCGCCGCTGCCGCTGCTTCTCCGCCACCTCACGCCACACGTCACCGTCGCTCACCATCAGGGTGTACCCAGAGGAGAGCACGAGGCCTAAGACGGCGGCCAGCACGCCGCACAGGACGCCGATGCGCCTCGCGATGCCGCGGCGGCGCTCAGGCGTGGTCGGCATCATCAAGGCCTGGCGCGCTCGCTTGGTGGGTTTTCCACGGGGATTCTCGGCGGGGGGCAGGGGCCGGTTCTTCAAGGGGGGCGGCGGCGCGCTGGTCTGACGCTGCCGCGCGCCACCTCGTGAGGGCTGACCGCCTCGCGAGGGCTCACCCTCGCCGGCGCGCGGAGCACGCTTCCACCACCTCATGGCAGCTCCGAGGCGACCGAGGGGCCTGCTTCACCCTGCGCCTCTTCCTCGTCCTCGGCGTCAGCGCCGCTCGGCAGCGGACCCGCCGGGAAGATGCGCTCAGGGCTCGGCTCGCTCATCCCGAGCAGGGTGCGCGCCACCAAGTCCACGCGCTCCGGCGTCTTGTGGCTCGCGATTTCCAGCTCAAGCACGCGCTTCACCTCACGCAGGCGCGCCACGCGGGCGTGGGCGCGGCCCAGCGAGTAGCCGAGCTCCACCGACTCCACCCGCAAGCTGAGGTAGAGTACGAAGGCGCTGGTGGCCGCGGCCACCGCCAGCAGCCACAGCACCATGAACGGGCGCGCGGAGGAGCGCCTCACGCCGCTCGCTCCGTACGGAAACAGGCCCGCGCCTCAGCCATCGTCGCCCTCATCTTCATACGCGCCGCCGCCGTACCCCTCGCCCTCCTCGTCCGCCGCCACGCGCCGCCCGAGCCGCAGCTTGGCGGTGCGTGAGCGTGGGTTCTCGGCGCGCTCAGCCTCCGTCGGGAGCATGGGCTTCTTGGTCAGTCGCTCCCACGCGTCGCCGATGAGCGCCCGCTTCACGATGCGGTCCTCCAGCGAGTGGAAGGCGATGAACGCCGCCACGCCGCCCGGCTTCAAAATCCGCGACGCCATCGCGACCAGGCTGGTGAGCTGACCGAGCTCATCGTTCACCGCGATGCGCAGCGCCTGGAAGGTCTTCGTCGCCGGGTCCACCCCGCCCACGCGACGCGGCCCCACCGCGCGCACCACCGCGCGACGCAGATCGGCGGTGGTGCTGAGTTCGCCGGCCTCCTCCGCCTGCTTGATGCAGCGCGCGACGCGCCGCGAGCGGCGCTCTTCACCCAGGCGGTAGATGATGTTCGCCAGCTCCTCGGCGCTGTGGCTCGCGATCAGCTCTTGCGCGGTCGGCCCGCGCGTCTGATCCATCCGCATGTCGAGCGGCCCACTGAAGCGGAAGCTCATGCCGCGCTCGCCGTCATCGATCTGGAAGCTGCTGATGCCGAGATCAGCCACCAGCCCGTCCACCTGAGCGATCCCTGCGTGCGCGAGCCACGCCTCGATCCCCTCAAAGTCGGTGTGCACCACCGTCGCGCGCTCACCGAACGGCGCCAGGCGCTCACGCACGCGCGCCACCGCCTCCACGTCGCGGTCGAAGGCCACCACGCGGCTGAGCGGGCCCGCCTCGAGCAGCGCCTCCGCGTGACCACCGCCGCCGGCGGTGCAGTCGACGTACACCCCACCAGGCTGAGGCGACAGCCCCTCCACGATCTCGGAACGCATCACGGTGAGGTGCATCTGGGGCTCCACTTCGGGGAGGATGAGTTCGCCTAAGTTCATAGCGGGAACTGCTCCACGGCGCGCTGGTACGCCTGTTCATCGTCAGGGCTGATGTCGAGTGCGCGCTCCCACTCGTCCTTGGACCAGAGCTCGACGTTCTTGCCCATGCCCGCCCACAAGAGGTCGCGCTCAAGGCGCGCGCGCTCACGCAGGTGCGGGGGGATGAGCACGCGCCGGTCAGCCAGGTCTTGAACGGGCTGCCGTCCGTCTCGCACTCCACCGCCGCCGAGACGTATTGCCTGCGGAAACGCACCACGTGGCGGTCGTGGCTCGGCAGCTCGCTGATCTTGCGCTCGATCTCCTCCCACGCGCGCAGGCCGAACACGTGCAGGCAAGGGTCGAACGGCGCGGGGGTCAGGATGAAGCGGGCGTCCCCCGCGCTCGCCAGCGTCTCGCGAAAGCGCGCAGGCATGCTGACGCGACCCTTGAGGTCGATCTTCTGCACGAACTGCCCGCGGAACATCCTTCGTTTTCCATTCCATGGGAGAGAGCACCACTAGGCCCCACTTCTTCCCACAGGTGGCCGAAGCTACGGGTCACGCCACAAGCTGTCAACAACTCGACTTGAAGCGGTTTTTGCCGTAATTTACCGACGATTATTCACATGAACAGCCATTCAGTGTGAGGAATGGGGGGTTCAACTCCCTCCTGGTGCACGGGCTCCTCGTCCAGACTTGTGTCGAGGGTGGGGTTCGACTCCCTCTTGGTGCACGGAGTCGGGTCACCCAAAGGCGCGGTTCATGTGTCGAGCGGCGCCGTGGCCACGGTCCTCGTCCTCACGGGCGTCTCTGCGCAGCCCTGAACAGCGTCGGGTGGTCCCAGGAGGCATCGAAGAGCCGGTTCGCCCCCACTGCGCGGCCCCGGACGGCACCGCGAGCCCACCGTGCAGGCGCTCTTGTGCCCGTGACGGCCCTGGCTTGAGCTGATCGCGATCACCCACCACCGATCGCGATCACGCGGCGCTCCGAGCCATCGCGTGGCCCCATGGCCACACGCCGTGGTCCAGCGCGCCGCGGTCGGCACACCAGGTGGGGGCGCAGCACACTGGCCACACGCCTGGTCCAGCGCGCCGCGGACTGCACCAACAGGTAGGGGTGCAGCATGCTGCGCCCCTTGTTGGCCCAATCCGCGCGCACCCCGCAGGATCGCGCTTCACTCCCCGCGCCTCGCTGCCCCGAGCCGGCACGGCGGTTGCTCTATCGGAGTCCCCATGAGCCTGCTGATCGCCCTCGTCCCCGCCCTGATCGCCATGTGGATCTTCCACGCCACCTGCCGCATGCAGAGCACCAAGGCCGCCCCGAAGCACCCTCGGTCTCCGCTCAGCGACCACACGCCGCCTCCCCCCACCTTCGGCAGCGTCGCGTGAAGCGCCTAGGACCCTCAGCATGACGTCCGTGCTCCAGACCCTGGAGCGCCTCGTCAGTGTACCGAACTAGGTGCGCTCACCGCGCACTCACAGGCGCTCACCGCGCACTCAAAAGGCGCTCACCGCGCACTCACAAGGCGCTCACCGCGCACCGGAGCACTCGCAAGGCGCTCACCGCGCACCGAAGTACGCCACCACCGCGCCGAGCGCCGCGGTGACGGCCGTCTCCGTGCGCAGCACGTGAGCACCGAGGCGCACCGGGTGTGCTCCCGCCTGCACCAAGCGCGCGCGCTCATCGTCACTGAAGCCACCCTCAGGGCCAATCAACAAGGTGATCAGCGCCCCGCCTCCCGGTGTCAGTTGCTTCAGCGCGCCGAGCAGGGAGGCGTCACCGCGCGGATCCAAGAGCAGCGTGGGCGCGGGCAGCTCACCCGCCCAGCGCTCGAGCGCGATCGGCCCGCTGATGGCAGGGATGGTCGCGCGCCCTGACTGCCGCGCGGCCGAAGCCGCCACCGCCCGCAGGCGCTCAGGGCGCTCCGGGCCGCGCCGCGCCCCTTGCACCCGCGCGCTGGTGAGCAGCACCACCTCCCGCACCCCAAGCGCGGTGGCGTCACGAACCCCCTGCTCAGGCTTGTCCCCCTTCCCGAGCGCGAGCGCCAAGCGCACCGGCAGCGCCCCCACGTCAGGGGCCTGCTCCACCGCCTGCACCAAGCAACGGACGGCGCGCCCCAGCGCCACCACCTCGGCCTCGGCACGCTCACCCCGCGCCGGATCGAACAGCTCCAGCCGATCCCCCACCCGCGCGCGATGCACGCGGGCGACGTAGCGCGAGGCCGCGTCAGGCAGCGTGAGCTCCCCCTCGCTGAGCCCCTCCACCGCGATCCGTAGTCTCCCTGTCACTCGCGCTCCACCGCGCGGGTGAATGACCGCGCGCCCCGGTGTATACCGCTCACCCGCGTCACCTCCAGCCAAACCGCCGTGGAACCTCGTAGCCGAAACTTCGTTTACCTCCTGGTGGGCGCCGCCTGCGCCGGGGTGTACCTAGAGCTCTCGCGTCATCATGAAGCGGGCACACTCGGGGGGCCGCTGCCCAGCGCGAGCGCCGCGGAGGCGGCACCTGGGGCGAGCGCTCCGCTCGCGGATGGCCATGGGCAGGCAGGGGCAGACGACGGTGGACCGGGCGACGCGCCAGGCGCGAGTAGCGCGGTGCCCAACCCACCCCCGACCCGAGCCCAGGCAGAGACGACCCGGCGCGCCCTACAAGACGCTGTCCGCTCGGACCTGTCGGGCCCCGAGAGTCCATGGGCCCTGAGCCACGGCTTGATCGCCCTGAGCAGCGAGCTCCCAGCGGGCGAGCAGCCCCACACGTCTCAGCTCTGGCAACGCGCCCTGACGCGGATCGGCGCCAAGCTCCAGCGCGACGGGGTAGGCTGGTTGTTTCCGCGCGGAACCGAGCTGTCGCCTGGGGAGCCGCACCCGCACTCGGTGCTCGCCACCCTGCTCGACGTGGGGGTGCCGAAGGACACGCGCCTCCGCACGCCGAGCGGTGAAGTCAGCCTCGCTGACTGGCTGGAGGCCAGCTTGGCGAACGCGCGCCCACCGGAGAAGCAGGCCGAGTGGGTCGACTCCCCCTGGCTCATCGCGCTGACGCTCCACGCCGAGGGGCCCAAGGCCGAGGCGCTGCGCGCGGCGCTGCGAGCTGGCGCGCTCCGGCACCTCACCGAGGCCACCCAGGTCATCGCCGACTACCAAGGGCCGCCCGAGCGCGCCTTCGAGCTCGGCGGGGCGCTCCACCGCGCCAAGCAGGACAAGCGCGGGATCTTCGGGCACCACTGCGGCGGACTGCATTTCACGGAGGCGGTGCTGCGCCTGTACGCGGGGGACCTGAGCGCGCGGCCGGCGCTCCACGCGGCGCTCGACGTGCTCATGCGGCGCGTCCTGTACGAGCGCAGCATGTACGACGCCCTGACGCGCGGTCTCGCGCTGTCGCCCGACGCGGGGCTCTTGATCGCGGTGCAGCGGCTCAAGTTTTATGGGCACAGCGCGGAGGTGCTGGGGCGCGCGCGGCGCCTCGAGCTGGCCGCGCCTGGGAGCGCAGGCTCAGGGGGCGAGCTCCTCACGCGCCTCGAAGCCACCCAGGCGCTGCTCGTCAGCGAGCTGGTGCGCCTGATGCCCGAGCTCGAGCGCGCGGGCTACGCGCGCGCTGACGCGCTCCGTCGCGAGCGACCCCAGACCTACCTGGACCTGATGGGGGACGGCGCCCACGCCGCGCGCGGCCTTGAGCGCTGGCTCACCACACAGCCTGAGTGAGCGGCCCACGACTCATCGTTTGGCGCGCGCGCCGCCTGGCCAGCGACCCTGATTGAAGCGCTCAGCCCCTCGTCAGCCTGCGCGCCGCGGCTCACGGTCGGACACTCTGCCAATCACCGTCGCCGAGCTGCCCTGTCAGGAACCCTGACAAGCCAGGTGAGCCCGAGAGGGGCTTGATGTTGAGCAGCCCGTGCTCCGTGCCGTCGACGTAGAACACGCGGTGCGCGCCCGGGGCGAACTCGGCGGCGATCGACGCCTGATAGTCCGCTAGATCGTTCATCCCGGCTTCCATCTTGGCGGCGCTGAAGCCACCGCTCGTGAGGTTCAACACGGTGTAAAGGGTGACCACGACGCTGTCGCGCGTGTTGCAGAGGAGCGAGCTCCGGAGCCCTGGGTGGAGCTCAGCGTTGCGACGATACAGGTCGTGGAAGCCCTCGGTGAAGCAGGCGGGGCAGAAGCTGCCGACGGTGCCGTCGAGCCCCCAGCTCTCGCGCAGGTTCTCGCGAGCCGCTGGTGACAGGTAGTCAGGTCGCATGAAGGGACCCGAGTCGATCACCAGGTAGGGTGGGCTCTGCCCCACGGACTCGAAGGCAGTCGCGAGCTGATGGTAGTTGGCGGTGATGCCGACGCCGCCCGCGCTGAAGCCGGAGAGGACCACCCGAGAGGCGTCACGGAAGGTGGGCACGGCGCGCTCAAGCACGCGCGTCATGTTGGTGTACCCGACGTGGTGATAGTCTTTGCCGCCGTAGGTCGAGAGCTGATTGCCGGTGTGATGATCGCCGGTGCAGTGCGGCACCACGATGAAGTTGCTGCCGCGGAGCGGGTTATTCGGATCGTCGCGATCGAAGATCCCCCGGTGCTCGCGGATCGCTCCGTCGAGGGCGGTGCGGAGCGGATCGGCGCCCACCGTGCTCGGCGCGCCGCTCACGCTACAAGTCAGGGCATCGAAACAAATGCCGCCGCCCTGTAGGTAAATCACGAGCTCACTCCGGTCCTCGATGAAGTTGACCGCGAAGCCACCCATGGTGCCGTCCGAGCATTTCATCTCAGGCATCTCGATCCACACCCACTCGCCGTGCTGCGCGCTCGGGATCTCAATCGGCTCACCCAGCGGCACCTGGGGCACACCGCCGCTGCCCGCCGTGCCTGCCGAGCCACCCGAAGCGGCAGCGCCTCCAGCGCCAGCGACCGCGCTGCCCCCCGTGCCCGCGGCGCCACCAGAACCCGCGCCACCAGAGGCTGCGCTGCCGCCGGAACCGCCGGAACCCCCACCCCCCGAATCGTCGCTCGAGCCACAGGCTGGGAGGAGGAGCGCGGTGAGCGCGACCAAGCAGAGTGAAGGGCGCATGGCCACAGGGTAACGGCGCGCCGATCGCCTGTCACGCACCCAGGCTAGCCTCCGTAGTACTGACGCCGCGCCTTCACTTGATGGATCTGCCGCCGGCGCTCAGCGGGCGGCAACGGGCGCTCGCCTGGGCCGAGCACCAGCGCCGTCAGCTGCTCACCGTACACGCAGCCGCTGTCGACCCCCGTGGCGTGGGGGTGCAGCTGGAGCCCGAGCCGGGCGTTGTGACCGAACACCACGTGGACCGGTCCGGCGTAGTCGTGGGCCCAAGATTCCTCACGGAAACGTGCGCTGGGCTCGCCGTAGTCCCAGCTGCGCATGTGGATCAGCACCTCGAGCTGCTGCGCCGGGAGCGGCAGCCGCGGGTCCAGCCCAGCGTGCACCACCAAGGCCCCGTGCTCGGGCAGCTCCAGGTAGGGCTTCATGGCGCGCAGCAGCGCCCAATCTTCAGGGCCCAGACGATCGAGCAGCGCCAGGTGCCCCGGCCCTAGGCTCGGCCCCGAGCGCCCCGCCTCACGCGCTTCATAGGCAGCCAGCACCCGGTGCTCATGGTTCCCCAAGGTGACCTGGGCGCCGAGCTGCCGCACCTGTTCGAGCACCCCAGGCGTATCTGGGCCTCGGCCGACCAGATCCCCCACGAACACCCAGCGGTCCCCCGGCTGACGCCCCACCTCACCCACGAGCGAGGCCAGCTCATCGGCGCAACCATGGACGTCCCCTACGATGACGGTGCGAGCTTCCATCTTGAGTGAAATTGCACAGGAGAGTGAGGGTGCCTCATCTAGGCGCCCCTTGCGAGTCAGGCGCCGGCCGTGATAGCTCGGCAATACAGGCCTCAGGAAGGTATTGCGATCCCATGTACCGAAGCGCTCGTCTCCTCCTCGTTCCGCTCTGCCTCAGCCCGCTCTCTCTTGGCTGCGGCGGCGACGAAGTCAAGTACACGCCTCGCGGAGCCGCGAGCGTCCCCGCCAGCCTGCCGGCGGTGCCGAACGTCCCTCAGAAGCCGCTGAAGAACGGTGAGGACTACACCGTGTGGGGCGCCAGCTACTCCCTGCGCAGCCGAGTCCACAACAAGGACGTGGCGGACAAGGAGATCAAGCTGGTCGGCTACATCACCAAGACCAACCTCGGTGAGGCGCCCCCCTGCGCCGTCCACAAGACGGGCAAGGCGGACGGCGACGACTGCGATCCGCCCGTGCCGGCCTTCTGGGTAGGCGACACCAAGGACGCGGCGGAGAAGGACTCCGTCAAGGTGATGGGCTGGGCCTCGAACTTCGCGAACATCTACGACGCGGTTGAGAAGTACAAGAAGGACGACGCGGAGGATCACAAAGATGTCCGCTTCGATATCGCCATCCCCAACCCCATCCCCAACACGGGCGCCAAGGTGCGGATCACCGGCACCTATGGCGGCACCTACTCGCGCCACACCACGGGCACCGAGGCCAACCCCATCATGGGCGTGATGACCCTCGACAAGCTCGAGTATCTGGAGAAGCCCGCTGGGCCGGGCACGCTCCCCGGCATGAAGAAGTAGTCAGCTTGGGTGTCCACCCTGCCCCAGGCAGGCGGGAAGATCACGCCTGGGCGTCCCCGACGCAGGCGCGCGCCGCCTCACAGCCTCCCCGGGCCCGTGGGTGACGCCCAGCGCGCCACAGGGTCAGCGGGGCCACGCCAGCGCGGCGCGCTGAGCTGGCTCGTCGTCGCGCTATCGCTCAGCCTGACCGTCACGCTCGGCTGCAGCAAGAGCTACCCCAGCGGGCGTAGCGTGGTGAGCGGCGTTGAGGTTGAGAACGCCCGCGTGGTGGACCCAAGCGATTTGCTCGCTGGCTTATCCACCACCGCCTCCACGCGCTTCCTCGGGATCTGGGAGGGGGTGGTCTTCGAGTACGAGGTGTTCGATGAAGACGTGCTCGCGCGCGACCTGATGCGCGTCGAGCGCTACTACCGCGCCCGCGGCTACTACGAGGCGAAGGTGACCGCCGCGCGCGTGATCCGCGTCAAGGAGCGCCACGTTCACGTACAAATCCGCGTGGAAGAAGGCTCACCAGTCATCTTCCGTCAGTACTCCGTGACGGGTGTGGAGAGCACTCCGGGGGGCATGACCGCCTTACGCGCTGTCAGCCTACGCGAAGGCGTGATCTTCGATGAGGCGCGCTTCGAGGAGAGCAAGCTCGGGGTCGGCAAGGCGCTCGCCGATATGGGCTACGCCTTCGTGACCGTGGACGCCAAGGCGATGGTGGACATCGCGAACCACAGCGCCACGGCGATCTTCAAGGTGCAGCCCGGCCCCCTCGCTAGGTACGGCAAGATCCACCTCCAGGGGCACGACGACCTACCAGAGGACGTGCTGCGCTCCGCGATCAAGATCCGCGAGGGGGACGCCTACTCCCACGCCGACTTGGAGGCCGCGCAGACCGCCTTGGTGGAGCTCGGGGTGTTCGCTACGGTGGATGTCCGACAGGACACCACCAAGCCCGAGAGCGGCAAGGTGCCGATCACGATCATCGTGCGCCCGAGCCACCTGCGCGCGATAAAGCTCGGCGGCGGTGTGCGCTTCGACTCGCTGCGGCTCTCATCACACCTCAGGGCTGGCTGGGAGCACCGCAACTTCTTGGGTGGGCTCCGGCGCCTCGCCCTCGACGCCCAGCCCGGCGTGGTGTTCTTCCCCACGCGTGTGCCGTCGAGTGAGTCATCCGTGCAGGGCCCTAGTCGGCTGCTGTTCGAGGCCACCGTACGCTCCGAGCTGTCCCAACCCTCGTTCCTTGAGGGGCGCACGCGCGGCATCCTCACCACCGAGTACCTGCGCTACCCGCTGCTCTATGAGGGTGAGACCGACGACCGAGACTCTAACCTCGTAGGATTCAACGAGGTGCGCTTCAGCACTGGCCTAGAGCGCGCCTTCTTCTCCCAGCACGTGGTGCTCAGGCCCTCTTACAATCTTCAGGCGAGCTTCCCGTTCTCATATAACGACAAAGATCTGCGGGACGGCGTAGACGAGCTGGTGGTCTCCTTCCCAGAGCTGGTGGCGGTGGTTGACTTCCGGGACCGCCCCATGGCTCCGCGAGATGGCCTCACGCTGCGAGCGGCGGTGCAGGTCGCGGGGCACCTGTTCGGCGGGGACGCCTCGGACGTACGGCTGCGCCCCGAGGCAAGCTTCTACAAATCCCTCTCGCGACGGGTCGTGCTCGCCTTACGCACCAGCTTTGGCTTCCTGTTCCCCTCAAACTATGAGTCGGCCTTCAGCCGTGGGCCGCCGGACATCAATGACCCCGCGGTGATCAGAAACCAGCAGTTGCTGCTGTTCCGTGGCTTCTTCTCCGGTGGCCCCACCTCGAATCGCGGCTACCCTTACCGAGGAGTAGGGCCCCACGGCGTGCTTGGCTTCCTCATCCCCAACGAGACCGACTGCGCCGGTGACTCGCTCCCGAGCCGCTGCACGCGGCGGCGCCCGCTCGGCGGGCTCACGCTGTGGGAGACCTCGCTTGAGGCGCGCTTCGACGTGACCCCGTCATTATCAGGTGCCCTGTTCTTAGACGCCTCAGACGTCACGAGCGAAGTCGCCAGCATCCGCTTTGACTTCCCGCACCTCTCGGCGGGCCCTGGGGTGCGCTACCAGACCCCGGTCGGCGCCATCCGCGCGGACGTCGGCTACCGGCTCCCGCTCGCGCAGGAGCTCGGCGAGGCGAACCCGCGACCCGAGGAAGGCAATCCAGGGACCATCCTCGGCCTGCCCATCGCGATCCACCTCGGGCTCGGGGAGGCGTTCTAGTGGCGCCGCGCGCTAGGCCTGAGGCTGTGGGCGGGACCGCTGGCGACGGGCACACACATGCCGATGGCTCCCCGGGTAGTGAGCGCGCACCAGACCCTCTCAAGCCAGGGACCAAGCTGATCGTCGCGCGGCGGGTCCCGTCGGTTGTGCCGCCCAGGAGCCAGCGACCACCATCAAGGAGTCAACCCCCACCGAAGCGCTCGCGGCTGGTCCGGCTCGCCACCGGCGCGCTGAGCTCGACGGTGGTGGCGACCCTATTCGCCGCCAGCTCCGTGGTGGGCCTCGCCCTACACCTGGATCGCCCCGCGGCGCGCCGCGTCCTCGCCTCCACCATTGGGTACCTCTACGGCAGCGCGATGCAAGGGCGGCTTGAGGTGGTGGGGATCCGGCACCTCTCACCGCGGCACCTGGAGGTCGACGAGCTTCACCTGTACGACGAGCAAGATCGTGAGGTGATCACCCTACAGGGCGTCCGGGTGCGCGCGGATCTGGTGTTGCTCGGAGAGGACGCCCTGTTCGGCGGCGCCAACACCAGCCTGGTGATCAACCATATCCGCGCGGATAGAACCGCCTGGCACATCCTGCCCGACGCGGACGGGGACCCCAGCCTGGTCGCCGCCATGAGCCCCAAGCCCAAGGCGCCGAGCGGCGGCCCATCCAGCGGGCCCAGCCGGCATATCCGCGTGTGGATCCCGACCATCGAGCTCGGCCAAACCTACGTGCGCGGCCAGCTAGGTGACCTCCCCACGCTCGACCTCACCCTGGTCAGCGCCAAGGGCGCCCTGGTCGCGACGCCAGACGCGCTCACCATCGACGTCAGCCGCTTCGGCGTCACCCTCCGGGGCCTCGCCGGCGCCGACGCGATCGGCACTGGAGATTTCCACGTGGAATCACCCGGGGCGATCTGGGGGAACTTCAACGGGCAGCTGGGGGACGTCGAGCTCGGCGCCTTCTTCAAGAGCCAAGCTGGCCGCCTCGACGCCCGCCTCGATCTCCCCAAGGCGACCCCTGAGGCCATGCGCGCGCTGGTCGCTGACTGGCCGCTTCACCAGGTGCTCTCCGGGCGCGTGCTGGCGGCGGGCGTATTGCCCAAGCTGGAGACCCAGGCCACGCTGCACGTCGGTCAGGCTGAGATCGAGGCGAGCGGGCCGATCACGCTCGCGCCCGAGCTGGGGCTCGACCTGACCGCGACGCTCCGCAAGGTCGATCTACGAAGCGTGGTGGAGGGCGCGCCCGAGACGAGCTTCGACGCCACCTCGACGGTCGAGGTCTGGAACCGCGCGGGCGAGATGGTGGCGGACGTGAACGCCCGCACCCAGCAGACGAGCATCGCCGGGATAGACATCCCACTTGTCGACTGGAACGCCAGCTTCGACAAGAGCGGCTTCCGCGGCAAGGCGACGATCCATGAGCCCGGCGTGCCGATCAAGGGCGACTTCATCATCCACCCGAGCGGCCTCGTCGAGCTGGACCTCCGCGCACGCCGCTTCGCCCTGACAGACTCCCCCAGGCTCCGCGGCTACGCCCGTGGCTTCCTCGACGTGAGCGTGCGTGGGAGCATCGAGCGGGGCGTGATGAAGGCCGCCGTGGAGGCCACCGCTGAAGATCTGAACGCCTCCTTCGTGCGCCTCGGGCGGGGCCGACTCACAGGCAATGTGTCGGGCCCAGTGACCCAGCTTCACGCGCTGAAGGTCGGCGCCACCTTGTCCGGCTCAAGGCTCAGCGCCGCGCCCCTGGACTTCGATCGCGTGGAGGCGCGCGCCTCAGGCAACCTGCTCGAGCCGCGCCTCAAGGTCACCCTGAGCGGCGACTACCGGCCCACCATCACCGCCCGCGGTAAGCTCTCCCCGCCCCTCAGTGGCCAACCCACGCGCCTGGCCGATCTGGAAGTGGACGTCACACGCGACGAGACGACGCTGTTCGTCAAGGCCACCAGCCTGAGCGTCACAGAGCAATGCATCGCGCTCCAGGACTTAAGCCTGACGGGCGCGGGCGGCGAGCTGACCGCGTCAGCCGTACTGACTGATGGCGCGCTGCGCGGCGCGGCGGAGGGGCGCAAGGTCGATCTCTCCGCCATCTCCCACGCGATCGGGCTGCCGCGCCGCACTTTGGAAGGCGAGCTGTCCATTTGGGGGGACTTCGAGCTCGCCGAAGCGGGCTCACGCGGCCAGCTGAGCCTGGAGCTCAAGGACGGCTCGCTGGCGGGGGTGGAGGGCATCTCGCTCGCCCTCCAGGGAATACTCAACGAGAGCTCCCTCAAGGGCAGCGCCAAAGGACAGGTGACGAACCTTGGCGAGCTCAGCGCAAGCTTCGAGGTAGACCTGCCGAAGGATGTGCTGTCGCCGCGCGCCTGGCTCACCGTCACCGGCACCGGCGACCTCCACGCGGAGGAGCTGAACCTCGACGTCGCCGCGCTCCCGCTCGCGGCGTACGGCGTTCATGCGCTCAGCGGCACGGGCGATGTGAGGGTCCACCTGAAGCGCGACGATCCAGCGCACCTCCCGAGCGTGTTCTTCACCACCCAAACTCACAACCTCAGCTTCAGCCTGAGCAACGGCGATGACGAGCCGCTCAACGTCAGCGGCATCGGCCTCGGCGCGGGCGGCAACATCAACACCGTGACGCGGGTGGTGGACGCCACCATCGTCCTACGCGACCGCGATTTGCCGTTCGCGACGCTCACCGCAAAAACGATCTACGACTTCGACAGCGCGCTGGCGAGCGGTGGTCGCGCCGCCCTCGCGCAGCTACTCGACGCCCCCATCGAGGCCCGGCTCTCGATGCCTACGCGCCAAATCACGGAGCTGCCTCCGCTAATCCAACCCGAGGGGCTGCTCGGCGAGATCGGTGCCGACCTGTGGGTGCGCGGCCAGGTGAAGGCGCCGGTCTTCGACGCGATGGTGTTCACGACCAAGGCACGCCCCCCCCAAGAGGCGAGCCGCTTGGCGCAGCCGTTCAACGCCACCGTGCGGGCGACCTACGACGCCCCGAGCGGCGACTTCTTGGCCACCGCCGAGCTCGCGCTCCCCGACGCGAGCGGCGCCGCTAGGCGCGTGGCCCACGCCAGGAGCTCAGGGCACGCCCCCTGGTCGGAGCTGCTCGCAGGCCGCAGCTTCGCCGGCGATTGGTGGAGCATCGGCGGCCGACTGGATCTCCTCGATCTCCCGCTCCACGCCTTCGCGCCGTTCGCCGACGATCACATCGCCGCCACCCTGAGCGGCAGCGTGAGCGTCCAGCGCTGGCAGGGGCTGCCGCTGTTCGACGCCGACGTGCGCGTCATCAACCCGGTGATCGACCGTGTGTCGCTCGGCAGTGGGCGCATCCGCTTCAAATCCACGGAGGACGCGCAGGCCGTGCTGCGGCTGGAAGATGGCCAAGGCCACGTGGAGGCCAAGGTGAGCACCGCCCTCAGCTGGCCTGAGCTCTTGCCCGGCTTAGATCCGCGCGGAATCATCCAGGTGGACCTCGCCGCCAAGAACTACGACGCGGTGGTGCTGCAGCCGCTGCTCACCGGTCTCTTCAGTCAGGTGGGTGGTCGAGTCGACGCCAAGCTCAAGGCCACGATCCGCCGTGAAGAGGACCCTATCGATCCCAGCGCGAGCACCTGGGGTGGCGCGGTGAACGGCAGCGCGACGGTGCGCGAGGGCCTACTGCAGATCACGACCCTCGGGCTCACCCTGGAGGACGTGCGCCTGAACATCACCGCCAAGAGCGACACCGCCGGCACCTCCATCACCCTGAGCGGGCTCAAGGCCCGAGTGCGCTCTGACAAGGACAACGTCCATGGCCGCGCCGATCTCAGGCTCGACGGCCTGGCGCTTGATCGCGGCGCTGGCTGGCTCCAAATCGACCAGGTGCCGCTCTTGCTTGAGGGCGTGAGCCAGGGCACCGGCAGCGGCTACGCCGAGTTCACGCTGGAGCGTCAGGAGGACGCGATGGAGCTCGCCATCGATCTCCAGCGCCTTGAGGCGCGCTTGCCGCGCTCCTCATCACGCTCCGTGTACCCGGTGGAGGACAACCCCAACGTCGTCATCAGGCAGCACATCCGCGAGCCGCGTGAGTCCACGGAGGACAACCCAACGCTGTGGATCATCCCCGTGAAGCTGGGGAAAGAGGTGCGCGTCACCCGCAGCGACATGGAGGTGTATGTGCGCGGCGAGCCCGTGGTGTACCTGGAGCGCAAGCTGTCACTCGAGGGCTTCATCGAGGTGGTGCCGGGCGGGCGCATCCCAGCGGTGGGCAAGGCCTTCGTGATCGAGAGCGGGATGGTCAGCTTCGACACCGATGATCCGCTGGACCCTCACCTGAACGCCACCGCCTCGTGGCGCGCGGCGGACGGCACCACGGTCTACGTGGACGTGCGCGGCACCTTGAAGAACGCCACGCTCAACTTAAGGAGCGATCCTCCGCTCCCTGAGCCTGAGATCATCGCGCTGATGCTCGGTGGCGTGAGCACCACCGGGGAGGCCTCACAGTCTCAGGGCGGCGCGGACGGCGCGGGCTCTGGCTCGGCGGCGGTGAACCTGGGCGGCGGCGTGGCGGCGCTGGGGCTGAACGAGCTGCTCGCGGACACCCCGCTCGGCGGCGTCGAGCTCCGCACCGACACCACCAGCAAGGCCGCGCCCTCGTACACCGCCGCCTACCGCGCCAGCAGCACCATCTACTTCGAAGGCACCTATCAAGCCGCCGACAGCAGCGGCATCGACGACACCGTGAAGGAGGGCTTCACCGGCACGGTGGACTACCGCTTCCTCCCCAACTGGTCGCTCCGCACCCAGATCGGCAACACCGGCACCGCGATGGACCTCATCTGGCAGTACCGCTACTAGTCAGCGCAGCTCACGGCTCATCCGAGGTAAGTCAGTGTATCGGTCTTTTTTTTTGGGGGGGGGTTGGTCCCAACCCACGCCGCCGCGCGGCGCTGCAGTCACCGCGCGCCCACCCTGTCAGTCACCCTGACCTCCACGTGAAGCCGCCATCAAGTCAGCACCACGGACCTTAAGCAGGAGCCCAAGGCTCCCCCCCAGGTGCCCCTCAAGGTCGCCGCGCGCTAGCGCAGCCAATGTTCAGCGTCAGCTCGAACCTAGCCTCCGACCAATAGCGGTCGATGGCGTCGTAGACGTAGCGCAGCGGCGCCGACAGCTGCTCCAGCTCCAGCGCGGCCTCAAGCTCCGGCACCAGCATCAGCCGCGTCACCGGATCTTCCGCGAAGGCGCGGCCGCTGTCGAAGGCGAGCTGCGTCTGCCGCACCTCGATGTCCACGTCCTCCAGGCCAGCGGCCTCGAGCTCCTCTTCAAGTAACTCCAGGCTCGGCCGCGCCTCCACGGAGGCCTCCACGCGTTTGCCGAAATCACCCTGATCATGCTTGAGCGCGTACTCGCGGAGCAGATCGTCTATCTCGGTGAAGGAGCCGCGGAGCGGCAGCGCGACCAAGGCCTGACCGCCCGGGTACAACACGCGCTGCAGCTCGCGCAGCAGCGGCACTCGTTGCCGCGGTGAAACAGTTGGGTGAAGCGCTAGGCAGTGCGAGAAGGCGCCGCTCGGCAGCTCCGTCGGGAAGGTGGTGGCGACGTGGTACTCGAGCTCGGCGTCCTGAGCGCGCGCCTTGTTGCGCGCGAGCTCGATGGCGGGCTCATTGGCGTCCACCCCCACCACCTGGCTACCAGGTCGGAGCGTCACCAGCTGACGATCGGGGTAGCCGGTGCGACACCCGATGTGCGCGAGCCGGATGGGCCCTCCCGCGAGCACCATCTCCAGCGCCAGCTCGCCATACAGCCGCAGGTAACGCGGCACGACGAAGGTCTCGATCACGGCCGCGTCGGCTGGGCTCAAGCTGAAGGCGCTGGACACTCCCCGTCAGCTACCAACCCTCGCAGAGCGAATCAATCGGCAGGCTTCACCCGGCGCGCTTCTCTCGCCGGACGCACGCCGTGGGCCGCGCTATGCTGCCCGCGTGCAGATGGCCCCCATCTGGGCGGCAGCCGCCGCCGCTGCCCTCACCGCCCTCGGCGGCCTGCTGCCGCCGGGGGGCAGCCGCGCGCCAGGTGCGCCGGCGACCGACGCCGCAGCCCCTGCCCAAGCGGCGCTGAACGCCGCTTGCCCCGGCGGCACCCTGCCAGACCACGGCGTGTGCATTCCAGCGCCGATACGCGCCCTCACCTCGCTCGCCCCGCTCGAATCAGAGCCAGCCCAGCACCGCGACCCGAGCGGCGCCTGGGTCAGCTACGAGCAGATCCCGCGGCGCCCGGAGCGCCCCGCGGACTACGCGGCGTACCGCTTCCCGGTCCCGCTCGGCCCTAGCGGCGTGGTGAGCGCTGGTTCCCTTCAGGCGGCTCCAGCGGCTGACATGAGCGCAGGCAGTGAGCAGCGGCGCGCAGAGCACCCTGACGGTCACGGCGTCGAGGTCGCCCAGCGCCGCGGCACCGAGGTGCGGCTGCTCAGGCTTGAGCACCAAGTCGCTGAGGCTGATGTGGTCTACGTCGGGGAGCTGTTCGGCCTCTCGGTGGTCACCCGTCACGCGCTGCGCGAAGGCGGGCAGCTGCGAGAGTATTTGATGATCCATGGGCACCTTGCGGGGCCCGCGCCGGGGCTCGCTCAGGGCAGCTCGCTCGGCGATGGAGCGCTGCTTGGCTTCGTCGGCGACAGCGGCAACCCCGGCGTGGTGCAGCTGCACCTTGAGGTGCGCCGCGTGCGCGAGGGGGTGAAGCTGAGCGCGCTGAGCGGCGCTCAGCTGACCCACGCCTCGAACACCGTGGTCTGCGATCCGCGCAACGTGCTCCCCCTAGCTAAGGACACTCAAGCGCCCTGAGCCCGCGCGGCGCCTGAGACAGCTCGTCAGGATCAGTACCCAACCCCCAAAAACAAGCGCTACGGTACGAGCTTATAGCCATAGCCATAGACCGTGAGGATGTGCTCTGGCTGGTTCGGGGCGCGCTCAAGCTTCTTCCGGAGCTTCACCACGAAGTTGTCGATGCTGCGGTTCGAGGGGTTGCCCTCCACCCCCCAGACGCGCTCAAGGATGTCCTCACGCTTCACGGGCTGGCCCGCGTGCTCGTACAGCAGCTTGAGCAGCTCCACCTCATAGAAGCTGAGCTTCTCGGCCTCGCCGTCCTTCTCCAGCACCTGCGCCGCCACGTTCACCGTCGCCGGGCCCACCTTGAAGCTGAACAGCTCTGAGGGGCGATTCGCGCGGCGGAACTGCGCGCGGATCCGCGCCACCAGCTCGCCCACGCTGAACGGCTTGGTGATGTAGTCATCCGCGCCCGAATCAAGGCCGCGGATTTTATCCGCCTCTTGGGAGCGCGCGGTGAGCATCAAGATGGGGACCACCGGATCGCTCCGGCGGATCGTCTCGCACACCTGATAGCCGTTCATGTCCGGCAGCATCAGATCGAGCAAGATGCAGTCAGGTCGCGTGACCTTAGCCGCCTCCACCCCCGCCTTGCCGCTGGTGCGGCTCTCCACCTCGAAGCCCTCGAAGCGCAGCGCGTCCTCCAGGCCGAGCACGATGTGTGGCTCATCCTCGATGATCAGGATCTTGCGCTTACCAGCTTCCACGGGCCCCCCGATCTAGCACCGTCACGCTCGACCGAGAACACTGCTGCCCCAAGAGGCTCTCCCTGGTGCTCGCAGCGAGGCCGCTCCGCGCGCGGCGACTGGCCACGAGTCACCCGCGCGGTGCAGCGTGAGCGCCCAAACCCTGATGGAACGCGAACGGCGGGCGACACCGAAGCGCCACCCGCCGATCCGTGGCTCAGCGCAAGACGCCGAGCCGCGGTGTGCGACCTGTCAGTCTGCCTGCGTGACCTCGAAGCTGTCGTCGAGCGACGCACCCCGGCAGGCGATGAACGTCGTCGCGCCCTTGACGGGGGTGTCATTGCCGACGAAGCGAAGCAGCTGCCGCTCCGTCGCCTTGCACTTCTCGATCAGCAGCTCATTGCCCTGGTTGGCGTCGATGTAGCACCAGCCCGTCACGTTGCTGGTCACCTCTTGGTCGAGGCACTCCTCCAGCTGCGCTGAGGTGCCGCCCGTTGTTGGGTCGCCCGCCTGAAGGATCTCGCAGTAGGTGAGGCTGTCACAATCGACACCCGAGTTGCCACCGCAGCGCTCCGACTTACGAAGCTCCGACTTCACCGCGTCCACCACCGCCGCGGTGGGCTCACCACGGCCCGCGCGGCCACAGTCTAGCCCAGCTTGCGGCGCGGCCTCGATGACCTTGCACTGCACCAAGCGGTTCTCGTCGGGCGCCAGCTGGCGCGGCAAGCAGCGGCCGCTGAGCGCCTCCTTCAGGCGGTCGATGATCGCGGTCACCGCGGGGCGGTAGCCATAGTCAGCCGCGCCTGGATCCATCGTCTTGGGGCAGATGGAGGCGACGATGGAGTTCTCACCGAAGCCGTTCAGGGCGCTCAAGAGCCGGGTACCTGGGTAGGCCTTGGCGTGCGTCTGGACACCGATGCCAGAGCACAGCGGCTTGTCCATGTCCGTCGGGTTCTCGCAGTCGCAGTCACCGCCCGTCGCGCAGGGGTTGCCGGACAGCGGGAAGGTGCAAGCGTATTGGAGGTCGGTGCGCTCACCGCCCGGCGCGTCGCCGATCGCCGAGTTGTAGTCGTAGCCGTTCAGGCCGTTCGGCGCGCTGGGTGAACCAGGAAGTGGATCGCCCGTGATGGGGTTTTGTCCGCTGCGCTCGAAGGCCGTCTCCTCCATGAACGGATCCTCTGGATCCCGGAAGTTGTGGCGAATGGCCGCGACGCTCCGCTCACACCGCTGCTGGTCTGCGGTGGGCGGCACTGGGGTCCCCAGGATCGTCTGCCAGCGGTTCAGCGAGGTGAGCTGCGGCGCCGTGAGGTACTTCAGGCTGCCGTCCGCTGGTGGGCAGGCGTCTGGGTTCCGGTCGCAGGTGTCCTGGGTGGTGGCGACGTCCTGCCATGGCACGCCCACGATGCCGGCGAAGAACACCAGGCTCGGATCACGCACCGGGCGCCCCTCGTTCTTCAGGTCGAGGTAGAGCGGGTTCGGCGCCTTCACGGGCGTGCAGCCGTCATAGCCCACCGTGACCTGCGGGGACTTCAGCCCCTCCACGTAGCGGTCGATGGGGTAGAGGAAGTCGATGCCAGCGCGGCGCTTCTGATCCCAGCAGCGCAAGTTCGCCTGGTCTCCACCTTGTGGGCCCGGCCCACCACACTCCGTCGCGTAGTCGTTGCAGCCATCCGGCGCGCTGCTGCGCGACGCGCACGCGTAGCAGCAGGGGGAGTTGGAGTCTGCCTCGCACGCTGCGGAGGCCTTGAAGCGCAAGCTGTTCGGCGCCGCCGCCAGCCAGTTCGAGCCGCCGCGCTGGATGGAGCAGTCGTTCTCGTCGGTGAGCATGATCACCGCCAAGAGTGAATCAGGGCGCAGGAACTCAGCGCGCTGCTCAAGCAACACGGTGTCCAAGATCACCTGGTTGTTCTCATCCCGCCGGAAACCCACGCAGTTCTCCTGGGCGTCCGTGTCGCGGCACTTCACCCGGATCAGCTCCGCCGGCGGGTTCGGGTCGATGAGGAAGCGGTACCACGACTCAAGCGAGGCCTCGTAGCCGCAGCCCGTCTCACCGGCGCCAGCCACGTGCGCCTGGAAGTCATTGATGAGGCCGCTGGTGTCCGCACGCCAAGCCAGGAAGCCCGCCGCCTCACCCGCTAGCCCAGAGCGGATGCTGCCGAGCAGACGGCCACGGTCATCTCCCGGCGACGTGCCCATGGTGCAGCCGCCCACCACGTTGGCGCCTGCGTCACCGAGGCTCGAGGTGATCACCCCGAGGTGGAAGTCGGAGATGGGGTTGAACTCACGCTCAGACCCGGTGGGGCAGTCGGCGTCGGGGGTGGCCGGCTGGCTACCATCCGTGCAGAACGGGTTCACCAAGCGGCTCACCAGGTCGGGCACCGCGTCCCGAAGCACCTGCTGCTTGTCCGCCATCGACGCGGAGTTGTCGATCATGAACAGGAGGTCGATCTTGTCGACCGCGGTCTGCACGATCTGGTCGACGAACAAGTTCGAGGTGTTCGGGGTGAGCTCGCTCACGGGGCGATCGAGACAACCCACGGTCGTCACGCCACCGAACAGGCACAGCGACGCGCCGCCGAGGCCCCAACGGAGGCTGCGGCGGGCGAGGCCACTGCGGCGGGCGGATCCTTGAACTGAACGATCTGAGCGGGTCTTCATCAACCTCGAGCTCCTTGACGGTGGTCTGGCTTGCTGGGGGGTGTTGCCCGGGACAGAGGCCCAGGGCTCACGGGATTTTGGGGTTGGGCTAGGCTGCGTCTTACCAGGCGGCTGTTCGCTTCAAGTGTGCTGCGGCTTAGGTATGCTGCGGCTTAGGGTATGCTGTGGCTGGAAACGCGACGAGCGATAGCCGGGGGAGCTTACGGGGGCTCAAGCGCGGCTGTCAATGGCGGCGCGGGGGACACCCAAACCACTGAAGCTGCCAAAGCAAGCTACGCGCCAAGTGGGTGGTGACGTTTTCGCCTTAAATCGAGGGCTGTCCACCTGAAGGTGGTCAACTGAGTTGGCAGTATGCCAACTCAGTTGGCGACATGAGACGGTGGGCTGGGGCACCTAAAGGAGCCCGGGGAGCTGCGCGGCGGTGACTCTACTGAGTGCCCGGCAGCGGGGCGTCAGTGGGCGCTGGGGCACCCAAGGGAGCCGGCTCTGAGGCGTCGCTCGGCGCTAGGTGCTGCCGCAACAGCGTCACCTGTTTTTCCCCAACCCCCCGAACCTGAAGCAGCTGCTCGTCAGTTGCCCGGCTGATCCGCGCCACGGAGCCGAACGCGCTCAGCAGTCGCTGACGCAAGACCGGCCCCACCCCCGGCACCTGATCCAGCCGCGAGCCGAGGCGCTCGCGCTTGCCCACCTGCTTGCGCCCCCGATTGGCGAAGCGATGCGCCTCGTCCCGCGCGGCGGCGAGCAGGTAGAGCTCCGGGCTGTTGGGCCGCAGCGAGATGGGGTTCTTCTGCCCTGGCAGGTACACCCTATCCACCACCTTCTCCTGCCCTGGGCGCTCGCGCTCCTTCGCGAGGCCCACGATGGGGAGGCTGTGCAGCCCCAGGTCATGCGCCGCCGTGAGCGCCACCCCGAGCTGACCCCGACCGCCGTCGACCACGAACAAATCAGGCAGCGACCAGTCCACCTCGCTGACCCGCGCCCGCTCCTCCACGCCGTCCGTCAGTTGCCCTGACGCACTGCCCTCAAGCTCCTCCTCACCGTGAGTCAGCTCATCTGACGAATCTGCGGCATCCAGCACCGCTGCACCGTGAGTCAGCTCATCTGACGATGCGGCGTCCACCTCCTCCTCACCGTGAGTCAGCTCATCTGACGACTCTGCGGCATCCAGCGCCGCTGCACCGTGAGTCAGCTCATCTGACGCTACCCCGAGCGACGCCGCCAAGCCTCGCGCGAAGCGCCGCGTGAGCACCTCGTACATCGCGCCGTAGTCATCCCCCGCCGACGCCAGGCGCACGCGGTACGTCCGGTAGCGCGCCTTGTCCGGCTTTCCATCGAGCAGCGCCACCACCGAGCCCACCGTGTCCTTCCCGCCCAAGTGCGAGATGTCGCAGCACTCGATGCGCCGCGGCAAGGTGGGGAGCCGGAGCTTCTGCTGCACGCGCGCGAGGCGCTCCAGCACGTCGTCACCTTCGCGCTGCTTCTCGCGGAAGGCGTGCTGCGCGTTCTCCATCGCGAGCGCGCACAGGGCCGCGCGCGGCCCTCGTGTCGGCGTGAGCACCTGACAGCGCCGCGGCCGCTCACCGCGCGCCGTGAGCTGCGCCGCGCGGCGCTCCGAGAGCCACTCCGCCACGCCCTGGGCGGCGTCGGGCAGCGTGGGCACCAGCACCTCGTCGGGGATGAAGCTGCTGGCGCGGCCGTCTTCCCCGTAGTGATCGCGCAGGAACGCCGCCACCAGCTCGTCGTCCGGCAGCTCCACGCGCGAGAGCGAGGAGGTGCTGGCCTCCACCACGCGGCCCTTGCGCACGTGGAGCACGGCCACCTCCACCAAATCCCCCGCGCGGAACAGGCCGAGCGCGTCCTGATCGACGTCGCTCGTGATCACGACCCGCTGGCGCTCACGCGTGAGCTTCACCGCCGCCAGCTGATCGCGATACGTCGCGGCGAGCTCGAACTCGAAGGCGCGGCTCGCCGCCTGCATGCGCTCTTCGAGCACCTGAGTCAGCTCATCGTGGCGGTCCGAGAGGAACAGCGCCACCGAGCTCACTTGCTCGGCGTAGTACGCCTCGTCCACCGGGAACACGCAGGGCGCGAGGCAGCGCTTGATCTGATACTGGAGGCACGGCCGCCGCCGCGAGGCGAGCTCATGATCGCTGCAGGTGCGGAGCTGGAAGTGCTTCTCCACCAGGTGCAGCGTGCGGCGCGCCGCGGTGGCTGAGTGATACGGCCCGAAGTAGCGCGCGCCATCGTCAGCTGGGCGCCGCACCAAGGTGAGCCGCGGGTAGCGGTGCCCGCCGCGCGCCGCGCCGCGCAGATCGAGCCGGAGCGTGAGGAACTCTTTATCGTCGCGCAGCTTGACGTTGAAGCGCGGCTTCTTCTCTTTAATGAGGCCGCTCTCGAGGATCGCCGCCTCCTTCTCGGTGGCAGTGATGAAGGTCTCCACGTCGTGCACGTGGCGCCGCAAGAGCGGGATGAAGGCGCGCACATCGCTGCCGCCCTCCTGAAAATAGCTGCGGACGCGGCTACGCAGGCTCTTCGCCTTACCGATGTAGAGCGGCTCCCCACGCGCGTCTCGAAACACGTAGCACCCAGGCGTCGCGGGGAGCTCCGCCAAGCGCTCGAGCAGCGCCTCCGGGAGCGCCTCGTCGCCTGCCTGGCGCGGCTTGCGCCGCGCTGGCTTCGCTGAAGCGCCGCTCGCCTCCGCTGCCACGCGGGGCGCGTCGAGCGCCTCGCTCAGGTCGTCGCCTGCCTGGCGCGACTTGCGCCGCGCCGGCTTCGCTGGAGCGCCGCCCGCCTCCGCTGCCACGCTGGACGCGTCGAGCGCCTCATCGTCTGCCTCACGCGGCGGGCTAGCGCGCCTCGGGCGCTTGGGATCTGGGGGTGCCATCATGCTGCTCGCTCGGGCGCACCCGCGCCATACCAGCTTGGGCCAGCGCCGCCAGCGCACAAGCGGCGGCGGTCGGCGCGGCGCTTCGCTTGACGGACTGAGGTGCGGTTCCCAAGATGCCTGCCGCCATGAAGGTCGCCGGACGAGAGCTGCCCAGCGCTGCCCTACGAGGAGCCGCCATGTTGGTGGTGGCTGTGCTCGCTGGCGCAGCCCTCGCCGTGCTGCTCGTCCCCAAGGCGCCGCCGCCGGACGACCTGCAGGAGCAGCCCCCAGAGGTGCTCTTGCTCGGCGCCGCCCTGCCCCTCGATGAGCAGGCCACCAGCCGCGCGCTTGAGCGCGTCCGAGGCTACGTAGCGCGGCGCTTCACGCTCACCGTCGAAGGCGAAGCACCGCACCGCGTGCAGCCCGGGCGGCTCGGCGTGGAGATTGACACCCTGCGCCTGAGCGAGCTGGTGCGCGACGCGCGCGATCCGACGAGCCCCATGCGCCGCGTGTGGCGTCGGGGCGATCGCGAGCAGCCGCTTGAGCTGCCGGTGGCGATCCAGGTCAACGCCGACGCCGCGCTGCCCACCCTGCTGTCCTTAAAAGGTGAGCTAGACAGACTACCGGTGGACGCGCGGCTCGACCTTGAGCGCCGCGAGCTGGTGCCAGAGGTGCGCGGGCGACAGCTCGATGTTGACGCCACGCTGGACGCCCTGCGCGCGGCGCTGCTGCGCGGCGAGCCGAGCGCGCAGGTGGTGTTTCAAGAGCAGCTCCCGCACCGCGTCGCGAAGGATCTTGAGGGCGTGCAGTTCGATCACGTGCTCGGCGCCTTCGACACCCCTTACGATCGCTCCCCTCGCTCCGCCGCCCGCACCTTCAACCTGCGCCTGGCGGCCTCACGCTTGGATGGCCACGTGCTGCTCCCAGGGGAGGTGTTCGACTTCAATGAGGTGGTGGGGCCGCGCGACGAAGCGGCGGGCTACAAAGTCGCCGCGGTGATCGCCCAAGGCGAGCTGGTGGACGGCATCGGCGGCGGCACCTGCCAAATCTCCGGCACCCTGCACGGCGCGGCGTTCTTCGCTGGGCTCGAGATCGCCGAGCGCTACCCCCACACGCGCCCGAGCTCCTACATCAAGATGGGGATGGACGCGGTGGTGGTGTACCCCACCATCAATTTCCGCATAAAAAATAATCAAGACTTCCCCATCGTGCTGCACCAGGTGGTGCGCGGCGGCACGGTGCGCGCCGAGATCCTCGGCCCCAAGCCGGGCGGCACCGTCACCCTCATCCGCCGCGTGATGGCGTCGCTCCCTTATGACGAGGTGGAGCGGCCCGACTCCTCCCTGAAGGAGGGCGTGCGAGTGCTCGGTCAGCGCGGCGTACCAGGCTTCCGCCTGCGGCGTTATCGCATCACGCGCGAGGGCCCTCACGCCCTGCGCGAGCGCTGGGACGAGACCTACCCCCCCACCCAGCAAATCATCCGCGTGGGCACCGCGCCTGAGGGTCGCGAGCGCGTCACTGGCGATCAGGCGCCGGAGTACCTGGCGGATGAGCTGCTCATCATCACCAAGAGCCCGCGGGAGGACGATCCCAAGCGGGTGGAGCTGCGAGAGAACCGCGAGAAGGGCAAGACGGGCACCGCTGGCTGGATTGAGCAGGCAGGGATGCCGATGTTTCGGAGCGAGCGCTGACCGGTAGCCAGACCCATGCAGCGGCTGAGCGGCGGCTGAGCGGGTGCTCTCCGAGCCGCCAGCTGTCCGCGCGGCACGGCGACGTGGGCGCCCGGAGGCGGCTGACCTTGACGAGCCCCTTTGCGGTGTCGCTCGCTTTTTCCATCACTCTGGCGAGCCAGGTGAGCGCGAGCGCTGCACTAGCAATGCACGATTCAGCTGCGCTGGAAGACAAAGTTGTTTAGCCTGCGCCCCATGCGTCTCTCGATGGGTTGGTGGTTGGTGTGCGTGTCCCTCTTGGCTCTCGCCTGCGGCGGTGGTCAACCGGCGAGCACACCCAACGTGGCGCCGGTGGTGACCCCACTGCCAGACAACGGCGAGCTTGAGCTCGAGGATGAGCCGGACGACGAAGACGAGGCGAAGCCAGCCGACGCGGGCGCTGGCGACGAGGACGAAGACGAGGGTGACGACGACGACGCCTGAGCATGGTCCGTTGGACTGACGATGCGCGGGGCTCGCCGGCCGCAGCCCGTGGGCGACCAGGGCGGCCGGAGCGCTCAGCCTCCTGGGATTTCGGGCTCGGGGGGTTCGTAGCGCCGCGAGCCGCTGAGCCCGCTAGAGTCAGCGCAAGGAGGACGAAGCACCATGTGGCTGATTCGAGAGCGGCTCTACCTGGGCGACTACGCCTCAGGCCTGGCGGCGCTAGCAGATGTGCGTCGTGAGCTGAGCGGCCAGCTCGCGCCGTTCAGCGCCGTCGTGTCCTTGTGTCCCATGCCGCTCTTCCCTGAAGATCGGGTGGAGGCGCCTGAGTGCCCAGAGACGGAGTGGCTGGAGCTGCCCATCGCTGACGGGGGCAACGGGGAGCGCGAGTTCGAGGGGGTGCTGTCAGTCGCACTGCCATTCATCGCGCGGCGGCTCCAGGCTGGGAACGTGCTGGTGCACTGCGCCGCGGGGATGAGCCGAAGCGTCAGCGTGATCGCCGCGGTGCTGTGCGAGCGTGAATCA
>CAYQAC010000015.1:9549-24112 GCA_964415255.1 uncultured Polyangiaceae bacterium | reverse complement strand
ATCAGTCACCGCTTCCAGCGCTTTTCAGCATGTCGCGCGGGCAAAAGCCCGCGCGCCGGGGGTGCGCGCGAAGGATCCGCTCAGCCTGATCGAACCGGCGCCCGAGTTTCGCCGTTGCCTACAGCGCCGTTTCGGCTGACAGTGGTCGCTTGGCGTTTTTCCTGATACGGAGCGGGCTCTACATACGTTCCCGTTTCGGTTGACGCCACGATCACCCTTGGAGAGACATGGCACATTCAGATCACGTGACCCCCCCGAGCAACCCGTCTGAAGAGACAGGGGGATCCACCGGTGAGGAGGCAGAGCTTGAAGCCGCGCCGCGCGCGGTGGACTGGAGCAACCCCCGCGTCGCCTCGATCTTGGCGGCTGCGGCCAAGTGCTTCTCAGAGAAGGGCTTCAGCGCCACCACGCTCGCTGAGATTGGCAAGGAGCTTGGGCTCCGAAAGAGCATCGTGCACTACTATTTCGCGAGCAAGGCCGCGCTGGTGCATGAGGTCCAGAGCTACAACTACCACCAGCACCTCGACGCCGTGCGCGAGGCCCTGAGCCAGGCCGAGAGCAGCCACAGCCCTGCGCGGCGCACCATGAGCGCGATGAGCGCGCTGTGGTCTGGCCTCAAGCAGAACCGAACCACGGTGTGGCTCAACATGGAGGTGTGGGCGGCCTCGCGGCGTGATGAGGAGCTCAAGCGACGCGCCGCGGCGCTCCATCAAGACAGCCGCAAGCTGGTGAAGGCCGGGATGGCGGAGGTGCTCGGCGCGGACGCCGGCAACTACGACGCCTTGCTCAACCCGGTGAGCGCGCTCGTCATCGCCGTCCTGAACGGGCTCAGCGTGGCTGACTACTTGGAGGGCGACCAAGCCAAGACCGACGAGGCCTATCAGCTGTTCCTTCTCCTGCTTCGGCTTGGGATAAAGCAAGCTCAAGAGGCGAACGCCAGCTGAGGCTCGAGCGGCGGTCGGCCACAGGGCAAACCTGGAGGTTGCGCTGGGGCCTGCTGTCTTGCATGGTGCCGCTTGCATGCCGATCGCCTGGGCGCCGAGGGGCCAATGAGCAAGCCGCACGTCAGCGGCCACGCCTCGTGCGGCCACGCGTCCGCTAGGACGCTGGGGTTGAGCCGTGCCGGGTGCGGGGTGGGCGCCTGGCTCGCCCTCGTGAGCCTCATGCCCGTCTCGGCTGGCGCAGCGACTGAGCCCCAGGACAGCGCGCCGAGCGCCACCTGGGTCAGCCCCAGCCAAGCTGGGGGCGCGGTGGTGGGCGCCAGCTGGGGCGGAGCCCGCGCGAAGCTGGCCGCGCCGCTCGCTCCTCAGCTGCCAGCACGCGATCTGGCGCCGCTCACCGCGACCTCGTGGCTCATCGGGCAAGAGGCGCAGGGCTACCGGCTCCCCAGCTGGACCCAAGCGCCGCTGCTCGAGCGCTTCGTCAACCCCGCGGTGGAGCGCCATCACCCGACGGATGAGTACTGGCTCGGCCGCTTCGGTCAGCGCGCGCTGCGCTCCGAGCTGCGCCTCGTGTGGAACGATCCGCGAGCCCTGCTGCCTGAGGATGCGCTCAGCTCAGCTGACGATCTATCAGCCCTGCACACAGCGCAGGCCGAGCTGCTGGCGCTGACAGGGAGCCCCCTCACCGTGCCGTGGTCCGGGCTGGTCATGGCCCCCACCAGCGCCTGGCTTGAGCCGCTGAAGGGCCCAGGCCTCACCGCCGCCGCGCCCTGGTACGGCCCTGAGGTGTTCCCCACCTGGGCGCTCACGGCTCCCCCTGGGCCCGAGGGCCCCTTCGCCAGCGCGCCGCTGCGCGCCCCCTGCCCCGCTTGGGCCCAGGCGCCGCGCGCCGTGGCGATCGGGCGCTATGGCGCTGAGTACGATCGCTTCGTGCTCCTTGAGTGCGATGGCTCCATCGCGCCCGAGGCGCTCGATCGCCTGAGCGTGATGGCGCGTCCGCCCGGCAGCCCGCGGCCTGAGCTCCCACTGCCACCGTACCCGGACCCCGCCGCCGCTGAGCACGGGGAGTGGCTCGACGGCGTGCGCCTCTTGCACCCGCGGGTCGTGTGGCTGGTGAACAAGCTCGCCCTCGCGTTCCCCGGTCGGTCAGTTTACCTGATCAGTGGCTACCGCAAGGACAGCCACAGCAGCCTGCACAGCAAGGGGCGCGCCCTCGATCTCTTCATGCAGGGCGTCCCCAACGAAGACTTGTTCAAGTACTGCCGCAAGCTGAAGGACGTCGGCTGCGGCTACTACCCGAACCACCCCTTCATTCACGTGGACGTGCGGCCGTTCGGCAGCGGCCACCCGTTTTGGATCGACGACTCGGCGCCAGGTCAGCCTTCACGCTACGTGGACTCCTGGCCAGGGGTCGCCGACGGCGGTGGGCTGAGCTTCGGCGGCTGAGCGCGGCGCTCGACGGCGGCGAACCCGGTCGTGGTATGAAGTCAGCAGCCCGAACCAAGGCGCACCCGGGCGTCGCCCGTGAGCCGGGCGGCGGCTCAAGGAGGGCGGCATGAGCTTCGACGCCATCCTGGGCCAGGAGATCGCCGTCCACACCTTGCGGCTCGCGCTGCGCGCGGGGCGCGTGCACCACGCGTACTGCTTCGAGGGTCCGGCCGGGGTGGGTAAGGAGCGCGCCGCCCTGGCGCTCGCGGCGGCGCTGGTGTGCCAGACGCCCACCGCCGAGCGAGGCGCCTGCGGCGCCTGCTCCGCCTGCCGCCGCGCGGTGACCATCAGCGCTGAGCCGCCGAACATTCCTCAGCACCCAGACGTCGTGTTCGTCGGCGCGCAGCTCTACAACGCCAGCCTGAAGAAGCGCGAGAAGCAGGGGATCGGCGTCGAGCAGATCCGCAAGGTGGTGCTCGAGCGCGAGCGCTATGGGCCTCATGAAGGGCAGGCGCTGGTGTTCATCGTGAAGGACGCCCACCAGATCTCGCAGGAGGCGGCCAACGCGCTGTTGAAGACGCTGGAGGAGCCTCGGCCGAACACCTATTTTGTGCTGCTCACAGACCGCGTCGGGGAGCTCTTGCCCACGATTCGATCACGGTCCCTGATGGTGCGCTTCCGCCCCCTGCCCGACGTCGCCATCGCCGAAATCCTACGTCAACACGCGCGCGATCCATCGCTCGCCCCGCTCGCGGAGGGCTCCGCTGAGCGCGCGTTGGAGGTGGCGGACACTGAGGCCACCGCGCGTCGCGAGGCCTTCGCTGACGTCATGCGCAGCGCGCTCAGCGCGCCCGATCTGGCGACGGCGATCGCGGGGCTCAACCTGCGCGGGCGCGAGGCTCAGGAGCTGGCGAGCGATCTGATGTTCGTGGCCCACCAGATCGCCGCGCGCGCGCGCGCCCTGGCGAAGACCGACGCAGACGCCGCCGAGCGCGCCGCCAGCCGCTACAGCGCCATCTTAGAGTCAGTGCGTGCGCTGGAGCACCACGCCGCGCCCGCGCTCACCGTGGAGCGCCTGGTGTCCGTCCTCAGGCGCCTGTCACCCCCGCGCGCGCGGCGCTGACGGTGCGCTCACCAAGCCGCTGGGGTCTCACCCAACAGCTGCTTGAACATCTCCGCGCGGAGACGCACTTCAGTCAGTCCACCTGAATAAAGCTCAGAGATGACCGCCACCGCGTCGGCGTGCGCTGAGACCTCCACCGCGCGCCCCCGCGTGATGCCGCCGATGGCCACCAGGGGCACCCCCGCGCGCTGACTGGCCTGGTAGGCGCGCGCGAGGCCCGCCATGCCCACCACCGGCTCAGGAGCTCGCTTGGAGTGGGTCTGGAACACCGGACCAAACGCTACGTAGTCAGGCTTATCTACTAGAGCGCGCTCAAGCTCCCCAAGATCATGCGTGGAGATCCCCACCCCAAGGCGCGCCGCGCCGCCCGCTTCACCTCGCAGAGCGCCGCCTGTTTCACCTCGCACAGCGCCGCCCGCTTCGCCCTGCGGCGCTGAGCAGGGCAGCAGCTCAAGCAGCCGGCGCAGCTCGGAGAGCGGCAGATCCTGCTGCCCGATGTGCACCGCTTCCGCGCCGCCGAGCCAGGCGAGATCCGGACGATCGTTAGCGACCAGCGGCACCCCCGCCGCCTGGCACAGGGGCGCGAGCCGCGTGAGCCACTCGAGCGTCTCCCGCGCCGACCTCCCCTTGGCCCGCAGCTGGAGCGCGAACGGGCGCGTGATGAGCAGCTCGCGCGCCGCAGCGAGCGGTTCGATGCCGTGGAGCGCGAGGCAATCGAGATCGAGCAGCGGGTAGAGTCGAGAGCGTGAGGCCATGGCGCGCCGCCGGTGTGCCACGCAGGCTCAGCAGAGCCAAGCGAGCGGCCCTGGAAGCCGTCCACCGCAGCACCGCCGATTGCGCCGCGGTCACTGGCTGGGCCGCTCGGGTGAGGCATGGATCACAGACGTGGAGCGAGGTGCCCAACCCCAAAACCCGAAACCCAAGTCAGGACAGCCTGACCTACAAGTCGCGGCAGAGCAGGACCTCCACGCCTGGCGGCGTTGCTCGGCCCCCGCTTCGGGTGTAGCGTGGCCCCATGCGCTCCAGCTGGCTTTTTGGGCTCGCCCTCGCCTCGCTCACCGCAGCGACCGCCGGCGCTGCGCCCAGCTCGCCGGGACCCAGTTCGCCGAGACCCAGCTCGCCGAGCCCGAGCTCGCCACCTCCCGCCCAGCCTGCGGCGGGGGAGCCGCTCCAGTACCGTGAGCACCCCGCGCCATCGACAGTTAAGCTGACGGTGACCCAGCACGGCCCGGAGCTGCCCTGGCGCTACCAGCTGACCAACCATGGGGAGCACCCGGTGGTCGTGGTGGCCGATCCGCGCCTGCTCTGGTTCGAGGTGGAGGTGCCTGGCAAGCGCACCAAGCGCCGCACCTGCCGGCTCCCGGAGGGGCTGTTCCCCAAGGCGCCCGATCGTGATTTCGCCATCTTGCTGCGCCCCGGGGACACCTTCGAGCAGCGCTTCGATCCGCGGCTCTACTGCTTCGCAGCGGGCGGTCAGACGGAGCTGGTGGCAGGCTCCGTGGTGCACCCGCGCTTCGGTTGGCCGCGCGTGTACACCACCAGCTGGCAGCGCGGTAAGGCGGTGAAGACGGAGAAGCTCAGCGCGCCGTTCGTGGTGAGCCCGCCGGAGCCGCCGCGCGCCGAGCGCGCCAGCGCCCCATCAAGGCGCGCAGGCGCCGCGGCAGAGGGCGCCACGAAGATCAAGCGCCCCACCCCCAGCCTCAGCACTCACCTCCGCGCGCTGGAAGGTCAAGGCTTTGGGCTCAAGAGCGCCTACGCCAGTTGGTCCAAGGACGCCCTGCCAGGCGGCGCCCTGTCCGGCGCCTCAGCAGACAGTCAGGCTGACGAAGACGATCCGTTCAGCCCCCCCACGCCTGAGCTCACCGCGGTGGTCGGCTCAGACGCCGAGGCCGAGCGCACCGCGACCATCACCATCCAGCTCAAGAACCCGAGCCGCGAGCGCGCCTTGAGCGTGTTCTTCCGCCGTGAGCTGCTGAGCTTTGAGGTCATGGGGCCTGACGGTCTCCGCAGCTGTGAGCCGGAGCCACGCAGCCGCGCGCCGGAGGCGCAGGCCTTCACCACCCTGGGGCCAGGCAAGAGCATTCAGGTGGTGAGCCGCTTGGTAGAGCTGTGCCCGCGCCGCACTTTTGATCGCCCTGGGCTCTACCTGGTGCGCGCGCGCCTCGACGCCCGGACGCGCGGCGACGACGCCGGGGTGGACGCCTTCACCGGGCGCGTGGTGGCCGCAACGCCCGCCAGCGTGCGGATCAAAAGCGGCGAGAAGCGCTTCGTGCTGCCGCGGCGCTAGTCAGCGACCTGTCCACACCGGCGCGCGCTTCTCCAGGAAGGCGCGGAGCCCCTCCTGCGCATCCTCGGTGCCGAGCGCTTCCATCAGGCGCTCGCTCAAGAGCGGCAGCTGCTGCTCCACCGGGAGCCCCTCGCTGTCGCGCAGCGCGCGAAGGCCGAGCTCAATCGTCTTGGGGCTCTTGCTGGTGACGAGCTCGGTGTAGTGTAGCACGGCGCGGTCCAGCTCCGCGGCGGGCACCGCCTGGCTGAGCAAACCGAGCGATGTCCCCTGCGCCGCGCTCAGCCGCTCCCCCGAGAGGGACAGCTCCGTGAGCCGCCGCCGCGAGACCACGCGCTCGAGCACCGCCAAGATCATGAAGGGGAACAGGCCCACTCGGATCTCCGGGGTGCCGAGCTGAGCGCCCTCCGCCGCCACCGCGAAGGTGCACGCCGCGACCAAGCCGAGCCCGCCGCCGAGCGCGTGCCCGTTCACCCGCGCCACGGTGGGCTTGGTGGCGTTAAGCAGGGCGAGCAACAGCTCCGGGAAGCCGCCCTTCACCTCCAACAGGCCCCGCTCCTCACCGCTCATCTGGCTGAAGTCGCCCCCGGCGCAGAAGCTGTCCCCCGCCCCCGTGAGCACGATGACGCGCACGCTCGCATCGGCGTGGGCGTCCTCCAAGGCGTACAGCAGCTCGTTCACCAGGCCCGCGCTGAGCGCGTTACGCCGCGCGGGGCGGTTCAGGGTCAAGGTGCAGACGGCGTCAGTTTGGCTTACCAAAAGCGCCCGGTAGTCTCTATTTTCCATATGGCCTTAATACGTCAGTCTGGCTGATGGCTCAGCGAGCCCTCGCTGCGCCTTGAGCGACTGCTAGCGCTTTGAACGCCCGCTAGCGCCCCTCCTCCACCTGCAAGATGGCGCGCGCCTCCTCGAGGCTCGCCACCTTGCGCCCGGTGTCACGGCACAGCCGCGCCGCGACCTCCACCAGCTCCCCGTTGCTCTTCGCCATCTCCCCGCTCGGGAGGTAGAGGTGATCTTCCAGGCCGGTGCGGATGTTGCCGCCGAGCACCAGCGCCGTGGCCAGCATGCGCCAGTGCCCATGAGAGATGCCGATGACCTCCCACTCGTGCCCCGGCGGCATGATCTTAGTCTGGAGCTGGAGCGACTCCACCGTGGGCGGGATGCCGCCCAGCACGCCCACGATGAACGAGAACTGAAACGGCGGGCGCAGCACGCCCATGTCGAGCAGCGGCCAGACGCCGTGGGTGTGCCCCGCGTCGAAGCACTCAAGCTCTGGCTTCACCCCAGCCTCGTTCATGGCCTCGAGCAGCGAGATGATTTTCTCGTAGGTGTTGGGGAACACCATGTCGAACACGAAGCGCCGCTGCGAGCGGGAGTACTTGGAGTAGTTCATGGTGCCCATGTTCAGGGCGCCGATGGCGGGGCGTGACTCCTTCAGGTACCGCGCTTGGTCCCCCACGTCGTTTGTGATGGTGCCGGTGGAGAAGTTCAAAATAACCGGGCAGCGCGCCTGGATCTCCCGCTTGATGGCGGCGAACGTCTCCGGAGAGAAGGTGGGCGAGCCGTCGTCGTTGCGCGCGTGCAGGTGGACACAGGTGGCGCCCGCCTCGTAGGCGCGCCGCGCCTCCTCAGCAATTTCCACGGGGGTATAGGGGATGGCGGGGCACTGCTTGCGGGTGGCCAGCACGCCGGTCAGGGCCGCGGTGATCACGCAGACGTCAGGATCTCTTGGCCGGTTGTTGTCGACAGCTAAGCTCATTGTTCGTTTACCTTCCTACCCGGTTCAGGACTAGCTTCGCTCACCAGCTGCTCCACGCGCAGCGCCAGGCGCGTGAGCACGCGCTTGAGATCCCGAGCGTCCCGTGGGCTCAGCTCGGATAATACAGTACGGAAAATGTGGAAGGGCTCCACCGGGATGTCACAGGCCAGCTGGCGCCCCACCTCCGTGAGCGAGATGTGCACCACCCGCCGATCCGCCGAGGAGCGCTCGCGCGTCACCAGCCCCTCGCGCTCCATGCGGTCAATGATGCCGCTCACGGTGCTGTTCTTGGCGCGGATCCGCCAGGAGAGCTCGCTCAGCGAGAGCCGGGGCACCGACTCGAGTAGCTTCACCACCGAGAGCTGCGGCCCAGTGAGCCCGTACTGCCCCGCGACCCCCTTCGTGAGGCGCCGCGACTCAGTGTAGAGGTAGAGCACCGCCTCCACCACGCGATCGAGATCGGGCTGCGCCGCTCCTTCTTCGATCGTGGGGGGGGGGTTGGCCATGCACTCTAAGCCAGCGCTGAGAGGACCGCCGGCCGCGCCGGCTCAGGCGTGCTTCGTACCACGAAGTGTTTAGCACACGAAGTAATTCCGTGGTGGCGCCTCACGGCGCCGGGGCGAGCCCGTCAGTGGGCGGGTTTGAAACCCGCCCCTACCCTGACGTTGGTTGAGCCTTGACCGCGCCGCTAGCGCCTCACGGCTTGCGATCGCGCTTCAGGGCGGCCAGCTCCTCCAGGTTGGCCTTCACGCGGGGGTCCGTTGGGTCAAGCTGCTCGGCGCGGCGCAGGGCCTGCTCAGCGCCGGCCAGATCGCCCTGTTTCGCCAGGGCGGTGCCGAGGTTGATCCACGCGGAGCCAAGCTTGGGGTCGAGCGCGATCGCCTCGCGGTAGGTCGTGATGGCGCGCGGCAGATCGCCCGTCAGCTGGCGCGCGTAGCCGAGGTTCGAGAGGAAGGTGGCGCGCCGCTCGAGGGCGATCGCGCGCTCGAGCTCCACCACCGCCTCCTTCGGGCGACCGGCGGCGAGGTAGGCCGTGCCCAAATCGCCGCGCGCGCGAGGATCGTTCGGGGCCAGCGTCACGGCGCGCCGGTAGGCGGTGAGCGCCTCACTCACGCGGCCGCGCAAGAGGTAGGCGGTGCCGAGGTTCGTTTGCCGCGCCGCGCTTCGGCCATCAAGGGCCGCGGCGCGCTCGAACGCAGCGAGCGCCGGCGCCGTCTCCCCCAGGGCGAGCTTGGCCACCCCGAGCGCGGAGTGAGCCTCCGGATCGTTCGGCGCGAGCTCCACGCCGCGACTCAGCGCGCTAAGCGCGCCGCTCGCGTCCCCGAGCATCAGCAGGAGCCGCCCCTTCTCCACCTGCGCCGGGCCGTAGCGCTGATCGAGGGCGATGATACGGTCAGCTTCCTTGACTAGCCTCATGAGCCGCGCGTCCTTGGGCGCCACGGCGTAGTCCGTCACCAGGCCCGTCTTAGCCAGCGCCACCCGGAGCAGGCCCACGGCGGGCGCCGGATCGCGCGGCGCCTGCTTCTTTGCCGCCTGGAAATGCCGCTCGGCCTGGGGCAGATCGTCTGCCAGGTAGGCGGCGTCGCCTAGCGCGAGCGCGGCGTCGGCGGGGCCGCCATCGCCGCGCGCCAGCGAGCCGGGTGGGGGGCCCGGCGGCGCCGGTGGTAGCGGGGGCTCACTCGGCTCCTCAGCGGCCGCGGGCTCAGGGGGCTCAGGGGGAGCTGCGGGCGCGCTCACGGTGGGGGCGACCGGCAGCGGCTGCAACGAGGCCAGCGGCGGCGGCGACTCTGGAGCGGGCGCCGGGCTCGCGCCGCAGGCCATGAGGCACAGCGCCATGAAGGAAGAGGCGACGACGCGCGTGGCTACAAGGTGCCTCCCAGCATGGGGCTGCGGGGTGGTGGCGGCTCGTGCTGCGGCACCTGGGGCTGGAGCCGCGCGGCGCCTCACGGTGACTCCTTTTCAGCTGTGGTGTCTAGGAGCGGGCCCGAACCCCCCGCCCCCCCCTTCGATACACTGTCAGCTTCACTGACTTCAGCTGCTCCCCTGGGCACACTGTCAGCTACACAAACTTCAGCCGCTCCCTTGGGCGCGCTGTCAGCTTCACTGACTTCTGCCGCTCCCTGGGGTACGCTGTCAGCCTCACTGACTTCTGCCGCTCCCTGGGGTGCGCTGTCGGCGCCCTCAGCCTGCCCCTGCGCCCCGTAGGCCAGCGCGTAGCCGTGCGCCATCACCGTCTTCGCGGCCTCCACCCAGCGCGCCTCGCTCGACGGTGTGCGCAGGCTGATGAGCGAGCCTGGGCCCGCCTTGAGCCGCGTGATCGCCCCCGCCGCCGCGCGCACCCGCTCAGGCGTCGCGAGATCAGCCTCGAGCGCGCTCAGGTGCTCCACGTAGGTGCGCCCCCAAGCGTCGCGCGGGCGCACCACCAGCGCCGCGTTCAGCGCCATCCCCGCCGCGCGCTTCAGCCCCGTGTAGCCAGGCGCCAGCTGACCCCGATGGAGCGCCGCCTCGGCGCGCCGCAGCTCCACCAAGCCTGCCTGGATCCACTCCTCTGGAGAGAGCTTGAACAGCCAATGTGACGGATCCCGCCTGAAGCCCATCAGCCTGCCTCCTGGGACTCATTTGGCTCACTCAGCTCGCGCGCGCTGTGCGCCGTGCCGTCGAAGCGCAGCATCACCGCCTTGCCTTCGCGCCGCGTGAGGAGGCACGCTGGGCGTTTCCACAAGCGCACCAGCGCCCTCAGGCACTCCCCCGCGTAGTCGTTCCTGAGATCCACCCCGCGGTGATGATGCTGGAGCAGGAGCTCGCCGCGGTTCTCGTGGTTGGCGTCCACCACGTCAATCTCCGGGCTGCCGGCGTTGGTGAGCTGAGAGAGCAGCCGCTCCTTGATCTGCTTGAACTCGCGGCTCGCGATCTCGAAGCGCTCCGCGCGGCTGGACCACTCGTAGGTGAACAGCCCCTGCTCCAAGGCGAACTCCGGCGTGAGGAACTCGTCGATGAAGGTGACGTCGCTGTAGAGCTTGCGCACCTCGAAAATCTTCTCGCGCCCGAGCCCGAGCCTAAGATCCCAGGCTTGCTTCTGGTCGAGCTCGGTGCACGCCTCCCAGTCGCGCCCGAACTGGCCCTTGTCCCAGCGCTCCTCGATGTGGCGAAACAGCTCCACCCCGAGCTTGTACGGGTTCAAGCGGCCCCCCGCGGTGCTCATCACGCCCGCGTTGTTGTCAGCGTACTCGACGATCTCGCTCGCGTCGGCCACCTGCTCCGTCATCATGCGGCTGTGCCAGTAGGAGGCCCAGCCCTCATTCATGATCTTGGTCTGCATCTGCGGCACGAAGTAATACGCCTCTTCCCGGATCACCCCGAGCACGGTGCGCTCCCAGCGCTCAAGCGGCGCGTGCTCCATCAAGAACTCGAGCACGTCGCGCCGCGGCTCAGCCGGCGTGCGCTTGGCCTTGCCGCGCTCGTCCAAGAGCCGCTGCTTCTCGGCCTCCAGGTACTCCCCCGGGTTGATGAAGGGCTCCAGGTAATCTTTAGCGCGCAGCCGCGGCACCTCCAGCGCCTGCGGCTCGTCGGACTCCTCCGCCGCGCGGCGCCGCACCACGAAGGGCGCGTGCGGGTCAATCAGGTTCTCCAGCGAGAGGCACTGGTCTATCAGCTCCTCCACCGGTGAGATGCCATGGCGCTCCATCAGGCGCCGGATCGCCGCGCCGTGGTTCGCCATCTTGTCTATCCAGCGGCGATTGGGCGCGTAGTCTGGGTCCTGGCGCACAGGGTCCACGGTGCGGCCCTGGCTGTCTAAGTCCGTCGCGCGGAAGGCGTAGTTGTTCTTGAAAAAATCCACGTGGCCATACACGTGGCACATCACGAGCTTTTGGTCAGTGAAGCTGTTGCCCTCGAGCAGGTAAGCGTACGAGGGGTTATTGTTGATGACCATCTCGTAGATCTTCGAGAGGCCATATTCATAGCTCTTCGCCAGGCGCTCGTAGTCCATCCCGAAGCGCCAATGCGGGTAGCGGTTCGGGAAGCCGCCATAGGCGGCTATTTCGTTCATCTGGTCGTAGCTCAGCATCTCGAACACGACCGGGAAGAAGTCGAGCCCATAGCCCCTGGCGACCTCCTCCACCCGGCGCTGCTCGCTGTGGAGGTACACCGGGATGCCAGTCTTGGTGGCGAACCCCGCCATCAGCGCCCCCCTCCTAAGAAGTCCCGGATGCTCTGGGTGATGGCGTCACGATCGCGGATCTCGCTTGTGACCACCCGCGGCTCGTCCGCGAAGTGCTCACGCAGATCGTTCACGAACTGCCCGGAGCCATAAGGGCTCTCAACCTGACCATACCCGAACTGGTTAACGCGCGGCAGGAGCCGCTGACGCATCAGCTCAACTGACAACAAGGTGTCGTCCATCGACCAGTTGTCGCCGTCCGAGAAGTGGAAGGGGTAGATGTTCCACTCGGCCGGGGGGTAGTGGTTGTCTATCAGCTCGGCGGCGAGCTTGTAGGCGCTGGAGATCATGGTGCCGCCGCTCTCGCGCGTACGGAAGAAGGTGTCGCGATCCACCTCGCGCGCCACCGCGTCGTGGATGATGTAGCGGCTCTCGATGCCGCGGTACTGACGCCGAAGCCAGGTGTCGATCCAGAACGACTCGATGCGGACGATCTCCTTCTGCTCGTCCCCCATCGAGCCGGACACGTCCATCATGTAGATCACGACGCAGCTCGCGACCGGATCTGTCTCCGTTGCCGCCGCGCGGAAGCGCTTGTCGTCCTTCTGGGGCACGATGCGCGGGTTCTTGGGATCGTAGCTGCCGGTCGCGATGGAGCGCTTCAGGGCCTCACGGTAGGTGCGGCGGAAGTGCTTGAGGCTCTCAGGGCCCACGGTGCGGATCCCGGTGTAGCGGTCCCTGGAGCTGACGAGCTCGCTCTTACCGCGCGGCTCGATCGCCGGCAGGCTGAGCTCCTCCCCCAGCAGATCGGCCAGCTCGTCCAAGCTGACCTCCACCTCAAGCAGGTGCTCGCCTGCTTGTTGACCTGCTTGACCGCGCCCCGACTCACCGTCCCCGAGCGGATCGCCCGGCGCGCCGTCGCCTTGCCCCACGCCGCCTTGCTGCTGCCCGAAGGTGAAGCGCGGGATCTCGATGTGGGGGATGGGGATCGACACCCGCTCTTTCCCCTGGCGGCCCACGAGCTCTCCATTCGAGATGTACTCTCGCAGGTTCTTGCGGATCTTGCCGCGCACGATGTCGCGGAAGCGGCTGTGGTCCTGATCGATCTTCAGCGACACGACGCCCCCCGCTCTGCGGCGCTGACCCGCACTGCGGCGCCGCTCGCGCGTGCCCACCACACCGCCGCCTGGCTTAGACCGCTCAACTGACGAGGTAGGCCGCGGCTCCAAGCAGGGCCCCGACGCGGGGCGCCCGAGCTAGCGAGGAGCGAGGCGAGCGGCACGCCCTCAGTCTCGCACGAGACCTTGACCGAGACTAGCGAGCGCCTGAATCCTACAGCTCAGCTCGGCGTGATGCCCGCTTGGAGTAGACGCGCCGCCTCAAGCGCGCCATAGCTGAGGATGAAGTCTGCGCCCGCGCGGCGCAGCGAGAGCAGGCTCTCAAGCAGGCAGCGATCGAAGTCAAGCCAGCCCTTCTCCGCCGCTGCCTTCAGCATCGCGTACTCCCCGCTCACGTGATACGCGGCCACCGGCAGCGCGGTGTGCTCACGCACCAGGCGCACCACGTCGAGGTACGGTAGCCCCGGCTTCACCATCAACCAGTCGGCGCCCTCTGCCTCGTCCAGCGCGATCTCCACCAGCGCCTCGCGCAGGTTCGCGGGATCCATTTGGTAAGTCCGCTTGTCACCGGCGCGCGGCGCGGAGTCCAGCGCCTCACGGAACGGGCCGTAGAAGCCCGAGGCGTACTTCACGGCGTAGCTCAAGATCGCGACCTCCGTGAAGCCCGCGGCGTCGAGCGCGCTGCGGATCGCTCGCACGCGACCGTCCATCATGTCCGACGGCGCCACCACGTCCACCCCCGCGCGCGCCTGCGCCACCGCCATCTGTGCGAGCAGCGGCAAGGTCTGATCGTTGTCGATGCGCTCACCCACCACGAGGCCATCGTGACCATCAGAGGAATACGGATCGAGCGCCACGTCGGCGATCACGGTGAGCTCCGGCAGCTCGCGCTTCAGCGCCCCGATCGCGCGCTGGAGCAGGCCGTCCGGACGCAGCGACTCGCTGCCGCGCGGATCTTTCAGCTCGCTCGCCAGCGCGGGGAACAGCGCCACCGCGGGGACACCCAAATCAAAAGCCTCCCGAGCGCGCGCGACGAGCCCGGTGATGGGCAGCCGAGCGTGCCCCGGGAGCGCGGCGATCGGCGTCTGCGCTTCACCCTCTTGCACGAACAGGGGGAGCACCAGGTGCGAGGCGCTGAGGTCAGTCTCGCGAACCAATGCGCGCACGCCGCGGCTCACGCGGCTGCGGCGCGGACGCCTGATCAAGCTCTGGGTCATGCCCCCTTATACCTTCGTCTCGCCGCTCAAGGCACCCGGCGGCTCGCTCTCCGGCTGAAGGCCTAGCGCGGCGAGGTACACCCGGCGCACCCCGAGCGTCACCCGCTCGTAGTCTCGCATCAGCTGCTCCGCGGGCCCGAGGGTGAGCTCGCCGCTTGAGCGCGCCGGGCGCGCCCGGAGGCCCATGCGCCGCGCGAGCTGGGTCAAGTCGGGCGACGCTGGGTCGAGCACCGCGCCCCCCTGACCGCGCCGCACGTGGACGCGCTGCTCCAGACGCCGCAAGAAGCGGTAGCCGTCGCGGAGCGTGGTGTACGCCTCTGGTTCTAGGTAGCCTGCCTGACGTAACGCCGCCAGGGCCAGCAGGGTGTCTGTGGTGCGCACGCCCGCGTCGTGCCCGTGCCGCATCTGCAGCCACTGGGTCGCAAACTCAATGTCGAGCAGCCCGCCGCGGCCGAGCTTGAGATCGCGCCGGGCGCCACGCTCCCCGGACAGCTCGTGCTGCATCCTGAGCCGCAGCCGGTGCAGCTCCTCAGG
>CAYQAC010000015.1:0-9539 GCA_964415255.1 uncultured Polyangiaceae bacterium | reverse complement strand
GCTCCGCGACGGCTACCGCTTCTTGCGGCGTCTGGAGCAGCGCCGGTGCAGCTCCTCAGGCGGCGGCGCGCCGCCCTCGTAAGCGGCGCGCTCGGCGACCGCGATCAGCCGCGCCGCCAACGCCGGATCGCCCGCCGCGAAGCGCGCGCGCACCAACGCCTGACGCTCCCAAGCGGCGCCGGTGGTGGCGCTCATGGCGCTCACGGGGCCCTCGCCCTGCGCCTCGACCACGCCGTGGTAGCGCGCGAAGGCGCCCACGTGGGTCACCAAGAGGCCCTGAGAGCCGCTCGGGCGCAGCCGAGTGTCCAGCTCATAACCCGGGCCCGCGGCGTGCGGCGCGGAGATGAGCTGGATCACCCGCTGCGCCACCCGCGTGAAGAACTCCGCCGGGTAGCTCCCGGGCGGCGCCGCGCTCGGCTCGTAGACGAACAGCACGTCTAGATCTGAGCCGTAGCCAATGTCGCGCCCCCCGTGCTTCCCCAGCGCGATGACGGCGAGGCCCTCTTGGTCAGGTAAGCTGCTCTCTGCTTGGAGCGCGCTCGAGTCGAGCGCGGCCTCGTCTAGGGCAGCGATCAGTTTGCTGTCACACGAGTTCGGAGAAGTGTCCCCATGCGGGGCGAGGGCGCGCTTCTCTGGGCTCTCCGCGTACTGCTGCTTGCCTTCGCGCCGCTCTAGTTGCTTCGTTGAGAACGACAAACGGTAAACCGTTTGTCGTTCTCGGGCGCTGAGGCCACCGGCGGCTCCGTCAACGTCCCTGACTTGCTCGCTTGAGTCGCCCAGGGCCACGCACTCGTCAGTGGTACTTACCGGCGCCGCGGCGCGGCGCGCCTCGCTGAGCTCAAAGCGCACCGCGGCGCCGAGCACCTCGTCGGCCAAGGCGCTGAGCAGGCGCGTTGTCTCGCGGGTGCGCAGCTCCCCCGCGAGATCGGCCACGGCGATCCGCACCAGCGTCTGCATCCTGGCCCGCCGCAGCGCCGACGCCAGCACCTCGCGCGCCTCCGCTGGGCTCGCGTCCCAGGCGGCCACCCGCCAGGCCTCGAACGCCAGCACGTCGTCCTTCACCGCCTGGCGCACCTCGGCCTCGTCGGGCGCGCCGGCGGTGAACAGCAGGGAATCGATGAGATCGGGCCGCGCCACCAGCGCGTCCCCCACGAATTGGCTCGCGCCGAGCACGCTGACCAGGCGCCGCAGGCTGTTGCCCGATTCGTACAGCTTCCTGACGTACACCGAGGGGTCCCGGAAGCGCTGGAAGAAGGAGCGCAGGTTGCGCCCCGCGAGCTCAGGATCAGCGCTCTTGAGCACCGCGTCGAGCACCGCGTCCCCGAGCCCTGGGTAGCGCTCGAGGCTGACGGAGCCGAGCAGGCCGAGCGGGCGACGCGCCAAGGCGTGCAGGTGCTCCGCCACGTCGTCGTGCCCCAAGGCCTCGGCCACCGCCTTCTCCAGCGCGAGCCCGCCGGCCTCCAGGTGCACGAGCACCGCACCGAAGCGCGAGCGCGGCGCGGGCGCCTCAGGCGCGAGCGCCGCGAAGTGCTCAGCCACGGAGGCGCGCGCCGTGCTCAGCGCCTGCGCCAAGGCGCCCTCATCGGCAAAGCCAAGCACCCGAGCGAGGTGCGCCACGCGCGAGGCCTCGCTCGGCACGAGGTGCGTCTGCAGCCCGCTCACCCACTGCACGGCGTGCTCCACGCGGCGAAGCAGCCAGTAAGCCTCCCCGACCTCCTCCGCCTCCTGGTAGCTGACGAGCCCCGCCGCGCGCAGCCGCGTGAGGCCAGCGGCGAAGCTCGGCGTGCGCAGGCTAGGCTCCGCGCCGCCCCAGATCAGCTGCAGCGCCTGCACGAAGAACTCCGCCTGACGGATCCCCCCCTCGCCGAGCTTCAAGTCGCGCTCGGGCGCCTCGGACAGCTCCACCTGCGCGCGGTGAGTCAGCTCGATCATCGAGCTCGCGATGCTGGGATCCACCCGGCGCCGATACACGAACGGCTGCACCACCTCGCGCTCCAGCAAGGCGCCGAGCTCCCGATCGCCCGCGATGGCGCGGGAGCGCAGCAGCGCGGCGCGCTCCCACATGCGCCCCCAGGTCTCGTAGTAGCGCTCGGCCGCCGCCACCGAGTTCACCAGCGCCCCCTGGGAGCCCTCCGGACGCAACCGCAAGTCGACGCGCCACACTGAGCCGTCCTCCGTGGGCTCCTCTAGCGTCTGGGTGAGGCGCCGCGCGACGCGCGTCCAGTGCTCATGGGAGCTCAGCTCACCGGCGAGACCGTCAGCGTCATAGACGAAGATCAAATCGACGTCGGAGCCGCAGTTGAGCTCGCTGCCGCCGAGCTTGCCCATGCCGAGCACCACCAGCCCCGAGGCCTCCCCCGACGACGCGTGCACCGGCTCGCCGAAGCGCGCGGCCACGTGGCGTGAGGCCTCCACCAAGGCCAGCTCCACCATCACCTCCGCGAGCGCGCTGAGCTCGTAGGCGGTCAGCTCCAGGTTGGCGCCCCCCAGCTCGCGCGGGAGCAGCTCGCGCAGCGCGATGCGCGCGCGCTCATGCCAGGTGGCGCGCCGCAGGCCACGCTTCACGGCCTCGACGTCACCAAAGTCGTCGATCGCTGACAGCGCCAGGCCGGTCATCTCTCCTGGGCCGCGCGCTCCCCACCAGCCCTCGCGCGCGATGCGCTCGAGCGCGTCGAGCTGCCAACCATGGACCGGCTTGAGCGGCGGGTAGGCGACGCTGAGCAGCAGCGCCAGGAGCCGCCCTGCCCCGCCGCGGTCCGCACCGAGCTCGCGCCGAGCCTCCCGCGCGCGCTCCGCGTCGATGCGCTCCGCGAGCGTCACCAGATCGGCTGAGGCGAACATCCCCGCCGTATAGCGCAGACGCGTGCGCGTAGGGGCGCCGCGCGCCGCGCCCTGACTGCGCCTGCCTGCCGCCGCCACGAGCCCCCTGCAAAGCGGTGGCGCGCGGCGGGCGGCGGTGCGAGATAGCGGCATGCGCTTCCTCTGCGTCTCAGACATCCATGGCCACGCCGACGCGCTCCGGCTCGTGCTCGAGGTCGCCCGCGCCCACTCGGGCTGGGACAAGCTCATCGTGTGTGGGGATCTGCTGTTCCCTGGCCCTAAGCCGCTCGAGACTTGGAAGCTCTTGCTCGACGAGCAGGCGCTGGTGACGCAAGGCCTGCTCGATCGCGCCATCGCCACGCTGGAACCCGAGAGCCTCACGGCGCGCACCGACGCTGAGCAGGCGCGGCTCAGCCAGCTGCTTGAGCTCCATGAGCAGCTCGGCGAGCTGATCGTGATGCGCCTCGGCAAGCTGCCAGAGACGGCGCGCCTGCCGCTGGAGGATGACAGCGAGATGCTCATCTTGCACGGCTCACCGATGGATCGCACTGAGTGCTTCAGCCCGGAGCTCTCAGAGGACGAGATGGTCGCGCTGATCGGCGACGAGACCGCACAGCTCATCGTGTGCGGCGGCAGCCACGTGGCCTTCGATTGGGCGGTGGAGGGCACGCGGGTGGTGGGGGTGGGCTCGGTGGGTGAGGCGCCGGGCGGCGGCTACGCGCACTACACCCTGATCGAGACGAGCTCCTTCGGCGTCACCGTGGAGCAGCACACGGTGGAGCTCGAGTGATGGCCAAGCTGAGGCGCGCGCTGTGCACGCTCGGCTGCGCGCTCACGCTGATGGGCTGCAATCGGCTCTCGGAGCCGAACGGCGATCCTTTGAAGCAGGCCCCCAGCGACTTGACCGAGGGCTCGAGCAGCGCGCCGCGGCCGAGCAATACGTCAGGTTCATTGTCTAATACAGGGGAGGGAGCGGGGATGGGGGTTGGACAGGGTGGCGACGCGAGCTCCATGAGGGTGAAGGTGAGTGAGCCTGACAAGGCGAGTGAGCGTCCCCAGGTAGTCCTGGTACAAACCAACCCCCACGCCCTCGTGCTGGGCGCGGATGTGCCAAACGTGGTGATCTACGAGGACGGCACCGTCATCACCCAGCGCGGCGCTCACAGGGTGACGGCGACGGCGCCCAAGGAGACGCGGGAGCTCATCCAGCGCGTCATCACCAAGGAGCTGCTCGCGCTGCCCACGCGCTGGTCGGTCCGCGCGCCGACTGACCAACCGCGGCTCCAGCTCATGGTACGTGACACGGACGGATGGAAGCTGCTCGACGTCTACGGCGTACGCCTGGGCTCGCCGCCACTGCCCAGCACGAACCCACCGGGCGTCCCCACCGAGCTCTTCATGGCCGCCTGCGAGGCGCTCGCGAGCTTCGAGCCGCCGTGGGCGGTGCCCTGGGTGCCCCAGGAGATCGAGCTGATGCTCTGGGATTTTTCACACGCAAAAGAGAAGCCGCTGCCCTGGCCCGCCGGCGTGCCCCAGCCGCCGCGCGCGGGGCGCGTCGCCAAGGGCACGCAGAAGCACCCGATCCCGGGGCGCCACGAGGCGGCGCTCAGCGCCTTCTTAGAGCAGCAGGGGCCGCGCCGCGGGGTCGAGCTCGACGGCAAATCGATGAGCCTCAGCTACCGGCGCCTGGTGCCGGGGGACGCCACCATCCAGGCCGTGCGGCGCTGCGCGCTGAGCGCCCACGCCGGCTCCGAGCTGCCGCCCGGCTGCACCCGCGCGCCGTGAGGCGCCATCAGGAGGCGCCCAGGGGAGCCTCGATAAATCCGCGAGGCAATTGACGGCGCGCTAGGTGGCGAGCGCTTCGCGCACCGCCTCGCGCACCGCGCGCGCCACCGCCTGCTCCTCGGCGTCCGCTTGGATGTGCACCAGGCGGTCTCCCGGCACCAGGCCTTCAGCCTCTAAGTAGCGCTCAGCCAGCCGCGCCTGCAGCTCACGGCGCTCGTACAGCTCCTCAGCGCCGCCGCGCGCCTGACGGCGCGCCTCCGCCACGCTGGCGCTCACGTCGAGCACCAGGGTCAAATCAGGGCGCCGCGCCTCAGCGTTCAGCGTGCGGATCCACCCAGTGGTCTCCTCCGTGCGCCCGGCTGGCGCCGTGAGCGACTGATACGCGAGGCTCGAGAGATCGTACCTATCGCACAGCACCACCTGCCCCGCCTGGAGCGCAGGCTCCACCTCACTCTTCAGGTGATCGAGCCGATCGGCCGCGAACAAGAGCGCCAAGGTGGACCACTCGAACGGCCGCGGCGCGCCCTCAGGGCCGCGCTCTTCGCCGCGCAGCACCCGGCGGATCAGCGTCCCCACGGGGCCGCCGCTCGGCTGGCAGGTGGTGAGCACCGCGTGACCCTCAGCGCGGAGCGCCGCCGCGAGCAGCCGCGTCTGGGTGGTGCTGCCGCTGCCGTCGATGCCCTCGAGCACGATGAAGCGGCCGTCGCTGGCGCTCACCTGACGGCTCCGCTCGGCGCACCCTGCGAGGCGCCAGCTGGCTCAGCCTCACCCGGGATCGGCGCGGGCTCCTCCCCCAAGACCACGTTGTCGATCAGCCGGGTCTTCCCCGCGTGCGCCGCCACCGCGAGCAGGGCGCGCTCAGGCACCGCACAGGTGAGCGGCGTCAGCTGATCGGCGTCCGTCAGCTCGGCGTACTGAATCCTGAGGCCAGCAGCTTCAATGGGCTGCCGCGCCAGGCGGAGCAGCGCCTGCACGTCCCGCTCCCCCGCCTGAAACGCCCGGTGCGCCGCCGAGAGCCCGCGCGGCACACCGCGCGCCGCCGCCCGCTCCTCGGCGCTCAGGTAGGCGTTGCGCGAGCTGAGCGCTAAGCCGTCAGCCTCCCTCACTGTTGCCAGGCCCACCACGGTGACCGGCAGGAGCAGATCCTTCGCGAGCCGCTCCACCACCTTCAGCTGTTGGTAATCTTTCCTGCCGAACACCGCCACGCACGGCCCCGCCGCCGCGAACAGCTTGGTCACCACCGTGGCCACCCCCTCAAAGTGCCCAGGCCGCGACGCGCCGCACAGGCCGCTCGTGAGCTCGCTCACCTGCACCCGCGTGCGCTCCCCTTCAGGGTACATCTCCGGCACCTCGGGCGCGAACACCAGGCTCACCCCCGCCTCACGGCAGCGCGCGAGATCCGCCTCGAGGTCGCGCGGGTAGCGCGCCAAATCTTCACCTGGGCCAAACTGCGTCGGGTTGACGAACAGGGTGAGCGCCACCGTCTGGCTCAGCTCGCGCGCCCGCCGCACCAAGGCCAGGTGCCCTGTGTGCAGCGCGCCCATGGTCGGCACCAAGCCGAGCGCGCCGCGGGCACGCGCCTCGTCACAGGCGGCGCGAAACGCCGCCACCTCCTTCACCACTTGCAGCGTCACGAGCCCTCGTCCGCGGGGCCGTAGGTGGGCGGCTTCGTCGCCGCGACCTCAGCGCCGGTAGACTCCCCCCGCTGCCGCGGCGCCGCCATCCCGAACGAGTGCTCCGCCGCGGGGAAGCTGCCCCGCTGCACCTCCTCCACGTAGGCGCGCGTCGCGCGCCGGATCTCCGTGCCCAGCTCCGCGAAGTGCTTCACGAATTTAGGGCGCACCTGATCGAACATCCCGAGGAAATCATAACAGACGAGCACCTGACCATCGCAGGCCGGCCCCGCGCCGATGCCGATGGTCGGGATGCTGAGCGCCTCGGTGATGCGGCGCCCGACGTCCGCGGGCAGGCCCTCAAGCACCACCGCGTAAGCGCCCGCGGCCTCCACCGCCTGCGCGTCCTTCAAGATCCTGAGCGCGTCGTCCTCCCCCTTGCCCTGCACGCGGAAGCCGCCCATGGCGTGCACCGACTGCGGCAAGAGCCCCACGTGCCCCATCACCGGGATCCCCGCGGAAACAATGCGGCGGATCGTCTCCGCCATGGGCTCACCCCCCTCGAGCTTCACCGCCTCACCGCTGCCCTCCTTCATCAGCTTGCCAGCGGCGTCGAGCGCCCGCTCCGGCGAGTGCTGAAAGCTCATGAACGGCATGTCCAGCACCAGGTGCGCCCGGGAGGTGCCGCGCGCGACGGCGCGGCCGTGGTAGCAAATTTCATCCACCGTGACAGGCAGCGTGTTGGTGAGGCCCTGCACCACCATCCCCAGCGAATCACCCACCAAGAGCACGTCCGCCCCAGCCTCATCCAGCAGCCGCGCCATGGTGGCGTCGTAAGCCGTCAGCATGGCGATCTTGGGGCCCTGCTCTTTCCTGGCCCGGAGCTCGGGCACCGTCACTCGCTTCGTCATCACGCCTCCAGACGCGCGCGCCTCAAGCTCTTGCTTTGAACCCAGCGCGCCTCGCGTGGCTAGCTCAAGCGCCGTGCGCTGCCAAGCATGCGCTGCCAAGCGCGCACTCAGGCGTCAGTCTTTGAGCGCCTTCGCGGCGCGCTGGATGATTCCGCCGCGGGGCGCGGCATGGACGCCTGGGAATTCCTTGAGCAGTATCGTGGCTCAGCGCACGCGGGGCCTGGTACCGGAGCCTGACGTCAGGTCCCCCTCGGGGCCTTGGGCGGACTCAAGCGCCTCGCGCAGCTTGAGCGCGTGCTCTACGGAGGCGCCGAGGTGCGTGAGCACCACCTGCACCAGCTCGTCCATCGTGGCGAGCTTGTCCACCACGGGGCCCACTTGGCGCGCAGCGGCGCGCTCGGCTTCATCGCGTGACGCGGTGAAGAACACACAGGCGGACACCTGACCACCGTCGATCAGGCGCCGCGCAAGCTCCACCCCCGAGCCATCCGGCAGGTCAATGTCCAGCACCGCCACGTCGAAGACGCCGCGCTCGGCGAGCGCCGCCTCCGCGCGCGCCGCGCTGCCCACGCGCACCACCTCATGGCCGGTGCCGCGCCGAAGCGCGATGGCGACCACCGTCGCCAGCGGCGGGTAGTCCTCGACCAACAGCAGCCGCGTCACGCGCGGAGCTTGCCAGGGTCTCGCCACCTGACCAAGCCGTTTGTCACCGCGCCGCGCCCGAGCGACTACAGGTGAGGCCAGCAGGCTCTTGAGCGCGAGCCTCACGAGGTCCCTACTGAAACCATGCGCCGTGGTCACCGGCCGCGCGGCTCGTGGGCCGAAGTGCGCCGCTTGGCGCCGCGCTCCCATAGGGAAAATGGCCGAGGTGCAGCTCAGCGGCCGGTGGAGCGCAGCTTCGCGACCATCGGGAAGTGGTCCGAGGCGTAGCGCAGCGGCGCGCTCGGGCCTGATTGGTACTGATGGATGTCTACCCGCCACTCGCTGACGCTGAAATCCTCGCCGCTCACGAAGATGTGATCGATGCGATCGCCGAGGTCATAGCTCGGCGCCGGGCTCTCATTGGTGTCCACCAGCCAGCGCTCGGCCAGCTCCTGGGTGTTCACGAGCCCGCCTTCGGTGAGCAGCCGGTAAGCCTCGGTGTCCGGCTTCGAGTTGAAATCTCCGAGCAGCACCACCGGCGCGTCGAGCGCCCACGGCGCCATGCGCTCCAAGATGAGCGGGGCGCTCAGCTCCTGGCTGGGGCGGTTATTATCCACATGGGTTGATGCGAAATACACCGCGCGGGCGCTCTCCCGATCGAAGAGCTTGGCCCACACCACGAGCCGCGGCAGCTGACGCCCCTCCGAGAAGCCCGTCGAGCTTGGCACGTCAGGCGTGGGGCTCAGCCAGTACTCACCTCGCTCGAGCAGCTCATACCGCGAGGCGCGATACAGGATGGTGGCGTCGGGGTAGCTGAAGGCGCTGTCCTTGGCGGAGTAGAACACCGCGTCGTAGCCCACCAGGTGCTCGCGCATTTGCTCCACCTCAGGGGCGAGCGCTAGCTCCTGGAGCCCGATCAGATCCGCGTCGCTGCGCTCGAAGATGTCCGCGAAGTAGCCCCTGCGCTCATCCCAGGAGTCGTACTCACCCCCACCGCAGAACGAGCACAGCACGTTGAAGCTGAGGACCGTGAACGCTTGAGGCTCGGGGGTTTGGGGGTTGGGTTCCTCCTCATCGCTCCCGCAGCCCCACGTCCCGGCGATGAGCACCCCCGCGGCGAGGAGCTGGACGAAACGCAGACCGAAGGGTGCACCCATGGCGGCATCCTCGCGCTCCTGCGCCCGCCAGGCCAGGAAATCGAGCGGTCCAGACCTGGCTCCTGGGAATCGACCGGGCAGGACCAGGCATTTCGCCAGGACGCGCGTATGATACGGCCCATGGGAGAACCCGCAGGGGCGTTCCACACCCGCTTCGAGCGTTGGGCGCGGCGCGTACGCCGCCGGTTGGCGCTCGGCTACGTGCTGAGCGGCGTCACCTATGGCCTGGTGCTGGGCGCGGCCTCAGCCGGTCTAGCCTGGTGGCTCCGGGCTGGCGCGCTCAGGCCGTGGGCGGTTGGGCTCGGCGTGCTCGGCGCCGTGCTGGCGCTCGCCTGGGCCACGCGGCGGCGCTTCAGTGATCAAGAAGTGGCGCTCTACCTCGACGCGCGCACCGGAGGTGAGGAGGTCGTCAGCACCGCTGTCGAATTGCTGCGCGAGGCGGAGCGCAACGACCCCGCGCGTCAGCTGGTGGTGACGCAGGCGGCCGAGCACCTGAAGCAGGTGGAGCCCGCGCGGGTGCGCCCCCGGGTGCTGGCGCGGCGCCACGCGCTCGGCCCCTTGGCGCTGGCGGGCTCCACCTGCTTCAGGTGCTCGGCCGCCTGCGTCACCAC
>CAYQAC010000014.1:5797-57956 GCA_964415255.1 uncultured Polyangiaceae bacterium | reverse complement strand
CACGAACTAGCTAAATTTCCCGTGCCTCAGCTCGCCGCAATGGAGCCGCACCCAACCGAGAATGCTTGGTGACGTAGGATCCTCACCCCGAAGCACATACGCGCGACTGATACCCGCAGCGTGGTTGGGGACCGCATGCCTCGTGAAGTAGTCGTCAAGCGCACGGTTGCCGCATGAAAACCCAGCGTTCACGTCGGGGGGCTCTATGCTCGTGATCTTCAGCGGAGCCGCATAGTCATCTAGCATGACGTTTGAAGGCAGCTTCCAGTGCTGCTGCAGGGGGACCGGCAGCATCGATCAACTCCTGCATCCTCGCAATCGCCTTGGGCGACAGATCCAGCGGCTTTGGATTCTGCGTCCACTCCAATGCCGCCAGCGTAGGCGTCGCGATCTCGCAGACAGGTGCCTCTGACCTTGGATCGAGCGTCACTAGACGCCGACCCCGACGGACCTCGATCACGGCCTTCAAGAACAACGCGAGGGCCTCGTCAATGAGCTGGCTTCGGCTGAGCCCAAGCTGCTCCGCAAGTTCAACGACGGCAGCGCCACGGCTGTCAGGGACGGTTGCTTCAAAACGCATGGGAGAGACCACCTTCACCCCTCGCCTGTGAGGGATATCTGAGGTATACACTGCCGAACTCCCCCGCGCAAGGCGATCACCTGCCCAAGTCGACCCGCCCGCTTGGAGGAGGCGGTTCCGGCGGTCCCCCTGCCCGGAGCGACCTGAATCTTGCACCACCTGCCAGGCCCAACGTGCTCTCGATTTCAGCGTCAACCTCCGGCTCGGCGGCGAGGTTGAAGCCAATGCCCACCAAGCGGGCGGTGAGCTGCTCGTAGGGAGGCATTGGCTCAGCCGTGTTCCCCTCGCCCATCACCGCCGCCCCCCCTTCGTGGCTGCACTGGTCTCCAACTCAGTCCCCACCTTCAAGCGCTCCACATACTTACCATACGCAAACGTCCGGTCACGCTTCTTGCCGGTCTGCTCGTAGAGCACCCCCGCTTCGACCAGCACCTCGATCGCACGGCCTGCTGTTGGCTTCGTCGTCTCGAGCAGCTTCACCACCGAAGCCACCGTCACCACTGGATGACGCGGCAGGAGCTCGAAGAGCCGCAGCGCGCCCACCGACGCCTTCTCAGCGGCGAGGACGCGCACGCGGTCATTCGCGATCAGCGCAAACAGGTCGCGTGCGGATGCCACGGCCTCCTCAGCGATCGTAGCGACGCCATCGAGGAAGAAGTCGAGCCAACCCTCCCAGTCGCCCTCGACGCGCACGGCCGTCAGGCGGCGGTAATACTCCCCCTGGTGTCGCTTGAAGAAGAGGCTCAGGTAAAGGACGGGCTTCGTTAGCAGCCTCCAATGCTCAAGGAGCAGCGTCACGAGCAGCCGCCCGATGCGTCCGTTACCATCGACGTACGGATGAATCGTCTCCAACTGCACGTGCAGCAGCCCTGCGCGCACGAGCGGCGGCAGCGAGTCATCGCTGTAGAGGTACCTCTCGAAAGCGCTCAGCACGTCACCCAGCACATGAGGCGGCGGCGGCACGTACATCGCGTTCCCAGGGCGACTACCTCCAATCCAGTTCTGAGTACGCCGCACCTCCCCCGGCTGCTTGTCAGCTCCCCGAACGCCACGCATCAGGCGCTGGTGGGCACGGTTGAGCAAGCGCATCGATAGTGGGAGGCCCTTTGGACGAGCCAGCTCCCCCCGGGCGTAGTTGAGCGCGCCGAGGTAGTTGCAGACCTCCTCGACGTCTATCCTCGGGGCTCCTGACTTCTCCTGGCCGTTCGCCTCCTGCGCCTCGAAGGCGAGCAGATCCATGAGTGTGGCCTGGCTCCCCTCGATCTGCGACGAGACGACCGCTTCCTTGCGGGCGAAGGCGTAAATGAACCAGTCGAGCGAAGGCGCCATCTCCCCCGCCAGCTCCAACCGCACGAGCGCCTGCTCCGAAACCCGCAACCGCCCCTCAAGCGCGTCCGTGAGCACCAGCAGCGGACGGACCGGCGGCAACGCGAACGGCACGAAGGCCGCGACCTCCTCCCCACCCATCCTGCTGCGCTCGTATCGCCCCGTGACCCGCCTCCGCATGACCCTACTCCCTCAGAAGGCCCAGCTGGTAACGCCCAGCTTCCGGAAGCAACCTCCTAGGAACGAATCCTTGCCCAGCACCCACCACTAGTCAAGACTTCGTTCCTAGTGCTCGATCGGGGGGTTTGGCACCGCCCTACGTGCCGCCGTAGTGTCGCCGACGCTCCAAGGCCCATCTCCCCAGGTAGCCCCCGCCCACGCACCACATCCCCAACAGACAGTATAACTGACTATACCCGACCGTTCGTCGATGAACGCCCCTAACCCGCCTCCGCACCGAAGCGCCCCATGCCGAAGTGGCTCCCGTAGCCAAGGCAGATGGGGCCTGCTACGGGCCGCTCAAATCTGAGGCGCAGGACGTAGCCAGCGTCCATCGGGGGCTGCGGGCCGCGCGTCCTCCGGCGCACGTAGTGGCGGAGCTTTAACCTCTCTCCTTCCCAGTCGAGGACCTGCACACTCGCGACGGGGAAACCTCGACCACTCAGCTCCTCTGCAACCTGGCCCGCGAGGGAAGAGCGACCTGAGCGCCTAAGATACCGTGGTGGCACGAAGGGCGTCTTGCTGACCCAGGAGGTGGCACCGCCCGGTGGCCCGAGCAGTTCCTCAATCTCCCGAGATAGCACCGACCCCACCTGCCGTAGGTCATCCAGCGCACCAATCCCTGCGATCGCGACTTGAAGCTCTCCGACTCCGCCCTTCATGGCGACACTTCGCACACGCCTGACCACCTGCTGTGCACGGCCGCTAAGCCCCATGGGCGCGAACAGGACCACATGATCGAGGTGACCGTCCTTGTCGAGGTCGACCGGCAGGATGTGCGCGTGTTGGTGGCCTTTGAGCGGCTGGCCTGCGTCGTCGCGGCCCACGATCTCCGGGCATGGCTCGCCACCGTGGCCCAGCTTCGAAACCGCAGCCTTATGCACCAGATCAGCCTGAGGAAGTGTGCGAACTACAGAGGGTAAGGCAGACTTTGAGCCGCTTGGAGTTGTGAGCGCGAGCAGCATCATCTCGACACGAGGCGGACTCGACGTACGCGACGCTGAGACTGCGCCCACCTCGAGTGCGTTCCCCTCGCGCCAATAGAGAACCGTGCGCATCCCTGGAGCCCGACTCCACTTCCGCGCCTTCCACCAGGCGGTGTCACACTGGAGGCAGTTGATGATATCCTTGGGGTACGCACCCTCGATATCATCCACCTGCTTCTGCTGCGCCTTGGTTAGCTTCTTTCCGCTAGGCAACTGGAGTTCTTGGGTTGCCACCTCTACGTCGGCCGCCCGCCAGGCCGAGTACACCTCGGGAAGGTCAGGAGCACTGAGCGCGATCTGCTCGCAGCCCCTCCCTGGCTGCGCGTCCGCCGTGTGGGGGAACGCACGCCCCCCTGGCGGGAGCTTCGCGTCATCAGCGACAGGCTCCCCCAGGACCCAACTTTCACTCCGGCCGAGGTACCCCAGGTTCGCGACGAGCACATCGAACAGCTGCTGCGCCTCTCGATCAATCGTGACGGGCCAGCGTACCCACAGTTCACCATCCGCAAGATCTGCGAAGGTGTCGAGCACGAGCGTCGTCTTCTCCCGACCCTGGTCCAGCACACCGAGCGGCATGTAGTGCCGAGAATGCCCGAGCGCTGCCTTGGGTAGGCAGTACTCAGGCAATACGCTGCTCAAGCACTCGACCAGGCGTCGCCCCTCTGGTGGCACCTCGTCCCAGTGTTGAGTCGCGTACCCACACGCGATCAGCGCGCGCACCAAGCGCCAAGGGCTCGGAGGCCACTCGACCAATCCCTCGTTCACATGATGGCCACCTGGTGTCGCATGGTAGCGGCCACCAGGAAAGCGCAGGACCATCGTAGGCATCAGTCGTCTCCGTCTTCGCTATCCGGCTCAGCATCCTTCTTCTTCTTGGCAGGCTCAATCTTCGCCGTGTAGCTCGTCTCCTTGTGGATCATTACTGACTTATTCTTATCAATAGACGCTCTTAGCTCAGTCTCGATTTGCGGCAAACTGGGCAACACAAATGCTTCGGGACGCGTTGCTACAGGGTCACGTGTCACAGGCTCCAAATCACAGGCAGTGCGCAGACGAAGGTTGCCATCAACGAGCTTGCGCAAACGGTACAACCCGAGGAGGATGAGTAGCTGCTCCGCCTCGTTGCCGAGGCCATAGCCACGCACCTGAGCGAGATCGAAGTTGACGTGCATCACGATCTTCTCGGCGGTGAATTCATCACGCGCGAACGGCACATTTCCGAAGCCGCTCTTCGTGTCACCCGCTGGGTTCACATGATCGTTCTTCACGCCTCCCGACGCAGCGACACGCACGCCACTCGCCTCAATGAAGGCTGAAAGCGCCCGCGCGACCCGCAGGCGCCCACCCGCTAGCTCGCTCTTTGCGATAAAAACGCCATGGATCAAGCTCCCGACGTCATACTTGAGCAGCACCCCGGCTAACAGCTTACGGTTAATCGGTCCGTTCTCGAGCGTCCCGAGTTCCTTTTTCAGCTCCGCAAGAAACGTGGAGTTCTTCTCTTCCAGAATGTAGGGACTATTCAGCCGATGGGATTCAAGCATTGTATCCGTGAGGAACTCTTTGCCTCTCTTAACTGTCACGTGGCTGATCCCGTCAAGCGCCGCGACTGGCCTGTTGTTCACGGCGTCCCACACCGTCTCCTCGAGGCGGTTCGCCATACTCTGGGCGGACTCGACGAGGAGCTTTTGGCCCTCCCTCGTCTGGTAGGTTGCGGCTCCTAGACTTGGAAAGCCCGTCGGCTGAAAGCGATCGCCCTGCAGCGGGCGCAGTTCGATAGAGAAGAGCAAGCGGGGGGCTTCGTTGAGTTTGGCGAGGTCAATCTGGGTCATGCGGTCTCCCTGGAGGTGGGGTTCTCAAAATGGTCGGCCATCGCAGCAGCGACGACAGGGTCGATGGGGAAGGCTAGCGCGGCGGCCCAGCGCCGCGCCGTAGCTGGGTCGGCGGTCGCGACAGCCAACGGCGCGCGGAAGCCGGAAGCGCGGAGACGGCGCAAGGCGAGCTCGACAGCGCCCGCTGCATCACCCCCGGCAAGCCGCCTGACCATCGCAGGCTCAGCGGTGATAGTCCGCCGATGAACCTCAAAAGGAAGGGTACACAAGCGTAACGCTTCCCACGCCTCATCGGGTCGCTCGTCACGTACGTTGACGTTCGCGCGAGGTAGCCGTACCTGCGCCCAGTCGAGCGCCATCAAGGTGCGCCCAAGCGTCACGATGCGCTCTACATCGACTTCACCAGCCAGAAACAGCGACAGGTCGGCAAGCCTGGCACCAGCACCATACCGCGCAACCAGGGGTAGCGTGCGGCTTCCCCGCTGGAAGGCCTCGATGAGGCGCCGGTCGACGAGGGCAAGGAGATCATTCAACGGATCACGACCAGTCATCACGACACGCGAATCGTTGAGCAGCCGCTTGTCGGCACCAACGGCGTAGCTCCAACTCTTCTTCGGGTTGAGCGGGAGCGCGTGGGCACGCACGGAATCAAAGGGGCTCCCTTCCTTGTTGTACCCCCTCGCCGCACTCCCGAGAGCTAGGGCAAGCCGCCACTCGGAAGAACCATCTCCCGCAGCGGCCAGCCAAAGTGAAGACAACCGTGGACACGGCCCAATCTTGAAGGCAGTACCAGTCGCTTGGGCTCTCTCGACTCCATTGATCGCCATGAGTACTGACTGCCAGCGCGCTGGCTCAGCATCCCTCGTGAGCACGTCGAACACAGCGTCTGTAAGTCCATCAACCGCTACGGAGAACCTCGCAGGCGCATCTCGTGCCTCCCGCTCAAGGCGATCGAGCCATCCGCTGATCTCATCGATCAACCGAGCGCGAGGGTGAGCAGCAACGGCAATTCGCCCGAGGGGAACTGCAAGGTTACTCTGACCATTGCGCTCAAGGTAGCCATACCGAACAAATCCGGTAAGCCCTCGACTGACACCAAGCCTCGCGATGGCTCTGGCGAAATCAAGCGGACGGCGCGCTGAGGACCGACCCACTTGCGCGCGCCCCTCTCCAAACAGCGCGCTCACGTCCTCCCAGCTCGCGGGATGCTCCCAAAGCGGCATCCACTGCTCGCCGCGGAGGTCCTTCTCACCTCCTCGTGTTGCATGCCCAACAGCTTGCGAGGTCACAGCAAAGGGGATCGCCGCCTGCATGCTCTCCCGCACCCCCAGCCTCCGCGTAGCCTGTCCGCGAAACGCGATGGCGCCCTCAAGCATCAGCACAAAATCCCATGGGTTAATCCGGCTCCCTGCGTCTGGACCCGTCGTGCCATTCGCGCCACCCGCCGATCCTGGGAGGAACTGTCCGACCGCTGCGTCTAGCAGTGCGGCTGACGGTATCTCAAATAGCGCTGTCCTCAGCAAGGGTTTCGCTGCGGGAACTGGATCCCCCTTCTCCGAATCCAGATCGAACAAGTCCCCCAGGCGCTGCATCGCCGTGTTGGTGAAATCGAGCCGCCCATCGTTACCCCCCGTCCCAAGTAGTGCGGGCCAAGAGGGCTCGCCCTTGGGAGACAAGACCATCGCGGCGTCCATCCAATCGCGGTGAGGCCCTCGCCACGCCAAGGCGAAGGGCTCGTAGAGGTCCGCCTTGAGCCGCTTGAATTCGCGTTCAGCGGCAGCCAACTCCCGCTTGTAGTCTGGGTCATTCTTTGACCGGGCTGGCTTCGCCCCCTTCTTCGCCTTCGTTTGATCTTTGAGCCGCCGAACTTCTGCGTCTGCGTTGGTGATGGGTTCCAGCGGGACGCGAGCTTCGAGGATCCCTCGACGGAACGCTTCAAACCGAGGCGCGCGTGAGCGCTCAACGGGGGCGAGGCCCTTGTCATTGGCCGCATAGAAGCCAGACCCCTTATTCCAAGGCGACAGGAACGGCGTCGGCGCATACTCCTCAAGGAAGAACGCCTCCAGCTCCGCCTCACTGAGCACCGTGAGCAAGCAGAAATGTTGGTCGCGCCAGAAGCCGCGGACTTCGGGATCCTTCTGCTGCGCGACGATCCTCAGGATCCCGATCGCCTTGAGGTAGTGCGCAAGTGGGGTTGGGGCGCAGCCACGGAGGTGGTGAAGATGAACCGTCATGGCGCCTCTCCGGATGACTCTGTAAGCAGTGGGTCAGCCGTCTTGAGCTTGGACCCGCGCCGATCCGCGGAAATGAGCAGCGCTTCAAGGTAGGCGAGCGAACTAGGTCCGCGCGTGCGAAGGAGCGCTGCCGTCCGGTCGCGCCAGCTCCTACCCGTGGTCGAGGAGAGGCCGAGCGTAGCTGGAGCGAGGGTGAGCGAGAGCTCCGGGAGTGAACTCACCCCATCCAGCGAGACCGCTGGTAGGACATCACCGTCGCGAACCCCTCGGATCGGCAGACCACGTCCGTCGCGCGCTACGTACTCCTGGTCCTTAGGCCCTGCGTGTAGGGCAACACGCACTTTCCCATGGTGCGACAGGACCAAGTAGGCGAGGAGATCGAACTCCTCAGCGGTGCACGTGAGCACCTGCTCTTCGAGCTGGGTCGGTGTTGAACCGTCCGTGACGGGTGTGGGCGCCTCCCCTTCACCGATGAGCGCTAGCGCCTCAGCCCATGGCCCCAATAGAGCGGCATGCGTGGGCTCGTATCGCTGAAGCACCGCGAACAGGGCGAGGCAACTTGCTAGCTCGTGGCGAAAGCCGCGACGCTCTTCGCCCTCCTTGCTCCGATACCGGCAGGGTCTCTGCCACGTGCCATCAGGTGCCTTAGCAAGATCGACGCGTGCCTGGTAAGGGCCACGTTCTTCAATCACTGCCTGGAACGCTGGATGCGCCTTGCCGAGGTCATGCCAGCTCCCGGCAAGCTCGACCAGCTCGGCGAACCGCCCAGGTACAAGGGCCGCTGCGATCCGCGCCGCAAGGCTCCCCACCTCAGCGTTATGGGTTGCGATCGTCTTGTAGGCAGCCGTCATGCTCAGCGCCTCGGTGTCTTCCAGGTCATCAGCGGCGTCCTGCGCCTGAGGTGAGGGCGGCTCTAACGCGACCACCTTGGCTTTCGACTCAGCGTCGAAGCCTCGCTCCTCACGGTAGCCCCCTGAGTCCGCGGCAACGCACACCACCGTTCCAGGGATGAGCGCCGACCGCTCTGCGACCTCCCACCTGCCCTCGATCCAGTCCCAAACCCAGGCGCGACGTGACGACAGCAAGCGCGGCGCAGGCTTGGTCTTCGTCTCCTTTCCGCAAAGCCAATCGCGAGCGGCTAGGAAGGGCACTCCACACAGCTCCTCCCGCGAAGGTCGGCGCTCGTCTGGTGGTCGAGGGCTAGGCGCTCCCTTTTTGATCGGTGGCATCTCAAGCCAGAACACCGACACATCTCGCTCTTCACCGTCGCGAATGAAGGAGCTAACATCGATATCTGCGCCAGTCAGGTCGGGGGTCGTATCGAACAGCTCCTCCAGCTCACGACGTAACAGGAGCTGCTTGGGCTGATAGGGATAGAGCTCCTTCCGCCCGTCATCGGTTAGCTCACGCTCAAAGTCCTCGATGCTGGCGATGCCGACGTCCTTCACCTTCGCTGTTAGCGTATCGATCGCTCCCTGTGCTGCCTTTAGCTCCAGGGGAGAATACGGCGGAGCGGTCTTCTCGTCGCGACCGCGGTCGACCACCACCACGGTGCCCGAGCCGCCATAGCGAGCGCAACGACCAAATCGCTGCACGAGGCTCGACCACGGAGCGAGCTCCGTGACGAGGGTGGTCGCGCTGATGTCCACCCCAGCCTCGACGACCTGCGTCGCGACGATGACGCGATCCACCCCCTGCCTACATGCTTCCCTGCCAAGGAAGGCTGTCTTCCAACCCTCTCGCTCTCGTGGGCGGAAGCGGCTGTGAACCAGCCGCAGATCAGTCGTCACGCCCAGCTTCTCAAGCGCCTCATAGGTGCGGTTGGCGCGATCGACCGTGTTGCAAACAACCAGCGTGATCCGCCCGTGCTCTCCACTGGCGGGCGCCTTCTCGTGAGCCTCCTTGACCAGCTTCGCGAACGCACCGTGGTTCGTTGCTTCGATCTCCTGGACACTGAGTGCCTTGTTGATAGTCGCGAGGCCAGCGCCAAGCGCACTGACGGTGAGCTCCGTGGGATTCGCTGTCCACGCAGGATGGTGATCCACGGTATCCACGCTCTTCAGCCAATCGGACTGGAGCGTTGCGCTCATCCACCAACTCAACCTCGGTCGAAGTGAACGCCCTGCGGCGGCGTCCTCATCGCAGAAGGCCTGGAGCTGGGCGCTGGTGGCGAGCCCCACATCCATGAGCTGAACCTCATCCAACACCCACAAAGCGTCGTGGCTGAGCAGGCCAAACTCCATGGGCCAGCGCGCGCGCGGTGCGCCATAACCCCGGTTGAGGGCACGCGACAGCGCCATATCCTGCGTTGCGATGAAGACGGCGCTCTCCTCGGGGTAGAGGTTCCACTCGCCGCCGGCGTCAGCACCACCCATCAGGAGATGGACGCCCACCTTACCTTGATGGTCCTCACCAGGCCTCCAGAGGAGCTGCAGCCGTTCGAGGCACCTTCGCACCTCATCGGCCGTCTGCTCGACGAGTACGCGCATTGGCAGCGTCCAGATAAGGCGCCGGGGCCAGCGATCATCCTTTCGCTCGACACGGTGGTAGAGCCACGCTCCCAGCACGCCGAGGGTCTTCCCGTAGCCCGTTGGGATCCGAATCACGCGTGAGCGCGGTTCCTCATCCCCGGCGAGGGCTGCCTGCCACTCGCGAGGCTTCATCGCTGCACCGTCCGGCCCTGCCGCGAACCGCGCAAACCACTCTGCAAACTCGCGCTGCGAGCTACCTGCCACAACAGCCTCCGTCATCCTTCATCCTGCGGCATGCAGCCACCGTCAGGTTCCCGCCATAACACCCAACCAGGTCGCCAGCGTGCGCCGACAGACCACGAAAACCCTCAACAAATGCAGCGAATTGCAGCGACATCATTCCCCAAACACCCGACCGTACCAGATCCGCCACGCACCGCTCAACCCCTGCCTTCTCCCCGCGCCCACTTAGCTCGCAGGTTGTCCTACCTTGTGCCCCACGCGCCCCCCACCACGTTGCAACACCGAAACGCTTACCCTACACTGCCCCTGCTCATTTTCGAGCCCTGACGAGGGCGACCCGTACCAGGCAAGCACGACGGGCCGTGGAGGAGATCCACATGGCTTGGTTTGTTTTGATTGTCGCTGGGTTGCTCGAGGTGGTTTGGTCGTTGGGGCTCAAGCTGACGCACGGGTTCACGCGGCTCGTGCCGAGCGTCATCACCGGCGCGGCCATCGTGCTGAGCATGGTGCTGCTCGGCCGCGCGGTGCGTACGTTGCCCATCGGGACCGCCTACGCCATCTGGGTCGGCATCGGCGTGCTGGGCACCACGATCGGCGGGGCGGTGCTCTTCAACGAGCCGATGCCACCGCTACGTATCGCCTTCATTGGGCTCCTGCTCGTGGCGATCGTCGGGTTGAAGGTGACGTCGAACGCTTAGCTGACGGTTTCACCAACCGACTGCGGCACCACGCGCCGCCGCCACGGCGCTACCAACCCCCAAAACCCGCACATTGGCAGGAAGATCTTTGAGGTCGCCGCGCATGAGGCCTCGGCTCATGAGCACGCCTCGGCTCATAAGCACGCCTCGCCTCGTGAGCACGCCTCGCCTCGTGAGCACGCCTCGCCTCATGACGCGCGCGCATTGGAGCAAGCCTCACGGAGCGCGCGGACAATCGGTGGTTGTAGAGAGGAAGGGATGGCTCTACTCTGGGCGCCTTGCTCTGAGTTTGCCGGTGGCGGCGTGCTCAGAGCATCCCCACACCGGGAGCTTTGCGCCATGGCCCCACGTCTCTTCCCCGCGCTCAAAGTGCAGCAGTCCTCCCAGACCATCTACCTCGTCAACCTGGTGGCTCAGGACGTGGAGCGCCTGGTCCGGTTCGAGGTGCTGGGGGATGAGTCCGCCCCCAAGCGGCGCGCCTCCAGCCGCAAGGCGTCGCTCGTCAACTGGGCTGACATTGAAGGCCGCATCGAGGAGAAGGACGAGGCCTATCAGCGCCCCATCCTCAAAAAGAAGCTCGGGGAGATCGCAGACTATGTGCTGGGGATGCTGGAGAGCGGGCAGCTGCCGCCCCTGCCCGGCGCCGTACTGCTGACGACCGACGAGCCGGTCGCCTTCCACGCTGAGGGCATGAGCCCGTTCGTGGGGAATCTGGTCATGGATGATGACGAACCGTCGCTTCGTGTGCTCGACGGGCAGCATCGCCTGCTGGCCATGTGCGCCCTGCTCGCCTCCACTCAGCTAGATGAGGCCACCAAGGCGAAGGTGCGGGATCTGCAAATCCCCGCGGTGCTGTTCGTGGGCCTGTCCCCCGCGGCCATCGTCGAGATGTTCGTGACCATCAACTCCAAGCACACGCGCTTGAACCCTTCACTCTTGCTGAGCCTGAGCGGGCGTCAGCTGTTCCGGGATGAACGCGACGCTGAGGTGCACGACATCATAAAAACCTTGAATGAAGACGCTGCCTCCGCGCTCCGCGGGGAAATCAAAATGCTCGGCGTGGGTTCTGGGCGCATCGCACAGGCAGGCATCGCGCAGGAGCTTCGTAGGACCGTCGAAGCAACCCGGAAGGATGCCGCAGAGGCCGGCTGGCTCAGCCAGTACGAGCAGGGTGTGGCCGGGCTCTACAACGAGTATTTTCAGATCGCGCAAGACGTGTTCCAAGGCGGCTGGGGCCAGCCTGGCTACTCCACCCACAGCGCGCTGGCGTTGCGCGCGCTCATCCAAGCGTCCCGCGAGGTGCTGCGGCGGGTGTTCGCGCAGCTGCAGGGAGGCCAGACGCCCAGGGAGGCCATGGCGGCGTTGATGGAACCTTGGCGCTCGCAAATCGGCGCCGCGCGCTTTGAGACGGCGGGGCGCTGGCGGGAGCGCGCCGGCGGCGGCGGCAAGGAGACCACGCGGGTGCTCGCGCGCGAGCTGGTGGAGGCGCTGGCAGCCGAAGGAGGGCCCGCAGATGAATGACGCGCAGCTCCGCTCAATCCTTGATGAGCATGAAGACAGCGTCCTCGACGCCCTTGAGCGCGCGCTGCAGCAGCAGCGCACAGACCGGGAAGCGCTACGCCAAGCCCTGCGCCCCCAGCTCAGCCCCGCGCTCACGCGTAGCTATGAGTGTGGCTACCGCGAGGCGCAGGCCGCGCGTCATCGCAGCGTGGCCCGGCTTCAGGCCAGCCTGGACACCGATGTAGATTTCCAGCTGGCCTCTTTCCCCGTGGCAACTCTAGAGGACGCGCAGGCGCTGGAGGACTCGGACGGCGACGCACACGCCGGCCCCACCGAAGAGCACGCCCAGGTTTTTTACGGGGAGGCAGATCTTGGGATGCTCGCCGAACCTGGGCCAGCCAGCGGTCCCGCCTCAGCCAACGAAGACCAGGAGGAAGAGGACCCGGAAGAGGATAGCAGCCAAGCAAGCCCACCCCCTGAGCTCCAGGACGGGGACGACGAAGAGGCTGGCCAAGGGGGCAGTGAAGCGGCTGGCGAAGAGGACCACCACGAAGCAGCGCCGGGCGGGGAGAGCGTTGAGCTGTCCAAGCGCGCCCGCAAGTCGAGCACTGAGCTTGAGGCGCAGGCAGAGGAGGTCTTCACGTTCATCCAAGAGCACCCTGGCACCAAGGCGGGCGAGGCGCACAAGGCGCTAGGGATACAACCCTCGGAGTGGCGCACCGCAGTGCGGCGACTGGCTGAGGCCGGGCGCACCTTCTACGTGGGCGCCACGCGCGCTACGGTTTACTTCCCCATCCCAGAGCGCAAAGCCGGCGGCGCGAGGAAGCTCACTCGCAAGGCGTTCATCCTCGCATTGCCCGATCACGAAGCCGAGCAGGTCGTGGAGGCTGGCGCAGCGTGGGGGCTCCAGTTCAACACAGCCTACGTAAACCAGATCCGCAACACGGAGCGGCGCCAAGCAGACCAGGCCGAGGCGCTTCAAGCAGCGCGCCAGGAAGTGGCCAGGACCCCACGAAGCCCAGAGGCTTACCGGGCGCTCCGGCTCGCGCACACCCACGCCAAGCGCACGGACGCCACTTGGGTGGCCTGTCAGGTGCTGATGACCTTCAGCGCAGCGGAGCAGTCAGAAGGTCTGTTCTATGACCGGTACTACGCCCAAGGCGCCCGGCGCCCGCTCGGCACCATCTCCTTGGACCTGCTGAAGAAGCACGTGTTCTTAGCGGACCCCGTGACAACTACCGTCGTGGACTACCTAGTCCCCGCGCTGCTTGAGCGCTACGGGCGCCCCACCGCCGCCCTCGGCTACACGGACGCCCTCCGAGTGGACCCTGCCCACCACTCCTTGCTCGGCCGCTCCCTGATAGAGGCATCCCAGTTCTTGGGGCTTGAGCCGCCACCAGTTTATCAACGCCACGACGTACCCCGCTCCCTATTTCTTATCCATGGGGATATTCCAACCATGGGGTTCGGCGCAGACAAGGTCACCAACCCGAACAGAGCAGCGTTCCTCGCGGGGACGTTCATGAGCTACCTCTTGCCGGGGCACTACGCGCTCCCGTTAGTGAACCATGAGCCGGAGCTGCGCCGCTGGGTCAACGCGGCGCTCAGCCTGTCCCGCGGGGAGCCGGTACAGGGCCTGACAGATTTGGAGCAGGCCACGCTTGAGAAGCAGGTGGACCCTGACGAGCGCGGCGTCATCCGCCAGCAGGCCGGCGACCGCCCCGCAGAGTCGCTCGACCTACGGAGCTGGCTCAGGGACATTGAAATGACGGCTGATCGCGTCGGCCTCTTGTTCAGTAACGACCTGATGCAAGCGATCCGGAGCATCCGCGGGGGCTTCGAGTTCGGCGATGAGGCGACGGAGCATCGTGTGGTCGGCCTGCGCCTGTGGTCACTGACAAGTGACTATTTGGAGCTACGGTCTTTGCTGGGGGTCGCTCTGACTTAGCACTCGCTACGCCTACTTCGTCCCATCCACCTTCAGCCTCTCCGTCTCCTCCCGCGCTATGGCTTGGAGGCGCGCTTTGAGGCGCTTGGAGTAGCCTAGCTTGTTCTCCTGTTTCACCCGGGAGATGGCCAAGGCGTCTTCCGGGACGTCGCTCGTCACCGTGGTGCCGGTGGCCACGTAGGCGCCCGGGGCCACCGTGACTGGGGCTACCAGCTGACTATCGCTGCCGATGAAGGCGCCCGCGCCGATGATGGTGCGGTGCTTCTTGAAGCCATCGTAATTGCAGAAGATGGTGCCTGCGCCAATGTTCGCGTTCTCACCGATGTCGCCGTCGCCCAAGTAGCTCAGGTGGCTCGCCTTGGCGCCGCGGCGCAGGCGCGTCTTCTTCACCTCCACGAAGTTGCCGACGCGCGCCTTCTCATCGAGCTGCGTCTCAGGCCGCAGGTGCGCGAAGGGGCCCACCTCTGCCCACTCACCCACCACGCTGCCGATCACCACGCTGTAAGGCTTCAGCATGGCGTTCTCACCGATCTTTGAGTCGGTCACCACGCAGCCTATGTCCACCATAGCCCGCTCAGCTATCTCCGTGCGACCACGCAGGCTCACACCATCGTCAATGATGGCGCCGGGCGCGATGGTCACCGTGTCGTCGATGCGCGGCGCGCCGCGCACCAGCACCCCCGCGCGCCCGTGCTGCACCGCGATGCGCTGGTACAGGCGCCGCTCGGCCTCTGCCAGATCCGCGCGGTCGTTCACGCCGAGCATGGCCTCCTCCGAACCCGCCACGCCGAGCGCCCCACCGCGCGCCGCCGCCGCCGCGATGACGTCCGTGAGGTACAGCTCGCCCTGCGCGTTGTCGGCGCGCAGGCCCTCCAACGCCTGACTCAAGAACTGAGCGTGCGCGACGTACACCCCGGCGTTCACCTCCTGGACCCGCGCCTCCTCCGCGCTCTTAAGGTCCTTCGCCTCGCGGATCGCCCGCACCTCCCCCGCTGCGTCGCGCAGCACGCGGCCATAGCTGCCCGGCTCGCTCAGCGTGCAGGTCATGAAGCTCAGCTCCGCGCCTGGCGTTTGGTCAAGCGCACTGACTAACGCCAGGATGTCCTCCGCTCGCACGAGCGGCGTGTCACCGCACAGGATAGCGACCCGCGACGGCGAGCGAGCGCTCGCGAGGCCCACGCGCGCGGCGTCCCCGGTGCCGCGCGGCGGATCTTGCACCGCGAAGCGGACCCGCTCACGACCGAACGCGTCGCTCAGGTAGGCGGCGATCGAGTCATGGTTCTCTGGGCTGACCACTAGCACCACCCGCGACGCGCCCGCGGCCAGCGCCGCCCGCACCGGGAAGTGCACCAGCGGACGCCCCGCCGCTGGGTGCAGCACCTTGCTGAGCGCGCTCTTCATGCGCGTCCCTCGCCCAGCGGCCAGCACGATCGCCACGAGGTCCTGGTTCGGCATCTTACGGTTTTGCCACCTCCCGCGCGGCCTGGCTACGGCGCCCTTGGCCCAGGCGCTCCGCCGCGCCTACACCCACGCAGAACCGCACAGATCACCGCACACGCCAGGCCCACGTCACCTGAGCCGCGCCACCCACGCCACCTGAGCGCTCCTCCTCATCGCCACCCCACGCCACCTGAGCGCCCCTGCTCATCGCCACCCACGCCACCTGAGGGCTCCTCACGGCTCCTCGTTCAGGGGGTTGGGGGGGTTGGACAGGTAGTCATTGATACGAACCATACCGCACCGCGGCATGCAGGCGCCGCCAAACCCCTGCTAGGTCCCTTGGCCGATTCTCGATCCGCCCCGGACACGCGCCGGATACACTGCGACATCATGGCACGGGACAAACGACGAGCTGCTCCCCTCACCCCTCGCCGCTCGCCCCGAAGCTCGCCCCGCAAACGCTCGCTGTTCGCCCTCGGCTGCGCCTTCTTGCTCGCGCCCTCCTGCTCGGAGTTCGACCAGACGCGCAAGCCCGCCCCCACCTCCACCTTGGGGGACGACGTCTACTCCGCCCTGTGTAACCGCGTGGGCGCGGCGGTGCTCACGGAGGACCTAGAGGGCTTCTCCTACCGCGCCATCTGTCAGATCAATTCCGCGGGGCAATACGGCGACACGGTGGACGAGCGCTACCTGGGCGTGGTGCAGGGCAGCGCGGCGCTGACGCGCACGCTCGCCATCAGCAAGCTCACGGCGCTGGCCAAGCGTCGCCCGCAGCTCATCCGCGCCATCAATGCGACTTTCCCTGAGGAAAATATCCAAGATCCGTGGACCGGCGAGCAGGTCGCCGGCCACGTCGCGCTCAGCCGCTTCTTGAAGGGGATCGCCCCGCTCTACGATCACAACCCGGTCGAGCAGCCCGCGCAGGAGGACACGCTCCCCAGCGTGACGCGCGCCGCCGGTCGGTTGTTCGCGGGCCTCGGCGGCCCAGGACGTGACACGGGCCACCTGCCGACGGATCCTGCGCTTGAGGCGCGCGCCGCCGCCTCACAAGCGGCGCTAGCCAGCATCTCCGGCCGCCAGGGCTACCGCCCCGCCCGCGTCGCGCTCGGCGCGCTCCGGCCCACCCTCGCCTACCCTGGGCTGCGCGAGCTGACGCAGGCCACGCTGCCCCACGCGGAGCCCGGCGGCCGCCTCTACGACCCGCTGCAAGACGTGCTGGGCATGACGGAGCACGAGCTCGCCACGTCCACCGCCGAGCCGCTGCCAGCGCCGCTGCAGCTGGACACCCCACGCCAGGCGCTGAACCGCCCACGCACCAAGCTCGAGGTCGCGCGCGCCGCGCTGCTGAGCCAAGATCCAAGCTTCGGCCGCCCCGCGGCCACGCCGAGCTACCTGGTGCAGCGCGACTCGCGCGGCGTGGCCTTGCCGGATCCTAGCCTGCTCGGCTCGCTGTTCGTCGACCAAGATGGCGACGGCAGCCCGGACGTCGACGCGCTCGGGCGCCTGCTCGGCCCAAGCGGCCTCGCGCAGATCGATCCGCCGTTCGTGATCCCAGGCGCGGAGCGCTTCAGCGCGCCGGACAGCTTCGGCCGCGCGCTCACCCTAGCTGGTCAGCCAGCCTACCAATACCTGGACACCAGCCGCACCCTCACCGCGGCCCTCACGCGCGACCTCGAGCCGCTGTTGGATCCGGAGCCGACCTCCACGCGCGGCAGCACCGTCATCGATCTGCTGCGCGGCGCGCACCGCCTGTATGGGGATCCAGTCAGGGTAGCTGCCCCATGGGCGGAGGGCGGCGAGCACCTCGGCTTCGACGCCCAAAGCTCACCGCTGCTCGACCTCATCCACGCCGTGGGCCAGCTGCTCGCGCACCCGAAGAGCGACGGCTGGCTGAAGCTCACCGAGCAGCTGTTCGTGGAGCACGAGGCGGACCTCGCGCGCATGATCGGCGCCGCGCTGCACGCGCGCGAGGTGAGCAATCGGCACCCGGAGATCCAGCTCGCGCGCGAGAGCACGTTCTGGGACGAGTTCATCCCGGTGGTGGTGAAGGTGCTGAAGAACGAGGGCCTGCTGCGCCGCGTGCTCACCTCCCTCCGGCACCCGAACGTCTTAAACCACCTGACCGCCTCGCTCGCGCACTTCAACACCTACGCGGACCGCACCAGCTACGACCCGCGCGATCTGAACAGCCCCATCTTGCAGAACCTCTCCACCGGCGACACCCACGAGCCCACGCAGGTGCCGGTCGATCGCAGCCAGCCGGACACCGTCGGCAACCAGAGCCAGTGGTACCAGGCGCTGCAAGTCATCCACGATATGAGCGGCGTGAACGCCTGTAATCGTCAGGGCGCGAAGGTGCGGGTGAAGCTGCTCGGCATCGATGTTGCGTGGCCGCTTCTCGGCTCTGGCTACCAAGAGTGTGAGCTGCTGAGGATCCACGACATTGGCCTCGTGTACCTGGACTCCTTAATCGACCACTACGGTGAGCCGCGCCCGCCTGAAGGGCTGTTGGGAATTGAAGACTCGCTGCTAAACGGCATCATGAACCTGGCGAGCGGCATCATCAGCGTGGATCAAGTCTTCGAGCAGTCGAGCCACATCCAAGGCATGAGCCTCAACCCGACGCCAGAGGCCTTCAACCGCTTGGTGTTCTTCGGCACCACCAGTGACAAATTTGGGCCCGCCTTCGGCGGCCGCCTGCCGGATGAAGATCCGTTCATTACCACGAGCGGCAGCGCCGCAGACACCAACCGCTTCATCAGCAGCCTGATAGACCCAATCAGCACCCGGGTGTGCCCCACGCGCCGCAACACGTCGCACAATATGGATCTGGCGGACTGCAGCCTGAGCAACCCCAATGATCTGCTCCGCCTGCGCGGCCGGGGCGCCATCTTCACCTGGGAGAAGCACCAGTTTTACACCGGCATCGCGCCGGTGCTCCAAGCCTTCGATGACCCAGAGGAGAACGGCGAGCTGTTCCTCGAGCTGATCGCCGTCTTGTATCGGCACTGGCCGAGCCCACGCCACGGCCCAGAGTGCTCCAAGACGGGCACTTGGGAGCGCGGCGCGCCCGGCTACAACCCCAAGTACTGCGCCGAGAGTGGGCTCAGCACCTACGAACCGATCCTCGCTGATATTTTCCGCTCGGATTTGCTCCCAGCGCTGGCGCGCCTCACGGAGGTGCTAGAGAGCGTCGAGGTGGACGACGTCCGCGGCGGGCGCCGGGTGGACGGCGTCACCCTGCTGCGTGAGCTGGGGCTCGCGCTGCTCGACCCTGACTACTCAAACTCGGTCATGCTGCGCGATCGTCAGGGCCGCCGCACCACCAGCTTCAGCGACGGTTCGCGCCCGGACACCCCGCTCACGCCCTTCGAGCTGTTCGCGACCACCATGCGGCGCTTCGACGACCAGCTGAGCGGCACCCCGCGCCACGAGCCTTGGCGCCGCGCGCGCTCGAACCTGGTGGACACCTTCCTCACCATCGAGGGCACTGGCACCAACTCTCGCTTCAGGAACATCGCCACCCCCAAGGCCGCGCCGATCTTGCTCCAGGTGCTGCGCCAGCAAACCAACGCCCAGTGCCCCACGCGTGAAGCCGGCGGCACGCCTTGCGCATGGGGCACGCGTGAGATGGCCGAGCGCGCCGGGGAGACCTTCAGCGGGCCCACCTTCGGCACCGTGATGCACCTCATCGACCAGCTGAGCGAGGAGGAGGGCACCCGCACCGCGCTCGTCAGCTTGCTTCACTACCTGCTGCGCTCGGAGAGCGGCAACGACGCGCTCACCTCCACCCGCACCTCGCTGAGCGATCTGCTTCAGCTGCTGGGGGACGACGAGCGGATGCCTCCCATCTACAACGCCATCTCCGGGGTAGCCGCCAGGCAGCTCATGAGCGACAGCGGCGGCCCCCGGCCTGGCGCGGTGGATCGCGCGCTCACCCTCGCCCGCGCCTTGACGGAGGAGCCCGTGGTGAACGGGGAGCCCACCCCGAACCCTTACGACCGCTACCGCATGCTCGATCGCATCCTGCGCAGCCTGGTGACGCCGCTCGACCCTGGCTCGTCAGAGAGCCTGACGCCCATCGACGTGTTCATGGACACCGTGGCCGAGGTGAACCGCATCGACGCCGCGGAGGGTGACGCGCCGCTCGGCCCACAAGATTTTGCCGTGGTGTTCGGCGTGGTCCGCGATTTCCTGCTGAGCGAGCAGCGCGGCATGGAGCAGTTCTACGAGATCGTGCGCGGCAGGGACGGTGGCTGAAGCCGTGCTCAAACACAGCGGCGCTCCAGCGCATCGCACGTGGGTTTTGGGGGTTTGGCACCGCGCTCAGAGGCTCATGATTCGTCACACTGACTACGCGCCGATGCCGACGCCGGTCACCGCCACGAGGCCCATATTTCGTCATTCTGACTGTCTAAAACAGCCGCGCTGTCCAAGCCTGGGCCACCCAAGCCTGCGCCGCGCGGGCCACGCGGCGCTCAGCTGCGCCCTGGTCACAGCCACGCTGCTCGCGAGCAGCCAGGCGGAGGCCGCCGGGCTCTACTTCTCCGATCGCGGCGTGCGCGGCATCGCGCGCGGCAACGCGATGGTGGCCGGCGCCGACGACGCACAGTCCATTTACTACAACCCGGCGGGGCTCGCCTTCACTGGCAACCAGCTGCTGCTCGACGCCGCCTGGCTGAACTACAGCGGCACTTACCAACGCAAGGCCCGCCTGCAGCAGACCGACCCGAACACCGGCGAGCCCACCGGGCAGCGCTTCACGCGCACCTTCGAGCCGGTGACGGGCACGAGCCCGCTCGTCCCCATCCCCACGCTGGTCTACGCCGATCCGCTCGGCACCGAGCGCTTCAACTTCGCCCTCGGCGCCTGGGCGCCTTACGCCGCCATCACCAGCTACCCAGAGACGGTGGGCGGCGGGCGCCCCGCGCCGCAGCGCTACTCGCTCATCTCACTGGATGGCTCCGCGCTCGCCATCGTCGGCGCCTACGCCTCCTATCGCCCCATCGACGAGCTGGCGCTCGGCGTCGGCGTGGAGGTGCTGGGCGGCTCCTTCGAGACCAGCGTCGCGTTCTCGAGCTGCGTCCCAGATCGCTTCATCTGCGCGCCCGAGCAGCCCGACTTCGACGCCATCACCAAGCTCGCCGTCGGCCCCATCATCGCGCCGAGCGGCGTGCTGGGGCTCACCTTCGTCCCCAATGAAGACGTTCGCTTCGGCGCCTCCTACCACCTGCCTTTTTGGATCCGTTCGTCAGCCGACGTGAAGGTCAGGCTCCCTAGCGCACCGCTGTTCGACAACGCGCGTCAGGAAGGTGAGAGCGCCCGCGTCGCCTTCGACCTGCCAGGGTACCTCCGCACCGGCGTGGAGTACCGTGGCCTCCCCGACACGCGTATCGAGCTCGCCTTCGTGTGGGAGAACTGGAGCGCGCACGACACCATCTCACTACAACCGGAGAACATCCGCCTGGTGGGGGTGGAGGCCTTCCCAGAGGAGTACCGCATCGGCGACATTGAGCTGCCGCGCGGCTTCGAGGACGCCTACAGCCTGCGCCTGGGCGGTGAGCATCAGCTCAGCTTCGCTGACTACGCGCTCGATCTGCGGCTCGGCGTCATGTACGAGCGCTCCGCCGTCCCCACGCCTTACCTCAGCGTGACCACGGTGGACGTGGACAAGATCACCGTGGGGCTTGGCGGCGGCCTGCACATCGGCAAGTGGCGCTTCGACGCCGCGATCGCGCGGGTGTTCGGCCAGCCCGTGGACGTGGGCGTGGACGAAGCCAAGATCACGCCCATCTCCCCGCTGCGCGCCAACCCGCCTGATCAGACCCACACCATCAACGCCGGCCGCTACGAGGCCAGCGCGCTGGTGCTCGGTGTGGGCCTCGCCTACCAGTTCGACAAGCCCGAGCGCGCCCCAGCGCGAGCCGCTGAGCCGCCTGCCAACACGGCGCCGGAGGCGCCCACCGAGCCCCCTGCACCTGAGCCCCCCACCCCGCCCAGCGCCGAAGGCGAAGTGGAAGATCTCGATTAAGACGCCAGGCAGCCCCTCACACCGTCAAGGAGACTGTCTTCTTGTAGGGACGGGTTTCAAACCCGCCCTCACCCAGTGCGGTGCCGTCCAACCCCCCAAACCCTAAACCTCTAGCCTGCTGCAGGCTCCTCATCCACCTTGCTGCGGTTCACGATGAAGGCGAAGCCCGCCGCCGTGAAGAACATGATCAGGCTGTAGATGGCCGGGGGGATCGACATCACCGGGTTGTTCAGCAGCGTGGTGGCGATCACGATGGCGAGCGTGCCATTGTGGATCCCCACCTCCATCCCGATGGCGATCGACTGCCGCTTGGACAGCCGCACCAGCCGCGGGATGAGGTAGCCGAGGCCCATGCTCGCGAGGTTGAACAGCAGCGCGGCGATGCCCACCTGCTTGAAGAAATCCACCAGGTTCTGACGCTGCCCAGCCACCGCCGCGGCGATGATCAGCACCAAGAACACCGCGGAGGCGATGCGCACTGGCTTCTCCATGCGAAGCGCCAGGTTCAGGTTCTTGGCGCGCACCAGCATGCCGATGCCCGTCGGCACGAGCACCACCGCGAACACCTGCATCACCTCCTTCACCTGCAAGGGGATGGTGGTGCTCTCTTGCATGAAGAGCTTCATGGAGAGGTTCACGATGATCGGCAGGCTGATCACCGACAGCACGCTGTTCACCGCGGTGAGCGTGATGTTGAGCGCCACGTCGCCCTTGGCGAGGTGACTGAAGAGGTTGGCGGTGGCCCCGCCCGGCGACGCCGCGAGCAGCATCAAGCCCACGGCCAGCGCGGGCGGCAGCCCCACGGCCTTCGCGATGCCGTAACACACGAAAGGCAAGATCAGCATCTGGCACACCAAGCCCACGAGGATGGCCTTGGGCATCACCACCACGCGCTTGAAATCTGCGATGGTCAGGCTGAGCCCGAGCCCGAGCATGATGATGCCCAGGGCTAGCGGTAAGAACACACTCGTGACGACGCTCGACTCCATGGATCTCCACCTCGCCCCGCACTGAGGGGCCCTCGTTCACTGCACAGTTTCTAGGGCAAACGGCCCGCCCCGGGGAGGCTCGCCAGGGGGGCTCACCAAGAGCGTGACGCGCCCCACGACGACCGCAAAAGGGCCCGCACCCTAACACGGGCTCGCTCGCGGACGCGAGCTTGAGCGCGATTGACGCGCCCCGAGACGACGCGCAGGATTGAGGGATGATTTGGGTACGGCGGCGGTGGGCCGGTGTGGGTGTGGCCTCAATCGCCTTTGGCCTGTGCCCCGCCTGCGGTGGGGACGACGGCGCGGCGAAGTCAGGGCGAAGCGGCGGCCAAAGCGGCAGCGCGGGCGCTGGCAACAGCGCGGGCCAAGGGGGCATCGGCGGCACCAGCGGCGGCGGCCAAGGCGGCACCGGCGGCTGGGCGCCCACCGAGTGCAGCACCGGGGACGTGACGGACTGCTACCGCGGTCCGGCGGGGACGGACGTCGCGGGCTCATGTCGGCCTGGGCTGCGCACTTGCCACCTCGGCAGCTACGGCGCCTGTGAGGGGGAGGTGCTGCCCGCCGAGGAGATCTGCAATGGCCTCGACGACGACTGTGACGGAGAGGTGGATGAGGGCTGCAGCTGCACCGAGGGCAACACCCAGGAGTGCTACTCAGGGCCATCGGGGACTCAGGACGTCGCGGCGTGCAAGAGCGGCATCCAGACTTGCCAAGCGAGCGGCACCTGGTCACCCACTTGCGCCGGGGAGGTGACGCCGAGCACCGAGCTCTGCAACGGCATCGACGACGACTGCAACGGCGTCATCGACGACGTCACCAGCGTCCAGCTACACCGCCTCCAGTTCCCCACCCTGACTTGGAGCTCACAGCCCTTGAGGGACGTCTGGACCGGCCCCAACGCGCCGCCGCCGTGCACCGACATCGCCACGGTGTTCAACGCCTATGACTTCAATCAGCTGATGGTGTTCACCACAACAGGTCAGCTTCACTTGCGTGAAGACAGCGTGTGGCGAGCACCGGTGCCCGCAGCCTCGCGCTTTCAAGAGCTACCAGCGGCGCTCGACTCAGTCTACCAGCTGCCGTGGGCCCGGGTGGGCACGCCCACCCCAGAGACGCAGGTCACGTTCTCGTCTTCGCCGCTAGCGTACCGCTACCGCTACCACGGCAACGCCAACACGCCGCTCGCAGAGCTGATCAACCAGGGCTCAGGCCACGTCCGTAACCGCTGGGCGTTCGAGCGTTTTGACCCACCCATGACGCCCAGCACCATGGGCATCCTGGTGCACTTCGTGAACGACGAGCTGCATCACATGAGCATGTCCCTCGAGATCACGAGCTGGCCTCACCCGCGCAATCATCCTTACTTTAGCCTCCGCGGTGCGCCCGACGCCACCCGCTGCACCGCCGCGTGGTTCGACATGCCGACCCAGCGCGCGTACTTCATCTGCCCATAGCCGTGCGCGGCACCCGATGCGAGCCGCGCGCTGAGTGGCTCCCCATGCGAGCGCGCGCTGAGTGGCTCCCAATGCGAGCCGCTCGCTGAGCGGCACCCGATGCGAGCCGCGCGCTGAGTGGCTCCCAATGCGAGCGCGCGCTTCAGCTGCGCGCTGATTGACTCACCCTAACTGCTCCCTCAAGCTCAAGCCATGCAAGGCGTGACAAGGTGGTCAGCTTGGGTGTGCGGCGCGGGGCTCGCGCTCAGCGCGCTCTCCGGGTGCGGCGGGGATGATGGAGCCGCGACGGGCAACGGCGGCAACGGCGCAGCCGGCAGCGGGGGCACCGCTGGGGTGGGCGGCGTGGCAGGCACAGGCGGCACAGGCGCGGGCGGCAGCGGCGCAGGCGGCAGCGGGGGCGGTTGGCCCACGGAGTGTTCGACAGGTCAGGTGACGGATTGCTACACCGGCCCCCCGGGGACCGACGTCGTGGGCTCCTGCCGGTCAGGGACTAAAACCTGCCACCTCGGCAGCTACGGCACCACGTGCGATAACGAGGTGTTGCCCATCACTGAGATGTGTAACGGCCTGGATGACGACTGCGACGGGGAGGTGGACGAAGGCTGCAGCTGCACCGCCGGGGTCACCCAAGAGTGCTACTCAGGCACGCCCGGCACGCAGGGCATCGCTGCCTGCAAGAGCGGCGTGCAAACCTGCGAGTCCACCGGCCTTTGGTCGCCCCTCTGCCTAGGTGAGGTGCCCCCCGGCATCGAGACCTGCAACGGCATCGACGACGACTGCAACGGCGTCATCGACGACGTCACCAGCGTTCGCCTCTACCGCCTCGCCTTCCCGGCGAACACCTGGAGCTCGCAGCCCCTGCGTGAGGCGTGGACTGGCCCCAACGCACCGACGCCATGCACCGACATCAGCGCGGTGCTCTACGCCTACGACTTCAACCAGCTGATGGTGTTCACCGCCGCAGGCGAGCTGCACATGCGGGTGGGCAGCACCTGGCAGGCGCCCGTGCCGGCCAGCTCCCGCTTCGGGGATCTGCCGGTGGTGCTCGACACGGTGTACCAGCTGCCCTGGGCGTGGACGGGAACTCCCCACGTGGAAACACACATCACCTTCTCGTCCTCACCGCACGCGCCCCACTACCAGTATCGAGGCGTGCCGATGGCTCAGACCACGCTGCTAGCGCTGAACCCCTCCGCCAACGGCCCCCCGCGCCCCAACATCCGCGACAATTGGTCCTTCGAGCGGCTCGATCCAGACCTGAGGGACGACACCTTCGGCCTACTCGTCAGCTCCCATGACGGTAAGCTCTATCACATGAATAAGTCCATCCAGTGGACCAAGTGGGACAACCCCGCCACGCACCCCTACTTCGCAGCGCCCGGCGCCCCCGACGCGAACCGCTGCAGCGACGCCTGGTTCGACATGCCGGAGCAGGTGGCGTACTTCATCTGCACCTGAGCGAGGCGAATCATGGCCTAGTGATGGCCTAGCGCCGCGCCACCTCGCTGCGCGGCCTCATCATGGGTTTTGGGGGGTTTGCCAGTTTCGCGCTGAGCGGCCAAGTCAGGGCTGCGCACCGTCAGGCCTTGCGATCGCCACGCGCGCGCCGTCATGACTTGTGCCTGCTCCTAGGCGGCGCCGCGCCCCCCTCGAAACGGTCAACCACTTGTCCTAGGCGTGTCCCAAGCTGAGCGCCGTAAGGCGGCGCGTCGCACCCGATTGACTCGCCCTCAGCGCTCCCCCAAAATCGGACGATGAAGGTGGCTTGGCTTTGGGGCGTCAGCGCGAGCGCGGCGTGCATCGCGCTGGGTGGTCTGCTCCCGGCGTGCGGCGGTGACGATGGCGCGTCCGCCTCTGGGCCGAGCGGCGGATTGGGCGGCGGCGGCTCAGGCGGCGGCGGCCAGGGCGGCACCGCAGGGGCGGCGGGCGCCGCGGGGGCGGCGGGCGTCGCGGGCAGCAGTGGCAGCAGCGGCGGCGGCGGTTGGCCCTCCACCTGCACCGCGGGTGAGGCCTGCTACTCCGGTCCGCCAGGGACGGACGTCTTTGGCTCCTGTCGCGCGGGCATCACCCTCTGCGCTCAGGGGCAGCAGAGCGGCTGCCAGGGGGAGGTGCTGCCGACAGAGGAGCTCTGCAACGGCCTGGACGATGACTGCGATGGGGAGGTCGATGAGGGCTGCAGCTGCACGGAGGGCGTCACGCAAAATTGCTACTCGGGGCCCTTGGGGACACAAGGGATCGGGCAGTGCCAGGGCGGCATCCAGACCTGCCTCGCGGACGGCAGCTGGTCGCCCACCTGCGCAGGCGAGGTGAGGCCCAGCGCTGAGAGCTGCAATGGGGTGGACAACGACTGCAACGGCGTGGTCGACGACGTCACCAGCGTCCGCCTGCACCGCCTGCAGTTCCCCGGCCTCACATGGAGCTCACAGGCGCTCGGTGAAGCCTGGACGGGCACTAACGCGCCGTCCCCCTGCACCCCGATCGAGACCGTCATCAACGCTTACGATTTTGGCCACCTGATGGTGTTCACCTCGTCGGGGCAGCTCCACCTGCGGGACAACGGCACCTGGCAGCCACCGGTCGCCGCCAACTCACGCTTCGACCAGCTCCCGGTCGTCTTGGACGCTGTCTATCAGCTGCCCTGGGAGTGGGCCAGCCAGCACGGCGGTGCGCGGCGGACGCACATCACCTTCGGGCACTCACCCACAGCGGGATTTTACCTGTACCAAGGTCAGCCCTTCACCCTACGAGACGACATCGTGAACCTGCCTCCTGGGCAAGGCAACGAGCCGAACCGCGCCAACCACCGGGACCGCTGGAGCTTTGAGCGGCTCGATCCTGGCGTGCCATTCGCCACCTTTGGCATCTTAGTCAGCTCCCATGACGGAGCGCTCTACGAGATGGACCTGAACACCGCCTGGACGGCGTGGCCCAACCCGAGGACGCACCGCTACTTCTCCTCATCGAGCGCTCCCGATCCGAACAGCTGCGTCGCGGCTTGGTTCGACATGCCCATCCAGGCCGCTTACTTCATCTGCAGCTGAAGCGACGCGTGGTGATAGGCGGCAGCTGCGGCTGATGCGCGCAGCGACGCGTGGCGCTGTCTGCGTCAGCTGCGGCTGATGCGCGCAGCGACGCGTGGTGATGTAGGCGTCAGCCGCGGCTGATGCGCGACGCTGTCTGTTTTGGGGAGCTTGGCGCCGCGCTGTTTGACTCCTGGGAGCGCGCTGCTCAAGATGCTCTCAATGCTGCTTCAGTCGCGGTGGTCTAGCGGGTGGGTCGTCACGGGGTCTGTGGTGCTCACCATGGTCGTCGCCTCAGCCTGCAGCAGCGGGGCAGACTCAAATCACAAGCCGGGCCCAACGGGCGGCACGTCGGGCAGCGGCGCGGCGGGCAGCGGCGGCACAGCGGGCAGCGGCGCGGCGGGCAGCGGCGGGACGGGGGGTTGGGCGCCCACCTGCACCACCGGCGAGACGATGGAGTGCTACAGCGGTCCCGCTAAAACGGTGGATTTTGGTCGTTGCCGTCCAGGCACCCGCAGCTGCCAAGCAGGCGGCGTGTTCGGCGACTGCGTGGGTGAGGTGCACCCAGCGGAAGAGATCTGCAATGGCCAGGATGATGACTGTGACGGGGAGGTGGACGAAGGCTGCAGCTGCAACGCGGGCTCGATCCAAGATTGCTACTCAGGCCCCGCTGGCACCCAGGGGGTCGGTGCGTGCACGAGCGGCCTCCAGGACTGTCAGGTGGATGGCAGCTGGTCAACTTGCATGGGCGAGTTCACGCCGCAGGCCGAGCTCTGCAACGGGCTAGACGACGACTGCAACGGCGTCGTGGATGACATCAGCGGCGTCCTGCTCTACCGGCTCGACACGGCGACGGTCAGCTGGACGTCCCAACAGCTCAGCTCCGCCTGGACAGGCCCCAACGCGCCGTCACCGTGCACCCCCATCGCCACGGTGTTCCATGCCTACGACTTCGGTCAGCTGATGGTGTTCACCACCTCAGGGCAGCTCCACCTGCGGGAGCACGGCACCTGGCAGCCGCCGGTGCCCGGCTACTCGCGCTTCCAAAACCTGCCCGCGCAGCTCGACGCCGTGTGGCAGCTGCCCTGGGCTTGGCACAGCGGCGGCGGCGGCGCAGTGCGCACCGACGTCACGTTCTCAGCCGATCCGTACTTCTACTTCTACAACTACTACGGAAACTCGGACACCACCCTCAACGATTCCGGTCTCCTGACCCCCAAGGTGAACGGCCCCCCGCGGCCAGGGACGCGCGACCGCTGGTCCTTCGAGCGGCTCAGCGCTGGCGCCCCCACGGCCACGCTCGGCCTGATGACCAACTCAGAGGACGGCCAGCTCTACCAGATGGGCGTCGACCTCCAGTGGCATAGCTGGCCTGATCCTCGCTCTCACCCCTATTTCAACGCGCCCGGCGCGCCCGACGCCAACGCCTGCGTCGCCGCGTGGTTTGATATAGACAGCCAGTCAGCCTACTTCATCTGCAGCTGACGCGCCGGCGCCTACCGCTCACGGCGTGCCAGCGCGGAGCGGCTGCTCCCGCCGCGAGGTCCACCGCTCACCGCGGCAATTCCCTCATGGAATCAATTGCTCACGGCGTGCCAGCGCGGAGCGGCGGCGGCTCGCTGCGCTCAGGCGCCGCGGCCTCGTCCACCTTCGGCAGCTCCTCACGCTTCACCTGGCTGTCCTCGGCGCTCTTCGCGCCGACTCCTGCCTTCGCGTAGACAATCAGCGTCTCCCCTGGCTTCAGCACCTTGGAGCGCGCGATGCGGTTGATGCGCTCCATCATCCCCACGCTCATGCCATAGCGCTGGCCAATCTTGGTGAGGGTGTCCCCAGGCTGCACCGTCACCCGCAGCCGCTGGCGCCCCTCCTTACCCTCAAAATGCGCGAAGAACTCCTCGCTGCCAGCGGTGAGCACCAGCGGCTGATCCGCCACTCGCACCTGCCCCAGATCGAAGCTTGGCTTCACGAACAGCTGCAGCACCATCCCCGTGAGCAGCCGCGCGCTGGTGTCCAGCCCATTCCAGGTGATGAGCTCCGCGCGGGACACCTCGAAGGCCGCGGCCACCGCCTCCAGGCTGTCCCCCGCGAGCGCGGTGTAGAACACGCGCCGCCGACCTGGGTAGCTAAACTGACGAGGCGGCACCACCGCCACCAGCTGCTCGGTCACCGTGCGCTTCGCCGGCTTCGCCTTAGGGACGAGCAGCACCTCGCCTGCCTGGAGCCGCTCGCCCTTCTTCGCACCGTTCAGCGTCCGCAGCGCCTGCTCCGTGAGCCCCACGTCCGCGGCGACTTGCTCCAGGGTGTCCCCGAAGCGCACCGCATAAGGCTCATACTTTGCGTCGATGCGCGCCACGTGGGCGAGCCCTGTGCGCGCCTGCTTACCGCTGCCTCGCGGCAGCTTCACGCGCCAGGTGGCGGGCGTGGCCTTCTCACCGGCTGCCGCGGCTGGCGGCACGCGGCTCGCGAGGTAGTGCGGGTTCAGCGCCTCCACCTCCGCCTTGGGGCGCTTGGCCGCGGCGGCGACGTCCGCCAGGGTCACGCCCTGAGGCACCTCCACCACGTCGAACTTCTCACGCGGATCGGGCTCAATGTTGTCCAGCCCGAACACCCGCTTGTTGTTCATCACGATCGCGATGGCGCCGATCTTGGGGACGTAGAGCGCGGTCTCCCAAGGGACGCCCGCCTCGTAGCGGGAGAGCTCCCAGAAGTCGTTGGTGTTGTACTTACGGATCGCGCGCGACAGCCCGCCGTGGCCCATGTTGTAGGCGGCCATCGCGAGCTCCCAGTTGCCAAAGCGCGTGCGAAGATCAGACAGGTAGCGGATCGCCGCCTGGGTGCTGCGCTCTGGGTCCAGGCGCTCGTCCACCCAGCGGTCCACGGTGAGGCCGTACATGCGGCCCGAGTCAGGGATGAACTGCCACAGCCCCGCCGCCCCAGCGCTCGAGTAGATGGTCGGGTTGTGGCCGCTCTCGATCAGCGAGAGCCACACCAGATCCGTCGGGAGCCCTGACTTAGCCAGCTCCGCCATCAGCGCTGGCGCGTAGCGCCCCGCCTTCTTCGCCCACACCTTGGCGATCGCCTGGCCCCGCGGGTTGCTCTTGTAAAACTCCAGGTAGGTTATCACCCGCGGATCGAGCCGCACCTCGAAGTTTGGCATCGTCAGCTGAGCGAGCCATCCGGCGTGCGCCGCCTCCGGCGCCTGCCCTGGCGTGAGCGCCCCCTGCGGCGGCACCCCCGCGCCAGCCGTGCGTGGTCCTGACTTCTGCGGCAGGCCCCAGGACCAGCCCGGGGTGGCGCCGGCCAGCGGCCGCTTGAACAGCACCTGATCCGCCGCCACCAGCGCCTGGATCTCCTCGTCATCCAGATCGGGTTGGCCGCGCACGGGGCCCTCCGCCAGCGCACGCCGCGTCGCTGGGTCCGCGGCGCTGCCCTGAGCGCCCTTCGGCAGCGTGGGGCTCGGGCGCCGCGGCGCGGGGCCTTGCTTGTGATCGACGGGCGGCGGCTTGCCTGGCTCGGGCTTGGCGTCCGGCTTGGCGTCTTTGCCGTCAGCGTCTGGCTTGGCGTCCTTGCCGTCAGCGTCTGGCTTGGCGTCCTTGCCGCCTTCGTCCTTCGCCCCGCCTTCGTCCACCTTACGCTGCCCCGCGCCAGCACCCGGCCCACTGCGCGGCGGCTCCTTCTCCTGCGCCACCGCAGCGCCTGCCAGGAGGCCAGCGCACAGCCAGACCCCCAAACCCAAACCCAGAGAGCGGATCCGGAATCGTCGCTGAACGCCTGGGGATGGGAGCGAGATCATGACTCTGAAGTGGTACCGGTCTGACCGAAGCCGGTCAAACCTCTGCCGCCGTTCGCAAGGATGTTGATCCAAACGCACAGCTCCTGGCAGGGGCGGCGCTTGAGGTGTCTTGGCTTGGAGCGCGCGCCAAGGTCTGGGGGTCGGGGCGCCATCTCCCGTCGGTGAAGCCCGCTGAATCGGGTGCGACCTCAAGGGCCAGGGCGCCGCTTGAGTGTGCTGGGCGGCTTGGGCATGCTCCGCCGCCATGACGGTACGCATCGAGAAAGACACCATGGGTGAGGTCTCCGTCCCGAGCGATAAGCTCTGGGGCGCACAGACGGGCCGCAGCCTCGAGAACTTCAAGATCTCCAGCGAGCGCATGCCGATGGAGCTGCTCCGCGCCCTCGCGCTCGTGAAGAAGGCGGCGGCCCTCGTCAACCAGGACCTCGGCGCCGTGGACGCTAAGCTCGCCGGCGCTATCGTCAATGCCGCTGACGAAGTGATCGCGGGCCAGCACGACGCTGAGTTCCCGCTCTCGGTGTGGCAGACGGGCAGCGGCACCCAGTCCAACATGAACATGAACGAGGTGCTCGCGAACCGCGGCAGCGAGCTGCTCGGCGGCGAGCGCGGCGAGGCGCGCCTCATCCACCCGAACGATCACGTGAACCGCGGGCAGTCCTCGAACGACGTGTTCCCCTCGGCGATGGCGGTGGCCGCGGTGACGGCCGTGCGGGAGCACGTGATCCCCTCAGTAGCTCGTCTAGCTGACTGCCTCAGTGAGAAGGCGGCCGCCTTCGATGACGTGGTGAAGATCGGGCGCACCCACCTCCAAGACGCCACCCCGCTCACCCTCGGCCAGGAGATCAGCGGCTGGGCTGCGCAGCTGCGCCACGGCCTCGCCCACCTGGAGCAGGCGGTGCCTCACCTGTGCGAGCTCGCCCTCGGCGGCACCGCGGTGGGCACCGGGCTCAACGCACACCCACAGTACGCGACCCGCGTCGCCCAGAAGCTCGCTGAGCTGACTGGCCACCCCATCGTCACGGCCCCGAACAAGTTCGAGGCGCTGGCCGCCAACGACGCCCTGGTCTCAGCCAGCGGCGCGCTCAAGACATTAGCAGCTAGCCTGACCAAAATCGCGAATGACGTGCGCTGGCTCGCCTCCGGGCCGCGCTCAGGCATCGGTGAGCTGCTCATCCCGGAGAATGAGCCGGGCAGCTCCATCATGCCCGGCAAGGTGAACCCCACCCAGTGCGAGGCCCTGACCATGCTGTGCGCCCAGGTGATGGGCAACGACGTGGCGATCAACATCGGCGGCATGAGCGGCAACTTCGAGCTCAACGTGTTCAAGCCGCTCATCGCCCACAACTTCCTGATGAGCTGCCGGCTGCTCGCGGACGGCTGCGACAGCTTCCGCACCAACTGCGCCGTGGGCCTCGAGCCGAACCGCGAGCGCATCGCCGAGCACGTCCGTAACTCGCTGATGCTGGTCACCGCGCTCAACCCACACATCGGCTACGACCGCGCCGCGAAGATCGCGAAGAAGGCGCATGCGGAGGGCACCACCCTGAAGGAGGCTGCGCTCGCCCTCGGCTTCGTCACCACGGAAGAGTTCGACGCCTGGGTGAAGCCAGAGGACATGACCGGCCCCAAGCGCTAGCCCCCGCTCGTCAGCTTACCTTACGCGCCTTCAGCATACCGGGCACGGACAGCACCACGATGGCGCTGATGACCAGCGCCGCGCCTGTGCCTTCGCGCCAATCAAGCGGCCGGCTGACGCCCAAGGCGTACAGCGCCAGCGTGGCCACCACACCGGCGAGCAGCGAGGACGCACGATTGACCGGCACGGAGAAGGTGTTCTCACTCTTGTCCAAGAGCACCAGGGCGCCAAAAATCCCGGTGCCCTGGCTCAGCACCCCGATGAGCGGCGGCCACATGGCCTGCGCGCTGAAGGGCACCTCCAGGAAGCCCGCGCGGATGTCAGCGAAGGGGCCGCCGATCAGCGCCAAGAGCCCCAGCGCCAAGAACGCCGCCGGCGTCGACACCAGCTGCTCCTCCACGAAGTAGCGCCGCGTCACCTCCACGTCGTCGCTCTTGGCGAGCCTTGACATGAAGCGCAGCCGCACGAAGTAGGCGATGAGGTAAGCCGTGACGTCGATGATGGCGACTAGCGGCAGCGCGAAGCTCTCATCGCGCCCGACCAGCGTCACCAAGAGCGAGCACAGGGTGAGCCCGGTCGCCACCCAGGAGATGAGCTGCACCTTACGCCGCGAGATGGCGTCCACGATGGGCGCCATCGCCAGCATGCCGCCGCGCAAGAGCAGCATCATGAACACGATCGAGGTGCCATCGATGGTGTAGGCGAGCGTGGTCGTGGTGAGGATGGTGGCGCCGCACAGCCCCGAGAGCGCCGTCCAGCGCGTGGGCCTTGGCACATGGTAGCGCCCCAGCTGCCACCTCGTGGCGCTCCGCCACCAGCCGGTGCCGAGCAGGAAGGCGACCATGGCGAGCATCGACGCGAAGGTCGACAAAGGTAAGATAGACTGCCCAGAAACCGGCTGCCCCAGGTGCCCATCGGAGAGCGCCTTGGTCAGCGCTGAGTAGGGGACGTAGGCCATGAAGTAGCCGAACGCCCACCACCAGATGCTGACCGGCTTCAGCCCCGCGCTGTTGGCTGTGCTGCTCACGGGGCCGACTCTGTCACATTTGTGACACGCGCGTCGCGCCACCCTCCCACTGGGTGCTAGCCGGCGCATCACCAGCACGCCCCAACTCGCCCAAACCGCAGCTAAGCGGTCGCTTCATAGGGCGGCCCGCTGGCCGTATCGTCCCGGGAACTGACGATACGCGGCGGCGCCGCGCGCTGCGGCGCAGGGCGGCGCGACAACACGTCGCGCTGCAACGTAGCGTGGCGCGACAGCACATGACGCTGCGGGGTGGTGCGCGGTGTGCGCGGTGCGCGGTGTGCGGTGCGCTGTCAGTTGCTCTGCGTCGCCTCGCGCTCAAGCACGCGCGCCACCGCGACGGCGTGGTCGAGCGTCTCGCGCACCCCTTCGACGTCGCTCGGAGCACCCCACCACCAGATCCGGAGCGCCGCCCCGTCGATCGCCACGTCGTGCTCCGCCGCCAGCTCGAGCAGCGCGGCGCGCGCCCCCGGGCGCGTGACGAAGCCGCGCACGGCCTCATCACCGCCCATCAAGAACACCTGATCGAGCTCAGCGTCACGCGTCTCAAGTCGACGCCCGCCGAAGGCTCGGCTCAAATTCGCGAGCGACGCGTGCTGGCGCCCCCGGTGCCTCAGCCACATCCCTGAAGGCAGCGCCTCGACAGTAGCACTGACGATGGTGAAGCCGCGCCCGTGGCGCTTAGTGCTCACTGCCAGCTCGATGGGCAGGCCTTGGTAGCGCCCCCAGAGCCTTGAGCCGTCGCTCTTGAGCGCGTGGGCCTCGGCGAAGGCCCTCAGGGCGGGCGTCCACGAGTGGGTGAGGTGCCGCAACACGAGCCGCTTCAAGAGCAGGAGCAGCGCGGCCGCCGCCACCGCGACGGCGACCAGCGGGACCAGCAGGAGGCCGACCTCCTTGGCGGCGACGATCAGCTCCACGGCCTCCTCAACGCCTTCATAAGCAGCTCACCTGACTTTTAGCCACCGCTGAGCTAAGCGGCGAGCGCTGCGCTCATAGGCACACCGCGCCCTAACGCACAGCGCACCTGACGACCCCTGCTTGCCTGGGCGAGCGCTGGCAGCGCGTGATGAGCGCCGCGCACCGTCAGCCGCCCAGTGCCGCGAGCCAGGCCGCGATCGCCGGCAAGGGCAACACATCGTTAGCCAACCCCCCCCGAACCACGGCCCCCGGCATGCCATACACGACCGCGGTCGCCTCGCTCTCGGCGATGACGCGGCCGCCCGCCTCGCGGATGGCGCGAGCGCCTTGCAAGCCGTCGTCCCCCATGCCGGTGAGGATCACGCCGATGGTGCGTGCCCCGGCGACCTGAGCAGCGGAGGTGAGCAGCCGATCTGCGCTCGGCACGTAACGATCGCTCGGATCGGGGAAGCGGATGCGGAGCCGCGCGATGCTCACGCCGCCCTCACCTTCGAGCTCCATGCACTTTCGCCCAGGGCACACGAAGGCCGTCTGCTCGGTGATCTCGTCGCCATCTTGAGCCTCCGCCACGCTGAGGTGCGAGCGGCGATCTAAGCGCTCCGCGAAGGTGCGCGTGAACTTCTCTGGCATGTGCTGCGCGACCACCGCTGCCACGCTGCGCCGCTCAGGTAACTTGGAGAAGATCTCCATCAGCGCGGTGGGGCCGCCGGTCGACGACGCGATCGCCACCAGATGGCGCGGCGACACCTTCGGCGTGCGTGGGCGCGCCCCCGACGTGAGCCCAGAGGGCAGCGGCTCTGGGCTCCTCAGGCGCGCGAACGAATCCGGCCGCAGGGAGCGCACGAGCAGCACCTTCTGGAGCAGCGCGCTGCGCACGCCCAGCATCTCTAAGTCTAAATGCCGATCGGGCTTGGCGATGAAGTCGAGCGCGCCGAGCTCGAGCGCGCGGAACACGTTCTCCTTCTGCGCGTAGCTCGACACCACGATGACGGGCGTTGGCAGCTTACTCATCAAGATGCGAAGGAAGGTGAAGCCATCCATCTTCGGCATCTCAAGATCCAGGGTGATCACGTCGGGGCGCAGCGCCGAGACCAACCGCAGCGCCTCCTCACCATCAGCGGCGGTGCCCACCACGCGCACCTCAGGGCTCGCGCTGAGCGCCTGCGCCACGCTCCGCCGGTTGAAGGCGGAGTCGTCGACGATGAGCACCTTGATTGGCTCGCTCACTTCGCCCCCGCGGCGCTGACCAGCGGGCGCCGGTACACCAAATCGTCAGTGAGGTGGACGAGCTCGAACGCCGTCGAGACGTGGATGAGTGACTCAGAGTGCCCCAGCATCAAATAACCCCCTGGCAGTAGCCTATCGTAGAGCATGTCGATCACCCGGCGCCGGGCCTCGACGTCAAAGTAGATGAGCACGTTGCGGCAGAACACGGCGTCCACCCGGCCCACCAGCGGCGCGGCGCTCGGATCCAATAAGTTTAACTGACCAAACTGACAGCGGCGCCGGATCGAGTCCACCACCTGGTAGGCCTGTCCGCCGCGCACGTCGCCCGGCACCTTCGTGAAATAGGTGTCGAGCAGCTGTTTGGAGGTCACCCGGAACGCGGAGCCGCGGTACACGCCGCTGCGTGCCCGCGCGACGCTGTGGCGCGACAGATCACTGCCGATGACCCGGACGTCCCAGCCATCGAACAGCCGCGTCTGGTGGATTAAGATCGCCAGGGTGTAGACCTCCTCCCCGGTGGAGCAGCCGGCGCTCCACACCGTGAGCCGGCGGTGGCTGCGGTTCGCCTGATGTAGCCTCGGTAACAGCTCATCGCGGAAGCCGTGGAGCTGGTACTCCTGACGGAAGAAGTAAGTCTCCTTGGTGGTGAGCAGCTCAATCGCCTCGTCCATCTCGGCGCGGCCACGGATATTGAAGCGGAGGTACTTGTAGTACTCCGAGAAGCCAGACAGGCCGAGCGCCTCCACCCGCTCGCTGAGCCGGCGCTCAAACAGGTAGGCCGCATCGTCGTCGAAGCTCAGGCCTGCGCGCTCCTTGATGGCGTCCCGGAGTAGCCGGAAGTCAGCTGAGGCCAGGCGCCAGGGGCTGAAGGAAGCGGCGCTGGTCACTCTTGCCCAGGATGCGGCGGAGGTGAGGTGGTGAAGCGACCTGAGGCGAGCCGCGTCAGGGCACGCGCCACCGCCTCACGGACGGAGCGATCGGGCTCGAGCGCATGGCGCGCGGTGAGGAGCTCCATGGTGCCCGGCCCGCCGCGCCGCCCAAGGAGGTCCGCCGCGAGGCGCCGCACGTCCCAAGCCTCGTGATCCAAACAGGCGCCGAGGTGCGTCACCACGCGAGGACCTGGCTGCTCTGAGAGCGCGCTAGCCGCGGCCTTGACCACCTCGGGCTCAGGGTGCCCGAGGGCCTCAATCAGCCCGCTCAGTGCGTGGCTCGCGCGCGCCCCAAGCGCGAGCGCGCCGAGCGCCTCCACGGCCGAGACGGCGACCAGCGCCGACGCGCTCCGCGCGAGGGGACGCAGGGCCGCGGCGGCGCGATGATCTTGCGTCTCGCCCAGCGCGGGCAGCGCCGCCGCCACCAGCACTTCGTCAGGTGAACGCTCAATCAACTCAAGCAGGCGCTCCACGCCGAGCGGCTGGCCCTCAGGTGCGCGCGCGCGGCCCAGCGCGCGCACGGCGGCTAGCTGCACCTCGGGCTCCTCGTCGGTCAACGCGAACACCACGATGTCCACGCTGCGCGCGCTCTGCACGCTCCCGAGCGCCTCCGCGACCGCGCGCCGCACCACGGCGCTCTCGCTGTTCAGCTCGCGCGCCAGGTACTCAAGATCTTGATCCAAATCGCCGAGCACCGGGCCGCCGAGCAGGGTGATCACGCTGGCGAAGAGCAGCGCGCCCGTCTCGCGAGAAGCGGCGGCGCGCGCCAGCTCAAGTGTTTCTTTACGGAAATTACCTGCGACCAGCGACAGCGCCTGCTCCGCCGCCTTGCGGAGCCCTGGAGGGGCGCTCAGGGTGAGCCAGCGCTCGCAGGCGCCAAGGCAGCGCGCGTCCCCCACCTCTGAGAGCGCTAACAAAGCCGCGCGGGCGACTTGGGGCTCACTGGCGGACAGCGCCGAGACGAGGTGCTCCACGGCGGGGTGGGTCGGTGAGCCGTGCAGCAGCCGCCCGAGGACGCCGAGCGCAGCTGGCCGCGCCCGCTCAGCCCCGAGCGACAGCTGCTCAACCAGGGGCTCGACCGCCTCCGCGCCGATCCAGAGCAAGGCCTGCTCCGCCTCGCCCGCCAACGTGTCGTGCTCGAGCCCCGAGAGGGCCGCGCGCGCCGCCTCGCGCCCGCCGAGCACCCCGGAGAGCAGCAGCGCCGCGCGCCTCCCCGGGTCTGCCTCCTCTGCGTGGCTGCCGAGCGGCGGCGCCTCCATCGCGAGGTGCAGGAGCTTCTTGCGGTCCGCCGCTGAGCAGCCCTCCAGCGCGCGCCGCACCGCGCTCCGCGCCCGCTCCCCAGAGGCGGCGAGCTGGCTCAGCGCGGTGGCCGCCGTCACCCAGCCGCTACCACGCGCGCGAGACAACGCCGCGACGAGCAGCGCCGCCGCCCTGGGCTCCCCCGTGCGCCCCACCGCGATCAGCGCCGCCGGCGTGAGCGCGCGCGCGGCGAGCAGCGGCTCCAGCGTGGCGAGCGGCAGCACCACCTCCAGGCGGTTCAGGCCATCCAAGGCCGCGAAGCGCACGAAGGGCTCAGGATCTCTCAGGCTGCCCTCGAGCAGCGCCACCGCGCGCGGGTAGCTGCCAACAGCGGCGCCGCCGACCGCCTCCACCGCCGCCCCGCGCACGTTGGGGTCGGCGTCGCCTAGCAGCGCGGCCAGCCCGTCGAGCGCCCGCGCGCCCCCCGCCACCGCGAGCGCCTCCGCGGCCAGCTTGCGGCCATCTGCGTCGAGCGACGGGAGCCGCTCCAGGAGGCCCACCGCGGCGACCTCACCAAAATGACCGATGGCCTCCACCGCCGCGTTGCGGAGCCCCACGTTGTCACCCGGGGCGAGCGCGTCGAGCAATACAGTAAGTAAATCTGACGATGGTGACAGCTGCTTGATGACGCTCACCGCCTCCTTCCGGAGGCGCCACTCTTCGTCGCCGAGCGCTGCCATCAGCCGCTCAACGCGGTCGGCGCTGGCCTCCTCAGCCAGCGCGGCGATCGCCTGACGCCGGGCCTCCACCGCGGCCAATGCCTGATCTTGGGGACGCTCGCGGCTCACGAATCAGCCCTCCTTCGGGGCTGGCAGCGCCCTCGCCGCGACGCCCTGAGTCAGCTCGTCAAAACGGGCCACGTCGAGCACGAAGGTGAGCGCGCCGTCATGGGTCGTGACCCCCACGATGCCGCGCACGTCGTCGCCAACCCCGAGCTCAGGCGCCGGGCGTAGCGCCTCGTTCGCGGTACCGAACACCTCGGTCACGCGGTCAACGATCAAGCCCACGGTGCGCCCCGCCGAGTCGACCAAGATCCATTTGTCGCGCGAGCGATCGCCGCCGGGCGCCACACCGAAGCGCACCCGGAGATCCACCACCGCCAGCACCTCTCCCCGATGATCGGCGACACCTGCCACCGCCGCCGGCGCGTGAGGTAGGGCGGTGAGCGGCAGCGGGTTCACGATCTCGCGCACCGCGCTGATCGGCACCGCGTAGCCCACCTCACCCACCACGAAGCCGACCAGGCTCTTAGCCGAGACAGGGCGAAACTTGTGCGTCACGCGCCGCCCCCCGCGCTCACGAGCGCGTTAGCCACGGCCACCCCCTGAGACGATCGCCCCGAGGTCTAGCAGCACCAACACCGCGCCTGGGGGCCGCGCGATCCCCATCACGTGCTCCGAGACGTCTCCTCCGAGCGCCCCCTGCGCGAACTCCAGCTCCGACTCAGCCAACCTGACCACCTGCTTCACCTCATCGACCATCAAGCCCACCACCTCCCCCGAGTTGGCTAACGCGAGCAAGATGCGGCTCCGACGCGTGACGGGCGCGGCCTGCAGCCGCAGCCTGAGCCGCAGATCCACCACGGTGACCAGCAGCCCACGCACGCTGCACACGCCGAGCACTGCGCGGCCAGCGCGCGGCACCAAGGTGATCGGCGGCGGGCTCAAAATCTCCCGGACACGCGCTAGATCCACCGCGTAGAGCTCTCCAGCGAGCGCGAACGCCAAGTACTCATGCACCGAGCCGCGCTCCACCGCCTCGGCGAGCTGCGCCGAGCGCCGCGCCGTCATCTGACCCATCGCCCGTCCTCCCGTCGGTCGCTGGCGTCTCGAGCGTCAAGCCCCACCAGCACCTCTTCCATGAGGGCGGCGGCGTCGAGCACCAGCGCCACCTTCTGATCTTCCATCTCCGTCGCCCCAGCGATCCCCCGCACCTTGGCGAGCGACTCACCGAGCGCCTTGATGACGATGTCTTGCTGCCCCACGAGGTGATCCACCACGAGGCCGAGGCGCCGGCTCCCCACCTCGGTCACCACCACGAAGCCGCGGCCCTGTCGCTCGTCCGGCAGCTGGAACAGCTGACGGATGCGGCAGAGCGGCAACGTCCGCCCGCGCAGCGTCATCACCTCGCGCGCGTCCACCACGCGGACCTGCGGCGCCTCGAAGGCGATCGCCTCGCTCACGCTGCTGAGCGGGATCGCGAACACCTGCCCTCCCACGCTAATCACCAGCGCGCTCACGATCGCCAGCGTGATCGGCAAGGTGATGGTCATCTTGGTGCCGATGCCGGTCTCTGACTGCACGTCGATCACCCCGCCGAGCTTGCTGATGTTCGTCTTCACGACGTCCATCCCCACCCCGCGCCCGCTGAGATCGCCGGCCTCCTCTCGTGTGCTCAAGCCTGGCAGGAACATGAGCCCCAAGATCTCTTCGCGGCTGAGATCGCCCACCTCCGCTGGGTCGAGCTTGCCCCCCGCCACCGCCCGGCGCACGAGCGCCACGTCGTCCACCCCCGCGCCGTCGTCCTCGATCTCGATCATGACGTGGTTGCCCTTCTGGTAGGCGTTCAGGGCGATCGTGCCGGCGGCTGGTTTCCCTACGGATTCACGCTGCAGCGCGCCTTCAATGCCATGATCAATAGCGTTTCGGATCATGTGCATCAGCGGGTCGCTGAGCTCCTCCACGATGAGCTTGTCTATCTCCGTCTCTGCGCCGGTGATCACCAGGCGGATCTCCTTGCCCACCTCGCGGCTGATCTGTCGCACCACGCGCGCCAGGCGATCGAACACCTGACCCAGCGGCACCATCCGCACCTCCAAGATGCCCTCTTGCATCTCGCTCAAGCGGCGATCGAACGTGCGATGCAGGCGCGACAGCTCCGAGGCCAGCTGGCGCTGGCCCTCAGCGCGCAGGCGCTCTGCGGTGCGCGCCACCGCGCCGCGCACGATCGCCAGCTCACCCACGATGTTCATCAGGTGGTCGAGCTTGCGGATGTCCACGCGCACCGTCTGAGTGACGCTGCGTAGGCTGGCGTCCAGCGCGCCGGCCCCCGCGTCTGGCTCCGCGCTCAGCTCAGAGCCAGGCCCGCCCGTCGAAGACCGGCGCGCGACGCTCTCCTCCAGGTAGAGCTCATGCGGTGGGATGGTGACGCTGGCGGCGACTCGCCGGCGCGGCACCTCGTCGATGGTGACATGCTCATCGGCCAGCGACGCCCGCAGCGTGGCCAAGCTGTCCGTCGACGCCATCAGCAAGTCGAGCTCGATGGTGTCGGGCCGGCTCGCCTCACCCGTGGGGAGGTAGGTGATGATCTCGCCGTGCGCCTTGCCGCGCTGCTTGATGTCCTCAAGCGCCTTGTCAATCGTCGCGAGGTCGAACTCGACCCGCAGCCGGAACAGCCCGAGCCCATGCTCCACGCTCGACCTGAGCCGGTGCTCCTCATACTCGGTGAGCACCGCGAGCACGCCAGGGTCGAGGTCATACTCCGCGATCGGGTGGCTCGTCTCGGCTGGCGCCTGACGCAGGCCGCGGACACGCCCGAGCAGCTCATCGAGCTGCGGCAGCGGCTCAAAGCTCTGCTCGCGCTCCGCGGTCAACACCTGCCCATAGGTCTCCACGGCGCTAAACAGCAGGTCGAGCACGCGCGCGCTGAGCGCGAGCCGTCCTAGCCGAAGATCGTCTAAGATGTCCTCCAGCTCGTGGCTGAGCTGCCCCATGCGCGCGGCACCGAACAGCCCCGCGAGGCCCTTCAAGGTGTGCACCGCGCGGAACGCCTCATTGATGAGCGATGGGTCGCTCTTGCCGCCCTTCTCAGCGGCGTCCAGGCTGAGCAGGCTCCGGCTCAGCTGCTCAATGATCTCCTGAGCCTCGCTGAAGAACTCCTCACGCGCCTTGTCGCCGAGCTCAACCATCAGGCTCTCCCCCAGCCGCGTCTTCAGCGCCTGCTAGCGGCCCAGCGCCTGCTAGCGGCCCAGCGCCTTCGAGCGGCCCAGCGCCTTCGAGCTGCCGCGCGACCTCCTGACACAGCGCCTCGGCGCTGAACGGCTTCACTAAGTAGCCCGTCGCGCCCAGCGCCAGACCGCGCTCCCGATCGCGCTCCGAACGTTGCGTGGAGATGATGAGCACCGGCACACCCGCGTGCCGCTCGCTGGTGCGGATGAAGCGCAGCAGCTCAAGCCCGTTGATGTCCGGCATGTTGATGTCGGTGATCACGAGGTGATACGGCCCGCGCGGCAGCAGCCGCAGCGCGTCGAAGCCGCTCGCGGCCTCCACCACCTCCACCTCATCGAAGCTCGGCTCGGACTCAAGCGCGCTGCGCACGAAGGAGCGCATGCTCCCGGAGTCTTCCACCACCAAGACGCGCATCATTCTCCCCCTGGCTGAGCGGCGGTCGACGCCGCGTCAGGCGCGCTCAGCGCAGCACCCATATCGTCAGTTTGACTACCCAAATCATCCGCGGCAACGCCCGCTGCCTGTTCAGCAGTCGCGCTGTCTACCTGGCGGCGCGCCGTGAGCAACCAGCCCGCTAGGTCTCCCCACAGCTCGGGCGCGCTCCTCCCGAGCTGCAAGGCACCGTGGTGCGGGCTGTCGTACTCCTTCAGCTCACCCCGCTTCGCCATTTGCGCCAATGAGCCGATCGGCGCCCGGGAGACGTTGTCGCCGCGCCCCACGGCGAACCAAGTGGGGAGCTGTCGCACCGCTGCGTAAGCGGTGTAGACGTCCTGACCCTCAAGCAGCGCCCCTGGGGAAATCAGCGCGAGCGCCTTCACATCGGGCACCCTGGCCGCCACCCGAGCCACCAAGGTCGCGCCGAGCGAGCTGCCGACCAACACCACGAAGGCCGGCTTGACGTCGCGTTTGCCGAACTGGATGGCCGCCTCCACGTCGCGCTCCAGCTTGAAGATTTGATCGCGTGGCAGCGCGCCTGGACTGAGCGGCCCGCCCTCCGCGTCGCGTGTGCTTGCGCCGTGCCCTCGAAGATCCAGGCTCACCACGCGTAGGCCGACGCTCGGCTCCTGCGCGAGCCGCTGGAGCAAGTCTGCCCACTCCGCGCGATCCCCATGGAAGCGGTGCACCAACACCACGAGCGGATCTTCCGGCTGAAGGCCAGGCAGCAGCGCAGCTGAGAGCGGTACGCCATCTTCAGCGGAGAAGCTCACCTCCTGAAGCGGTCGCGCCGGCACCGCAGCGGGCTCCGCTGCTTGGGCCGAAGGCGCGGGCTGCGCCGCCCGCTCCTCATCGCAGCGACACCCCGAGAGGCTGGTCAGGGTCGCCATCAGCAGGCCCAGCATCGCTGGCGCGCGCGCGCAGAGCCCACCTGGCCCTCGCTGGCTCACGCCCAACCGTGGGCGAGCCACGCGCGGCGTGAGACGCCAGGTGGTAGGGCAGGACGAGCCAGGGGAGCGCATCGGGAGGCATCATAGCCTGAGCCGCCCCACGGCATGGGCCCCTATCTGCCTCGAACGTCTCAGCGCTGGCGGCGAGCGAGGCAGGTTGAGACAGCTCCCGCTACCCGCCACCCAGCGCAGCCACAGCAGCCCTTGGCCCACGCGGGAGGCCGATCCGCGAGCGGGGGCGGCGGCCAATCCGTGATAGGCAAGCGTGGCGCCCGCGCCTCCCCGACGCCGCGCGCCTCCCCCTCACCAAAGGCTACGCCATGCGCCGCTCCATCGCCCTCCTCACCGTCACCGCCTGCCTGCTCCAAGCCGGGGCCGCTAGCGCCGCCACCTGGTACGGCCGGAGCGACCTCCCCGCTTCAGCGCACACGCTGGCCCAGGGCGCCAGCGCCGCGCCCGCCGCCAAGCTGGCCCTTCGACTGCTTGAGGGTGAGCGTCGCGCCTTCGGCCTGGGGCAGGCTGAGCTGGTGCTGCAGCGCGAGCTCGCCCTCGGGGCCACCCGCACGGTGCGCTTCGACCAGCGCCACCAAGGGCTCCCCGTGTTCGACAGCCAGGTGGTGGTGCGCACGGCGGGTGGCCGGGTGGACAGCGTGGTGGTCGATATCGCGGCGTCGCTCAGCGTCACGCCAAACCCCACCCTCTCAAGGGAAGAGGCGCTCCGGCGCGCTGTCGAGTTCGCGCGCCATAACCCTAAGCTCAGCCTGAACGTCGCCCCCGCGGTGACCGAGCTCGGGGTGCTCCGCGATGACAGCGTGGGGGGTATTCTGGTTTGGCGAGTCGATATCCCCACCATGGATGGTGGCTGGCGCACCTACGTGAACGCCAAGAGCGGCGTCATCCACGGCCAGGCCCCGCGCGCCGTGCACGCGCATGGCCGCGTCTACCCACGCGATCCGGTCACTACCCCGACGCTCGAAGACGTCGAGCTGCTGGAGCTGGTGGCGAGTGACCCCCAGCGCCTGACTGGATGGAACGGGAAGCTGACGGTGACCAACTACAGCGGCGGCGACATCAACCAAGGGTCGATCAGCGTGGTGCAAACCGTCGGGCCGAACTCAGGGGAGGACTTCCTCTACGACCCACCGACCAACCCACGCGACGCTGAGGACGCCTTCGCTCAGGTCAACCTCTATCACCACCTCACACGGATGAAGGAGTTCTACGAAACGAACCTCAGCGTGGACATGAGCGCCTCGAGCTGGAAGCTGACCGCCGTCGCCAACGTGATGGACAACGGCTCCCCCATGGACAACGCGTTCTTCTCGCCGCAGGGCATCAGCGGCGCCTTCAGCGCGCCGAACTTGATCGGCATCGGGCAAGGCAGCGTGGTGGATTTCGCGCTCGACAGCGACGTCTTCCTGCATGAGTTCACCCACTACGTGAGCCACAACGCGATCGGCTATAACGGCGGTCAAATCGCGACCAGCCCTTACGGCTTGTCGCCATGGGGCGGCTCCATCGACGAGGGGATCAGCGACTACTTCGCGTGCTCTGAGAACGGCGACCCCATCCTCGGAGAGACGTCGCTCGGCGCCTTCGGCGTGCAGCGTAACCTCGCGGCGCCCCGCAAGGTCTGCCCAGCTGACATGGTGGGCGAGGTGCACGCGGACGGCGAGCTGATCGGGAACCTCGGCTGGCACCTCCGGGAGGAGCTCGGCAAGGAGGCGGCGGATCAGCTGGTGTGGGGCGCGGCGAGCCTGCTCACCTCAAGCAGCACCTTCGGTGACTTCGGGCGCGGCCTGAAGCAGACGGCCGTGACGCTGCAAGAGGCAGGCACGCTGACCACAGAGGACCTCGCGGTGGTGGACGCCGCCATCACCGCGCGCGGCCTAGACGAGTGCGACAACGTGCTGCCGCTTGAGGCGGACAGCCCCATCTCCACCAACATGATGGGCCTCGACATGATCGGCCAGATGCTCGGCGGTAGCTGCCAAGCCGCCAAACAGTTCGTGACCATGACGAGCCTGTTCCACTTCGTCTCCCAGGCGGAGAGCAGCGCCCACGGGATCCGCTTCAGCGTGAACCTGCTCCCGCAGGGCGGCGGGGATTTAGACTGGGGGATCTACGTGCGAAAGGGGCAGCACGTCGGCATGAGCCGCCAGGGCTTCATCCCGGAGGTCAGAGACTATGACTATTCGGCGGCCGGCTTCACAGGCCGGACCGGGGAGCTCGTGATCGACGCCGAGAGCGACCCGCCCTTTGACCCGAGCGCGGAGTACTACATGGTGCTCTCACACCAGAACTGCCCCTTCAGCTCCCCTGAGGTCAGCGTGGCTCACCTGGGTGAGCCAAGCACCGGCGGCACCGGCGGCACCGGCGGCACCGGCGGCACCGGCGGCACCGCGGGTGTGGGAGCGGGCGGCAGCGGTGTCGCGGGCACCGCGGGCACCGCAGGCTCAAGCCAGCTGACGGACGATGGCAACGTCTCGGGCGGCGGCTGCGGCTGCCGCGTCGCGGACGACTCAGGCAGCCCAGCTCACCGCGCGGGCGGGCTGCTCGGGTTGCTGCTCGGCCTGGGCCTGTGGTTCCGGCGCAGGCGCTGACATGACGCTCGCCAAGCGCCTCATCAGCGCCGCGCTGCCGCTCCAGCTCCCGCTGCTGCGCCGCCTGCTCACGTTGTCTCCCGAGGCGCTCACGCGCCTCACGGGAGGACCCCACGTGGTGGAGGGGCTCACCCTGGCGCCTCAGCTCGCCTTGCTCACGCGGCTCACCCGGGCGGCGGGGCCATCGCTCGCCCATGGTCAAACACCTGAGAGCGCGCGAGCGCTCGCGAAGCTCACCTGGCGCGCGTTCGGCGGGGAGCCGCGCCCGATGCGGCGGGTGCACGACACCTGGGTCCCCAGCGGCTCGGCCCCTGGGGTGGAGCAGACCAAGCTCAAGCTGCGCATCTACACCCCGCAGCGCGCCCAGCCTCATGGCCCCGCGCTGATGTGGTTCCACGGGGGCGGCTGGGTGCTCGGCGATCTCGACACCCACGACCAGGTGGCGCGGCGGCTGGCCGACGACTCGGGCGTGACGGTGTGCTCGGTCGACTACCGCCTCGCCCCCGAGCATCGTTTCCCCGCAGCAACACTCGACGCCACCGCCGCCTTCCGTTGGCTGAGCGAACACGCGCCCTCGCTCGGGCTCGACCCAAGCCGCCTCGCGGTGGGCGGCGACAGCGCCGGGGGTAACCTCTCGGCGGTGGTGTGCCAGGCGCTGCGCTCCGAGCCGCAGCCCCCCGCCCTGCAGCTGCTGCTTTATCCCGGCCTCGACTTTCGCTTGCAGACCGCGAGCGTGAAGACCTTCAACCGCGGCTACCTCTTGGAGGGCCCCGACCTCATCTGGTTTCGTGGTCTTTACTTCGGCGCGGAGGACCACACTGAGGACGTGCGCGCCTCCCCCGGCCTGGCTGAAGACCTCAGCGGGCTCGCCCCGGCCCACGTGTACACCGCTGGCTTCGACGTGCTGCGCGACGAGGGGCGCGCCTACGCGGCGCGGCTGATGGCGGCGGGCGTCCCCACCAAGGACGTGTGCTTCAACTCCCTGGTGCACGGTTTTGCCAACCTGGTCGGTGCGGTCCCAGACGCTGACGATGCGCTCCGTCAAATCGGTCAGGGGTTAGGTGAGGCGCTATCCGGCTGAGGTCCCCTCTCCCCGCCGGACAGCCCTTGAGCCACACGCGGGGTGAGCCTCCCGCCGCCCAGCACTCAGAAGCGGCCGCTCGACCGGCGCCACTTCCTCGCATCGCGCCCGCCATGAGCGCCACTTCCTCGCGTCGCACCCACGCTAGACACCACCTCCCGTGCCTCGCACCGCCATGAGCGGACGCGTAGCGCGCGGCGGGAGGCTCTTGTGTCCGGCTACGGATGCTCTAGTGTGTAAGCCTCGTGCCCCAGCCGAAGCCTACTGATTCTCCCTCCGTGCACCCCACGAGCGGGCTGAAGCCGCGCGGGGCGCAGGGTGAGCCTTCGCCTGACTCACGTCGAGCCGCTCAAGCCTTGCTTGAGCGGCTGCGATCCGCCGCGCACGAGCTGGAGCAGGAGCTCTCGAACCAAACCTCCGAACAGGAGGCGCTGCGCCGAGAGCTTGAGCTGGCACAGGGCGCAGCGCGGCGTCACCTCGAGCGCCTGGCCGCGCTTGAGGTGGAGCTACAAACCTTGAAGCGCGCCCCCCTGCCCAGCCCGGAGCTGGCGGCGCTCCAAGAAGAGCAAGACGCGTTCCTCACGCTGCTGCTCGACGATCATGAGCAGGAGCTGATGGCGCTGCGCCGAGAGCGCGATGATGCCTTGGCAGAGCTCGCGCTGCGCGACCACCGAGCGCGGCGCGGGGAGGCCGCGAGCGCCGAGCTCGAGCGGCTGCGCGTCGAACTCAACCAAGCACACACGCGCACGCGCGAGGCAGAGCAGGCGCGCGACGCCGCGCTGCGGGCTACGGCGCGCACCGAAGAGGAGCTTGGCCGCCTGCGCGCCGAGCTCGCCGTGCGCCCTCAGGCCCAGGCGCCGATGCGCGCCCACCCGTCTCCACCTCCCGAGCTGCTCGGTGCCCTCACCCACAACGCGGGGGCGCGCGGCGCCCCGCAGCCGCGAGAGCCAGACCGCAGCGCTGCGCGCCTCGGGGCCCGCGCCCCACTCAAACCCAACCGCGCGGACTTGCAGACGGCGCGTGACCGGCCCACCGCTCGTCCTGAGCCTGAAGGCCCCGTCAACAAGGCCGACCTGCGCACCACACCGCTCGGTCGCGCCACGCCGCTCGCTCGTACGCCGATTGGCCGCGCCACACCGCTCGGTCACGCCACATCGAAGGAGGAGGTCTCCCCAGACAATCGCCGCACAGCGCCCGCGCGGCCGCGACCTGTTGAGGAAGATCAGCATCTGTGCGGCCCCGACGGCGACCGCCTGGTCCCGGTTGAGGATGACGAGCCCAGCCTACCCCAGCTGAGCGCCACCGTCAGGCCCACTGACAATTCGGTTACCAGCGCGGCGCAGTCGAATGAGGCGCAGTCGAATGAGGCGCAGTCGAATGAGGCGCAGTCTCGTGAGGCCCCCGCCGTGAGCCCGACGCAGCCGTCCCTGCGGCTCCCGGACACAGCCCACAGGGCGCCCCGGGCCGAACCTCAGGTCGAGGTGCAAGCGCCGCGCACCGCAGGCTCGCCTGGCAGCTACTCCATGCCCGAGGACGCCGCCGCGCCCGTCGAGGTGGTGCCCGCGCGCCGCAAACCCTGACGGCAGCGCGCGGCGCCTGCGGCTCCCTGTCGCAGCCTCACTCGCCGCGCGCGAACAACAAGCCAGCGCCACGCCCGTCCTCCTGGCGGCGCGCGGAGCCGTGGTCTACGTGAAGCGCGTGAGCACCCCCCGCTACACCCTGCCGCGCACGCTCGCGCTGATCGGGCTCTCGCTCGCCTGCATCTGGTTCACGAAGCTGTCTTTGTTCGTCACCGTGCTGGTGCTGATCAGCGCGGCCGCCACGCTCGCTCGCGGCGGTGGAGGTCGCCTGCTCGTGGGGCTCCATGTGCTCGCGGGCGCGCTCACCTTGGTCGGCTTGTTCCGCTTCGTGATCACCGAGGCCGTGCCGGGCGTGGTGGCGGGAGGTGAGCGCGCCACCAGCAAGCTCGCGGTCTCCAAGCTGCGTGGCTTGGTGGTGGCGCAAGACACCATGCGCCGCTTCGCCTACATCGATCCTGACGGCGACGGCATCGGCTCGGCCGTCTGGATCTCCGAGCTTGGCGGCGACATCCCGCTGCGGACAGGCAAGCCGCCCGCCGCGGGGCTCCTCAACCGTGAGCTGTCGGGGCGCGTCGACACGCCGCTTGGCCCGGCGGCGGTGGGCGGCGCCTACCTCTACATCATTTGCCTCCCCAAGCTCGGCGGCGGCTTCACCGCGCAGCCTGGGACGCCCGTGGACGACGAGCTCGCGGAGCGACGCTGGCTCGGCTACGCCTGGCCCGCTGCCGCCGTACACGGCGTGCAAGTGGCCTACTTCATTGATGAGCACGAGACGATCCTCGCGTTTGACAACGATGACGCCGGGGAGCCCTTGTACAGCGGCGAGGCGCGCCCCCCAGCGTGTGACGCCGCGCTCCAAGCTGACCCGCGCTGGGTTCCCTGGCAGGGTAAGAAGCCGCGCCAACGCCTGCCCGGCGACACCACGGCGCCCTGAGCCGTGCTAAGCATTCAGAGCGCGCCGGGGCGCGCTGTGCGGATGGGACAGCTGGTTGAACTTGCCACCGTAACGATAGACGCGCGCCATGCCCACCGCTGACGACGACTCAACCTCCGAGCTCACCGCGCCCGATTCGGCGAGCTCGAGCGCGCTGAGCGGCGCCGCGCCTGAGCCGCCCGTCGTGGCGCGCCTGGTGATCGAGATCCGCTCGGACGGCACGCGCACCGTCGCGCGCGGCGCGCTCGAAGACACCACGCTCGGGGAGCGCGTCACCGTGGAGGCGCACGGCACCACCCCGCTCGCGCTGGCCGCCAAGCTCAGCCGCAGCCTGCTCACCACCCCGCTGCTCGCGCGGCAGCTGTCCAAGGCGGCGGGCGGGATGCCGCTTAGGGCGCTCAGGCAGGGGGGCAACGCGGCGACCCAAGAGCCGCGCCCAGGGGACCAAACCAGGAGGGGGGCTGCCGTTCGCGCCCTGCGTGCCCTATTGGGTCGCTCGAAGGATGACGACCCCGCGTGAAGCGCGCCCAGGCGCGCCCCCCGAAGAGCCAAGCAGCGAGCCTCCAGGCGCCAAGCCCGTCAGCTCAGCTGACTCAGAGCCGCCCGTAGCCAGTGACTCCCCTGAAGAGCCACCAGGCGCCTCGCCAGTCAGTTTAACTGACTCAGCGCCGCCGAGCGCGGTGCCAAACCCCCAAAAACTCGGGGAGACGGACGATGAGCCGACGGCGCCTCCCCAGGAGCCGGGCACCGCTGAGCACGTCAGCCAAGCTGACATCCAGCGCAGCACCGCATCCGTCAGCCAAGCTGACACTAAGCGCAGCACCGCATCCGTCAGCCAAGCTGACATCAAGCGCAGCACCGCATCCGTCAGCCAAGCTGACACAGGCCCTCAGCCGGCTCGGAAGCGGTTCGCTCGTCGCGCGCTCAGCTGGGCGCTGCAAGGCGCGGTGGTGGTGCTGATTTTCCTTGGGGCGAGCCACTACCGCACGCGCACCCTGCTGCCGAGCGACGGCTCACAGCAAGCGCCGCGGCTCGAGCTCGCCACGCTCGACGGCTCGCGCTTCAATCTGGAAGAGCTGCGCGGCAAGCAGGTGCTGGTGCACTTCTGGGCGACCTGGTGCGGCGTGTGTCTCCAAGAGCTCGGCACCTTGAATCGCCTCCACGACGCGCTCGAGCCGGACCAGGCGCTGATCACCGTGGTGGCCGACGGCGAGGATCCGGAGGCGATCCGGCGCTTCGTGAAGGAGCACCAAATCCGCTACCCGGTGCTGCTCGGCAACTCAGCGGCCGTCGCGGCGTACCGCGTGCAAGCCTTCCCCACCAACTACTACCTCGACGCTCAGGGTCGCGTGCGCGGCACGGACGTGGGCATGAGCACCCGCCTCGGGATGCAGTGGCGCATCGCCGGCGCCAAGTAGCGCTTCGGTAGAGCACCTCAGCAGCGCACCATCAGAGCACCTCAGCAGCGCACACTGAGAGCACCCTCAGAGCACCCTCAGCGCACACTGAGCGCACCCTCAGAGCACCTCAGCAGCGCACACTCAGCGCACACTCAGCGCACCCTCAGAGCACCTCAGCAGCGCACAGGCCGCTGCCGGAGCAGCCCTCAGCGCCCCCACGACGCGCCAGCTGGCACAGCCAGGCGACTCAGCGCATGCTCCCGCCCCCTATGGACGCTCAGTATCAGAGCGAGCTAAACCGCGGCGTCGCTCCGGCCGCGCCCGGTGAGTTCGCGCCGCTCACGCTGGGGCCGCTCACGGTCTCTCCCCCGGTGGTGCTCGCGCCGATGGCCGGCGTCACCAACTACCCGTTCCGCGCGCTGTGTCGCGAGTTCGGCGCTGGGCTGTACGTGAGCGAGATGATCACCGCGCGCCCGCTGGTGGAGGGCCGCGATCGCACGCTCAAGCTCGCTGACTTTGGCCCCGATGAGTCGCCGCGCAGCCTGCAGCTCTACGGGGTGGACCCGTACTACGTGGGCGAGGCGGTGGCGCGCCTCGTCGGCGAGGGCAAGGTCGATCACCTCGACATGAATTTTGGCTGCCCGGTGCGCAAGGTCACGCGCAAGGGTGGGGGCGCCGCCATCCCGCTCAAGCCACGGCTCCTCAGGCGCATCGTCGCCGCCGCCGTGAGCCGCGCCGGGTCAGTGCCGGTGACCATTAAATTCCGCGTGGGAATCAACGAGGCGCTGAGCACCTTCATGGAGACGGGGCGCATCGCCGAAGCGGAGGGCTGCGCCGCCGTCGGGCTCCACGCGCGCACCGCCGCCCAGCTCTACGACGGCGAGGCGCGCTGGGAGTTCATCGCCGAGCTGAAGCAGGCGCTCAACATCCCGGTGCTGGGCAACGGCGACATCTGGGAGGCAGAGGACGCGCTGCGCATGATGCGTCAGACGGGCTGCGACGGCGTCATCGTCGGGCGCGGCTGCCTCGGGCGGCCTTGGCTGTTCCGTGATCTGGCCGCGGTGTTCGCGGGCGAGGCGCCGCCCAACCCACCCAAGCTCGGCGAGGTGATGCGCATCATGCTGCGTCACGCAGAGCTGCTCAGCGGCTGGTGGGGTGAGGCGCCCGCCATGCGCGCGTTCCGCAAGCACACCACGTGGTACACCAAGGGCATGCGCGGCAGCGCCAAGCTGCGCAGCCAGTTCATGCAGATCACGAGCCTGGCTGAGCTCGCTCAGCTCGCCGCCCAAGTCGACCCGGAGGCCCCGTTCCCCGTGGTCGCGATGCGGGTTCCGCGCGGCAAGAGCGCGGGCACACAACAAGTCGCATTACCTGACGGTTACCTCGACCAGCTGGAGGACGACACCCCGCCCAGCGCCGAGGCCGAGTCGGCTGA
>CAYQAC010000014.1:5140-5787 GCA_964415255.1 uncultured Polyangiaceae bacterium | reverse complement strand
GGACGAGGCCCGCGGTGCTGCGCGCCTCAGCCGCCGTCAGCCGACTCGGCCTCGTCCCGCTCAGCCACGACCCAGCACCACCGTGCGGGCGCTGCAGACCAAGCACCGCCTACCTCACCGTGGGTGACCCACGCGCAGGGCCGGCCGCGGCGTCCGTTCGAGGCGGATGGCCCCAGCTCGTCCCGCGGCGGTTTCCGGGTTTGGGGGTTGGCTCGCGGCGCCAGGCCATTCAGTAAAAAGGCTGTCATTCCGGCACGTTGCGCGATTTGCTTTGGGACGCACCGTGCCCCCTCGACGCAGCTCGCGCTGCTGGCGACGAGCGGGCCCGTGCTCTAGACTGCACCCCGAAGTCGTTATGGAAGCACTCAAGGGTTTTCTGGCCTGGCGCTGGACACCGTTCTTCGCGCTGCTCACCGTGGCTCTGGTGGTCAGCCTAGTGACGATCCTGGTGGTGCCCTCCACGCCGCTCACCTTGTTCGAGCCCGAGCCGGTGAAGGCAGCTGCCCTGACGGATCGCGCGCCGAGCGCGGCGCTCACCAAGACGGGCCTCAACGCCGCCGGCCGGAGCAGCACCGCCGGCAGGAGCAGCGCCCTGAGTAGCAGGGCGGCCGCCTCAGGCGCCGTGAGCTCAGGCCGACGCGGCAGCC
>CAYQAC010000014.1:0-5130 GCA_964415255.1 uncultured Polyangiaceae bacterium | reverse complement strand
CACCGGCGAACCAGAGCCTCCAGAAGATGATCGACTCCAACCTCGAGAACACCGACCAGCCGCCGAGTCGCCCGGAGCACGCGTCGCGGCGCTTCTCGCGCGCTGATCCCGGCCTCGCGGCGCCTCCACTGCCACCCCCCGCCCAGGGCGACGTCAGCGAGGAAGAGGAGGAGGCCGAGGAAGAGGAGGAGGAGGCTGAGGAGGAAGCTGAAGCCGAGCCCGCCGCCGAGGGTGCCGGGGGCGCCGAGGGCGAGGGGGACACGGAGGCGCCCGACGTCGGCATCGACCGGCCTCAGTTCTTGAACCCAGGCGCCCTGCGCGCCATCCCACGCATCCAGACCCCGCAGCGCTGACGCGTCCCGTAGGGGCGCAGCATGCTGCGCCCCCACCGTTTCGATCCGCCCGCGCCTGATTGCCGTGCGGAATAGGCGGTTCAATCCGTGTCGCGTGAGGCCCGCAAGCGCTCCAGGGCGCGGCGATCGGCCTTGGTGGGTCGCCCGGCGCCGCGGTCACGCACCGGGATCTCCAGCGGGCCTTGCGGTGGAGGCGGCGGTGAGTGGTCGATGTACAGCTCGCGCGCTGGCGCTGGGCCGAGGCGCTTCTCCGCCAGCGCCACCACCTCCAAAATCGTGAGGCCACGCGGCGCTTGCGCGCGGACGCGGTCCCCCGGCTTCACCTGCGTGGCGGGCTTCACGTCACCGTCATTCAGCTTCACACGCCCGCCGGCGCAGGCGGCCTGCGCGTCGCTGCGCGTCTTGTAGATCCGCGCCGCCCACAGCCAGCGGTCGATGCGCACGCTCGACATGCGCACACCTTAGATCGAACGCGCGCTGAAGGGCACGGTTCAGGTCGCCAACGGGGCGCTGAGGCGTGTAGCCTCGGGTGAGATGGCGTCTTCACAGCCGGCCCCCAGCGCACTGCCCAACCCCCATCCCCCCATGAAGAGCGCCCAACAGCTCCCGGTGCTTCGGAGTCGCGTCTCCCCGCGGGATGAAGAGCACCAGAAGAACCGGGAGGCGAACCTGGAGTCGCTCGCCCAGGTGGAGGCGGCGCTGGCCAAGGCGCGCGCCGGTGGTGGGCCCAAGTACACCGAGCGTCACCTCGCCGCGGGCAAGCTGCTGCCGCGCGAGCGCATCGAGCTGCTCTTGGATCGCGATAGTCATTTCCTCGAACTGTGTGCCCTGGCGGGGCATGACATCTCGGGGCACGTCGCGGGCTCAAGCAGCGTCGCTGGGGTAGGCGTGGTGTCCGGCGTGGAGTGCCTGGTGAGCGCCAGCGACGCCACGGTGAAGGGCGGCGCGGTGAGCGAGTACGGCGTGCTGAAGAGCCAGCGCCTGGGGGAAATAGCCGCGCAGAACCGGCTGCCCGCCATCAACCTGGTGGAGAGCGCCGGCGCGGACCTGCCCAACCAACACAAAATCTTCGTGCCCGGCGGGCGCGGCTTCCGCGAGCTCACCCGGCGCTCGAAGGAGCGGGTGCCCACGGTGTGCCTCGTGTTCGGCAGCTCCACCGCGGGCGGCGCCTACATCCCGGGGATGAGCGACTACACGGTGATGGTGAAGCGTCAGGCGCAGGTGTACCTGGCGGGCCCGCCGCTCGTGAAGATGGCCACAGGTGAAGACGCCGATCATGAGGAGCTCGGCGGCGCCGAGATGCACTCCAAGGTGTCCGGCGTCAGCGATTACCTCGCGGAAAATGAGCACGACGCGCTGCGCCTCGGGCGCGAGATCATCGCGCACCTCGGGTGGAAGAAGCTCGGGCCAGCGCCGGCCTCGGGCTTCGAGGCGCCGCGCTACAGCGCGGAGGAGCTGCTCGGCATCGCCTCGGCGGATCTGCGGGTGCCGTTCGACCCGCGCGAGGTGATCGCGCGGGTGGTGGATGGCTCACGCTTCAGTGAGTTCAAGCCGAGCTACGGCGCCACCCTGGTGACGGGCTGGGCCAGCGTGCACGGCTACCCCGTGGGGATCCTCGCCAACCACGGCGTGCTGTTCAGCGACAGCGCCAACAAGGGCGCGCAGTTCATCCAGCTGTGTAACCAGACCGATACGCCGCTCCTCTTCCTGCAAAACATCAGCGGCTTCATGGTGGGCAAGCGCTACGAGCAAGAGGGCATCATCAAGAACGGCGCCAAGCTGATCAACGCCGTGAGCAACAGCACGGTGCCCGCCATCACCATCATGACGGGCATGAGCTACGGCGCGGGCAACTACGCCATGTGCGGCCGCGCCTACGAGCCGCGCTTTTTGTTCAGCTGGCCGAACCATCGCATCGCCGTGATGGGCGGCAAGCAGCTGGCGGGGGTGCTCGACATCATCCAGCGCGGCGCGGCGGCCAAGCGGGGCACGGAGGTGGACGAGCAGCACCTCGAGATGATGAAAAAGATGCTCGAGCTGCAGATCGAGAGCGAGTCGAGCCCGCTGTTCGCGAGCGCGCACCTGTGGGACGACGGCGTGATCGATCCACGGCACACCCGCGAGGTGGTCGCCATCAGCCTGTCCGCGGCGCACAGCGCGCGCGTCGAGGGCACCACCAGCTGGGGCGTGTTCCGTCACTGATAGACCCATGATCAAGCGGCCCTTCCTTCAGCACCACGGCGCCCTCGGCAGCCTCACTGACAACCACCAGCGCCTGTGCTTCGCGCACCGCGGCGGCGCGAGCCTGTGGCCGGAGAACACCTTGGAGGCCTTCCGCGGCGCGCTCGCCCTCGGCGTGACCCACCTGGAGAGCGATCTGCGGCAGACCCGGGACGGCCACCTGGTGCTGTTCCACGACGCGCGCGTGGAGCGCGTCACGAACGGCCATGGCTACGTGCATGAGCACAGCTTGGCCGAGCTCCAGGCGCTCGACGCGGGCTACCGCCTCTACCAAGACGGCGGCTACCCCTACCGCGGGCGCGGCGTGCGCGTCCCCACCCTGGAGGAGGTGCTCGAGGCGCTGCCTGAGGCGCGCCTGAACCTGGAGCTGAAGGGGCGCAGCCTCGCGCTCGGCGCCCGCCTGTGGCAGCTGATCGAGCAGCGTCAGGTCCACGAACGAATACTGGTCGCAGCGGCGAACGACCTCAGCGTCCAGCGCTTTCGCGAGCTGTCGCGCGGCCAGGTGGCCACCAGCGCCGGCAGCCGCGAGTGCCTGCGCTTCATCGTCTCGGTGTACACCGGCACCTGGCGGCTCCTCACCCCGGAGTACGACGCCTTGCAGCTGCCGCTCGCGCTCGGGCGGCTCCCCGTCGTCACCCGCCGCTCGATCCAAATCGCGCATGAGCTGGGCGTGCAGGTCCACGCCTGGACGGTGGACGACCCCGAGACCATGCAGGCGCTGTGGCGGCGCGAGGTGGACGGCATCATGACCGACCGCCCCGATCTGCTCATGAGCTCGCTCTAGGACCACGGCGCGCCACGGGCGCTCGCCGGGCGCGGCTCAAGGGCCGCCCTGCTCATGCGCTCGCTCACGAGACTCTCGCCCCACCTGAGTCAGGCTTTGGGCTACCGTCTCGGCCATGGGTGTCAGCCGTATCCTGGTGGCGAATCGGGGCGAGATCGCGCAGCGCATCTTCAGGACCGCGCACGAGATGGGGATGGGGACCGTCGCGGTCTACAGCGAGGCCGATCGCGGCCTGCCCTTCGTGCGCGCGGCGGAGCAGGCGGTGTGCATCGGGCCGGCGCCTGCGGGCGAGAGCTACCTCCGCGTGGAGGCCATCCTCGACGCGGCGCGGGCGACGGGGGCCGACGCGGTGCACCCCGGCTTCGGTTTCCTGGCGGAAAATGCCGAGTTCGCGAGCGCCTGTGAGGCGGCCGGCCTCACCTTCATCGGGCCGAGCCCGAGCGCCATCGCGAAGATGGGCTCGAAGCGCGAGGCCAAGGCCTTGGCGGAGGCCGCCGGGGTGCCGGTCATCCCGGGCTACGCGGGCGAGGACCAGAGCACGGAGGCGCTGAGCCGCGCGGCGCTCAAGGTAGGCTTCCCGGTGCTGCTCAAGGCCAGCGCGGGCGGCGGCGGCAAGGGGATGCGCGTGGTGACTTCGGAGGCGGAGCTCGCGCCCGCGATTGAGGGCGCTAAGCGCGAGGCGGCCAGCGCCTTCGGCGACGACAGCCTCTTGATTGAGCGCTACATCACGGCTCCGCGCCACGTGGAGATCCAAATCCTCGCGGACACGCACGGCAACCTCGTGCACCTGTTCGAGCGCGAGTGCTCGATCCAGCGGCGCCACCAGAAGGTGATCGAAGAGGCGCCGTCCGTCGCTTTAGACGCCGCGCTCAGGGCGCGCATGGGCGAGGCGGCGCTCGCGGTGGCGCGGAGCGTCTCGTACACCAGCGCCGGCACCGTTGAGTTCATCTTGGATGAGCAGAAGAACTTCTATTTCCTCGAGGTGAACACCCGGCTCCAAGTGGAGCACCCCGTCACGGAGGCGATCACCGGGGTCGACATCGTGCGCGAACAAATCCGCGTCGCCTTGGGCGAGCGCCTCTTGGTCACTCAAGGAGAGCTCGCGCTGCGCGGCGCCGCCATCGAGTGCCGCCTCTACGCGGAGGATCCGAGCCAGGGGTTCCTCCCCACCACCGGGCGGCTCTGCGACTTCTGGCTCCCTGAGCGACCGGGCCTGCGGGTGGACAGCGGGGTGGAGGTGGGCACCGAGGTCAGCATCCATTACGACCCAATGCTCGCTAAGATCATCACCTGGGGCGCGGATAGGGAGGAGGCGCGGCGGCGCCTGGTGCGCGCCCTCTCCGCGGCCAGCGTGCACGGGGTCACAACCAACCTCGACTTCCTGCGCCAGGTGCTGGAGCACGAGGCCTTCATCGCCGGGCGGCTCAGCACCGGCTTCATCGCCGAGCACTTCCCCGCGCCCGCGCCGAGCGCGCTCCCCGAAGGAGGCCTCGAGGAGCTCGCCTGCGCCGCCCTCGCGTGTGACTTCGAGGCTCGCCGCGCGGGGCGCGCGCTGCTCCCAGGGCTCACCCCGGGCTTCCGCAACAACCCGAGCGCGCCCCAGCGCACCACCTATCACTATCAGGACGTCTCCCTGACAGTCAGTTATCATGTCGAAAGCGCGCGGCGCCTCCGCGTCACCGTGGGCGAGCGCTCGTTCAGCCTGGAGGTGCTGAGCTGGCAGGAGCCCGAGCTGAGCTACGAGATCACCAC
>CAYQAC010000013.1:42242-58564 GCA_964415255.1 uncultured Polyangiaceae bacterium | reverse complement strand
ACCTGTATGAGAGCGGGGACTCAGCCGCGCGCTTGGTGGAGCTTCAGCTGCAGCGCGTGGAGCTGTGCGACGAGGACGACGCGGAGCTCAGCTACGAGCTGCTGGTCGCCGCCGCGAAGACCTACGAGGAGCGGCTGAACGACCGCCCGAGCGCGATCGACGCGCTGGCGCGCGCCTTGGAAGCGCGCCCAGGCGACGCTGAGGTGCTGCGCGGCCTCGGGCGCCTCTACCGCGCGGAGGAGCGCTGGCCGGAGCTGCTCGACAGCCTGAAGCTGGAGGCCAGCACGGAGGAGGACGCCGCTCAGCGGGTGCTTATCCGTAAGGAAATTGGTGAGATCTTGGCGGCCCAGCTGCACAGCTACGATGAGGCCCTGGAGGCCTACCGGCTGGTGCTGGAGGAGTCGCCTGATTCGGAGTCCACGCGCCAGGCGGTGCGCAGGCTCGGTGAAGAGCACGAAGATCTGCGCCAGGTGGTGGCGGAGATCTTGGTGCCAGTGCTGCGGGGTCGCGCGGCTTACCTGGAGCTGGTCGACGTGCTCGAGCTGAGGCTCAGCGTGGAGACGGAGCCAGGTCAGCGCAGTGAGACGCTCATGACCATCGCCGCCGTGTTCGAGCACCACCTCACGCAGCCCGGCCCGGCGCTGGCTGCGGTGCTGCGCGCCTTGAGCGAGACACCGGAGTCGACCGAGCTCCATGCGGACGCGGAGCGCCTGGCGGAGGCGAGCGATGGCTTCGTGGATTACGCCAAGGCGCTCGAGGAGCGCGCCGGCGCGAGCTTCGACGCCGACTTGGTGAAGGACCTCTACACCCGCCTCGGGGAGATCGCCGAGCGCCGCTTGTCCGATCCGAAGCGCGCTATTTCAGCCTACACGCGCGCGCTGGAGCAAGCTGGGGAGCTACCAGAGCTCTTGCTCGCCTTGAGCCGCCTGTACGAGCAGGTGGGGGACCACGCGGCGCTAGCAGATACGCTGGAGCGCCGCGCGCTCGCGAGCGAATCAGCCGACGAGCAGGCGGCCATCTATCATCAGCTGGCGCTGGTGCAGATCCAGAAGTTTGAGGACCCCGAGCGTGGCCTGGGCTCACTCCGGCAGGCGCTTGAGCGCGCGCCAGGGCACGCGCCATCGACGGAGGCGCTGGAGGGCCTCACGCAGCACCGCGAGCTGTTCCAGGAGGTGTCTGATCTGCTGGAGGAGGTCTATCGCGCGGCCAACCGGACGAGCGATCTTGCCAAGCTGTTCGAGCAGCGGGTGAGTTTCGCGGAGACGGTTGGGGAGCGCATTGAGCTGCGCCGCGGGCTGGCGCGTGTGCTTGAGGATGACGTGGGTGACGCCGCGGCCGCGCAGCGCATCATCCACGCCGCCTTGGCTGATGATCCGAGCGAGGCATCCTTGCTCGCTGAGCTTGAGCGCTTAGCGCCCATCACGAGCAACTGGGAGGGCGCCGCGGCGGCGCTCGGTGGCGCGCTCGCGGCGCACCCGGAGCTGGCGCCCGATCTCGCCAAGGAGCTCAGCCTCAAGCAGGCGGCTTGGTACCGCGATCGAGTGGAGGATCCTTCGCTCGCGGAGGCGGCGCTGGTCAAGGCGCTGGAGTTTGATCCTGAGAGCGATGAGGTGTTGCTGCAGCTCGATCAGCTCCAGCGCGGGGAGGGGCGCGAGCGCGATTTGGTCGCGACGCTGCGTCGCCGCGCGCGGCTCCAGCTCGATGGGTCGATGCGTGAGCTGCTCTATCAGCAGGCGAAGGATTTCGCCGATCAGCTTGAAGATCGCGCGCTCGCGGAGTCGCTGCTGCGTGAGCTCTTGGAGCAAGACGACGCCAACCTGTGGGCGCTCTCGGAGCTCACTGAGCTTCGTGAGCAGGCAGGGGACGCACAAGCGACGTTCGACTTGCTCATCCGCCGCGCGGAGCTGCGCGCCGACGCGAACATCCTCCGCGAGCTCAGGCACCGCGCGGCGCGCGTCGCCGAGGAGCAGCTGAAAGATCCTGAGCGCGCCGCCACGCTGTACGAGGAGCTGTTCGAGGACGACCCAACGGACGGCGCTGCGGCCACGGCGCTGCGCACCTTGCTGGGTCAGGCCGAGCGCTGGGACGATCTGGGGCGGCTGCTCGAGCGCCTGATCGATCTGACGGACGCTACGAGTGAGCGGAGCGAGCTGCGGCTCGCGCTGGCTAAGCTCGCGCGCGAGCGCTTCGGCTTGCCAGACAGCGCCATTGAGCAGCTCCGCGCCACCCTGGAGGAGGAGCCAGGGCGCCCTGAGGCGGTGGTGCTGCTGAGTGAGCTGTACGTGGAGACGGAGCGCGACGAGGAGCTGGCGGAGCTGCTTGAGTCGCAGATTGAGGGAGCGCGGGAGCGCGGCGACACGGACGCCGAGCTGACCTTCGAGGTGCGCCTCGGCGAGCTGTACGAGACGCGCCTGAACGATCGCGCGAAGGCGATCGAGACGTATCGCTCGGTGCTCGGGCGCTCCGCGAGGCACTCGGGTGCGCTCACGGCGCTGGCGCGGCTCTACCTAGCGGATGAGCAGCCGCGCGAGGCCGCGGAGATGCTGAGCCAGCTGCTCGACGACAGCGATGGTGAGGAGGCCTGTCGGCTCTCAGCGGAGCTGGCGGACGTCTACGAGCAGCAGGCTGAGCTCGAGTCGGCGGCTCAGGCGCTCGAGCGTGGGCTCACCCGTGGCTCGAATCCACCCGCGCTGCGCGAGCGCCTGGCGGAGCTGTACACGCGGCTCGAGGCCTGGGACAGGCTGGCCGCGCACCTGGCCGAGAACGCCGAGACCACGGAGGACGTGGACGCCAAGGTGGCGCTCTTGGTGCGCGCGGCGGACCTTCACGCCAAGCGCCGCGACGATCTCGCCGCCAGCGCGGAGCTGCTTGAGCGCGCCAGCCAGCTCAAGCCAGAAGATCGCGAGCTGATGCTCGCGCTGTGCGACGCCTACAGCGCCTCGGGGCGCGCCAAGGCGGCGGTGGAGGTGCTTGAGCGCATCGTGGAGAGCTACGGCGGGAAGCGCTCGAAGGAGCTTGGCGACATCCACCGCCGGCTCGCCACCGCCTTCCTCGCCGACGGCGATCAAGCGCGCGCGCTTGAGGAGCTCGACAAGGCGTTCCGCATTGAGCCCGGCAACATCCAGGTGCTCAAGCAGCTCGGCGCGGTGAGCCTCGAGGCGGGCGATCTGAAGAAGGCGCAGCAGATGTTCCGCGCGCTCTTGCTCCAGAAGCTCGACGACGACTCGCCGATCACCAAGGCGGAGGTGTTCTACAACCTTGGGCGCGTCCACCACGCGCTGGGCGAGAAGCCGAAGGCCGTGCAGATGCTTGAGCGCGCGGTGCAGGCGGATTCAGCGCTCAGCGCCGCCGCGGAGCTCCTGAGTGAGCTCAAGGGCTGAGGGTCAGTCAGGTAAACAGACTAGAGGGCCAGCGCGGCTGCGCTGGCTCCTCGGCGCCTGGCTGGCGCTGGTGGTGAGGCTCTGGGTGTGGGCGCTGCGTGTCCGTGTGGTGGGCTCGCTGGCACCTGGCTTACCCACGCCCGGCGCGCCCGCGCTCGACCCATCGACGCCGGGGCGGGTGTTCGTGTTCTGGCATGGGGAGCAGCTCCCGCTGCTCGCCTTGCGGCGCCTGCGGCCTACCTGCGTACTCGTCAGCTGGTCGGACGATGGCGCGCTCCAGGCGGGGGTGATGACGCGGCTCGGGCTTCAGGTGGTGCGCGGCTCGTCGTCGCGGGGCGGCGCGGCGGGGCTCCGCGGCTTGGTCAAGGCGCTGCCCACGGCGGATCTCGCGTTGGCGGTGGATGGACCGCGTGGCCCCCGAGAGCGCGCCAAGCCAGGCGCCTTGCTCGCAGCGCGGCTCGGCGCAGCCGAGCTAGTGCCGCTCGGGGTCGCCTGCGCGCGGGCGACGCGGCTTCGGAGCTGGGACGCCTTCTCATTGCCGTGGCCGGGCTCTCGGGTCGTGGTGGCTTGTGGGGCGCCGCTTCGGTTTGGCGAGACGGACGAGCTGACCCTCAGCGCCCTGCAAGCGGCCTTGGTCGCGGCGCACGAGGAGGCGGCCTCGGCGCTCGGCGCCTGACGCTCGGCGCGCAGCTGCCGCCGCAGTGCTCGCCGTCGAGCCACTTGCCCATAAGACAGTTAAGCGGACGACATAGCGCTTACGGCGCCTGAGCCAGCTCTCGGCGCGTGAAGGCGCTTGACGTCCATGGGCCGACGGCGCACGAAAAGGAGCGTGACCAGGCTGGTGAGCGTGAACGGCAGCATCGTCCTGCCGGAGGCCGCGAAGGTGAGCGTGTATGACCGAGGCTTCCTCTATGGGGACTCGGTGTTCGAGACGCTCAGGACCTACGGGCGCACCCCGTTCGCGCTGAGACAGCACCTGGCGCGGCTTCAGCGCAGCGCCTCACTGGTCGCCATTGAGCTGCCGGTGTCACTCGAGCAGCTTGAGCGTGAGCTGCTGCTCGCGCTCGAGGCAGCGGGCGAGCAGGAGAGCTACGTGCGCCTGATGATCACGCGTGGCCAGGGGGAGCTCGGGCTCGCGCCGAGCGAGGCCGAGGCGCTGCGCGTGATCTTGGTGGAGCCGCTCACGCCGCCGCCCAAGGTGCAGCAAGAGGACGGCATCGCGGTCAGCCTGTACAGCGCGCGGCGCGCGACGGACGCGACGGACGCGGCGGGCGCCAAGGTAGGAAACTACCTGATGAGCGTGCTGGCCTTGGCCGAGGCGCGGCGTGCCGGCGCCGCTGAGGCGCTGATCCTCGACCGTGAGGGTCAGGTGCTGGAGGGCGCCACCTCCAACGTGTTCGTGGTGAAGGACGGCGCGCTGGTCACGCCGCCCATTTCTGTGGGGATATTGCCGGGCATCACCCGCGCCGCCGTGTTGGCGCTGGCTCAGGAGCTGGGCACCCAGGTGCGCCTCTCGACGCTCGACGTGAGCGCGCTGCTCTCCGCCGATGAGGTCTTCATCACCTCCAGCATCCGCGAGCTGCTCAGCGTGGTGCGCGTAGCCGAACACCGCATCGCTGACGGGAAGCCAGGTGTACTGACGAATAGGCTCCGCGGCGCCTTCCAGGAGCGCGTCCGCTCCGGGGCACCGCTCCTGCTCAGCGACGGGGAGTAGCCCACCGCCGAAAGCCGGGTGGCGCCTGGAGCGGCCGACATGGGGGCCGCCGCGGCTTCAGCGTCGCCAGGCAGCCTGCCCCGCCTGGCTCGTGGTGAGACGCTAGCCGTCTTGGAGCGGGTATCAGGCAGCCGGGGGGCAGGCGTTGGGGCCGAGCGCCAGCCTGGGGGGCGAGGCAGGCCGAGGTTGCGGCGGGATTTTTTGGGGGTTGGGAGGGCTCGGTCGCGCCTCAGGTGGCCTCCATCAGCTGCCTCACGTCGCCGTGGCCGGGCCCAGCGCCGCGCGTCTGAGTCACGGCAGCGGGGAGGCACAGCCAGCCGAGCGCCGCTCAATGCGGTGCCGGCAAACCCCCAAACCCCCTCCAAACTCCGCCCTGTTCCAGCGCCAGCGGACACGGTGAATAGCGGCGCGGGCTCCCCGTCAGAGTCGGTGGCGTCGCGCTGGCCCCCATGCTCAAACTGCTAGGCAAATCGAGCTGCCAGGGAAGAGCGGCACCTTGGGCGCGTACATCTCCCGGCGTCTTTTTCTGATGAGGACTTGGAACATGAACCTGAAAAAACTCGCTGCCTTAAGCTTGCTTGGCCTTGGGATCTCAGTGAGCGCGACCGGCTGCTCGCTCCAGTGCGCGGAGAACGAGGAGGACAACGGCACCACGTGCGTGGCCAAGCCCCTCAAGTTCGTCCAGGCCAGTAACCCCAAGGTCTCGCGGGTGAACTACCGCTCCGGCGGCAGCTTGGACCTGGCGGCGGTCAACGGCGCCATCACCATCGTCCAAGGGGATGGAGATCAGGTGGTGGTGGAGTCCACGCCGCGCACCGGCAAGCCGCAGGAGACGCCGGACGAGGAGTTCACCGCGGAGCTTGAGGACTTGAACGCGCGCACCCTGGTGGAGGGTAACGACCAGGGCGACACCATCGTGACCGCACCTGGCGGCGGCTTCAAGTCGGTGTCCGTGGTGGTGAAGCTGCCCCCGGCCTTCAACGGCACCATCAAGCTGAGCCAGGGCAACGGCTCCACCAAGATCAATCACTCAGCTGGCGCGACGGCCATCGACGTCTTCAGCAAGAACGGCTCTTGTGATCTCAGGGGTTCAACCAGCGTGGTCTCCACCTTGGTCAACTGCGAGAACGGCTCGGTGAGCGTCGACGGGGTGGCTGACTACGTGAACATCATCGCGGGCAACGGCGACTTGTTCGTCCACCTGGCGTCCATCTCAGCGGGCGGCGGGGAGATCACCGCGGACAACGGTGACATTGAGCTGGCGCTGCCGCTCGGTGACAACTACTCGGTGCAGGCGCGCGCCGGGACCTCGGTGGACTTCCAGAACCCGAACGGGTGCACCGTCAGTGAGGCTGCCGTCAACTCGAAGACGCTGAGCTGCGGCCAAGGCGGCCCGGTGTACAAGGTGGAGGCGCTGCGCACCAGCGGGACCATCACCGCGTCGTACTGAGCCCTGACCATCCGGTCGGCTGCTAGGCGCCCTCGCGGGCGCCCGGTGTTAGGTTGCTGGGCGCCCTCGCGGGCGCTCGGTGTTAGGTTGCTGGGCGCCCTCGCGGGCGCCCAGTTGCGTTTTTGTGCTGGCGGGTTTGAAACCCGCCCCTACAACCCGTGGGTTGCTTACCAGCTGTCGTCGACGGGTGCTTCGTCAGCTGGGCTGTCTGAGGCCGTGGCTCCGGCCTCAGCGAGTCCGGCCTCAGTGGCCTCGTCAGCTGCGCTGTCTGCCTCCGCGGCGGCCGCTTCGGTGGGGGCGCTCGCGGCGGCCTCCGCCTCCGCTGCTTCAGCCAGGGCGGCGCTGGCGGTGGCTTCCACCTCGCGCAGCGCGGCGACCTCTGGGCTCAGCCTGGGGATCGGCAGCGAGCCTTGATTTTGAGCAGCGATCTGCGCCAGGCCCTTCTGGAAGAAGCCAAGCAAGAACGGCAGCTCGCTCGGTAGGTCCGTGATCAGCCCGCGCGCCTCGATCATCCCGATGGTGGCAGCGACCTCAAGCGCCGCTTGCTCACCGCTGGTCGCAAGGACGCTGATCGCGGCGTCCTTCAGGCGCCGCACGAGCTGGTCCCGCCGCTGCGGAGAGAAGTAGCGGTCGGTGGCTTCGGCGAGCGCCTTAGCCAAGGCGCTCCGCGTCAGCTCTTCGTCTGGTGCCTCAGGCAGGGTTCGGCCGAGCTCCTGCAGCAGCTCGCGCATCGCCTGCGGCTCAGGCACCCACCCGGAGAACTCAGGTAGGCGGTGCAGCTCCAGCGAGGAGCTGGCGAGCTGCCGCGCGTCTTCAGCGGCGAGCTCGAAGCCCTCTTCGTCGAAGGGGTGCGGCTCGGGTGCGTCGGGGAGCGGCAGGAGCAGCTCCGCCGCGCTGGTGAGCCCGAGCGGCTCTGGGGTGCCGAGCGTGCGGTGCAGGAGGCGGCAAGCCTCCACGCGCTGGCGCGCCCAGGGCACAGGCACCTTCGCCGGCTTGCTGTCCGCCGAGCCAGCGAAATCGCGCATCGCCTTGCGGAGCGCACTGGCGGAGTACTCGCCGGTGTTCAAGCGGTGCAGGCCCAGCTCGTCATGGGCAATGACGAACGTCGCCTTGGTGCGGCCGTCCTTGCGGCTCAGGGTGAACACCAGCGCGAAGTGCCCTGCCGGATCGGGGCTGAGCAGCCAGGCCTCGCTCGTCGGCGTCACCGCGGCCTGAGCGGGGCGCGCGGTGTGCGTGAGCGCCGGCGGCTTGATCCCTCGAGACTTCAGCACGCTGAGCCCACGCCGGGCCTGCTTGCGGAGCGGTGAGTTAAGCTGACTAGCGACCTGAACCGCCTCAGCGTTGCCGGTTGCGATCCAGGCGCTCAACAGCGCCGCGGCGCCACCGCCTGCGTCCATCAAGGTGCGGGTGGCCTCTTCGGCGCCCGCGGTCAGCTGTTCCTGGGTGAAGCTAGGGTGTGCTTGGGTCATGCTCTTCCTCGGTGATTGCTGCCGCGCGCGCCGAGAGGGCGCGCGGGGTGTGTTGGCTGAGAGGCGCCGGCTAGTCGCGCGCGAGGGCGATCGCCTCGATCTCGACGCGCACGCCGCGCGGCAGACCCGCGACGGCCACGGTGGCGCGCGCCGGCGGCGCCTCGCTGAAGTGACGCGCGTAGACCTGGTTCACGGCCTCAAAATCGCTCATGGCGGTGAGGTAGATGGTGGTCTTGACCACGTCTTGAAAGCTGAGGCGACTGGCGGCGAGCACCGCCTCCAAGCTTCGCAGGGCGCGCTCCGTCTCGGCCGTCACGCCGCCTTGTTCCACTTCCCCGGTCTCAGGGTCCATCGCGATCTGTCCGCTGATGAACACGAAGCCTCCCGCGCGCACGGCCTGGCTGTAGGGGCCGATGGCCGCGGGAGCGTGAGGCGTGGTGATCACTTCGCGAGTTGGGCGGGGCTCCATGGGGGCGAATAGTGGAGCGCCGCCGGGGCTAAGGCAACCGTCAGCGCGCGTCTCCTGGGATGGCCAGAGCGCGGGCGCCCGGCGCGCCTTCAGTCGAGGTCGCGCCGCCCGTCGATCGCGCGACCCAGGGTGATGCGGTCGGCGAACTCCAGATCCCCGCCGTGGGGTACTCCGCTGGCGATCCGGGTCAGCCGGATTTGGCCGCCCAGCTCACGCGACAGGAGCAGGGCGGTCGCCTCCCCGTCCACCGAGGGGGGCGTCGCCACGAGCACCTCCTTCACGCCATCTTCCGCGATCCGTTGCTTCAGCTCGATCAGCGGCAGCTGGCTCGGGCCCACCCCGTCAAGCGGTGACAACAGCTTACCGAGCACGAAGTAGCGCCCGCGCATGGCGCCGCTCCGCTCCACCGCGAGCAGATCTTGAACCCGCGCCACGACGCACAGGAGCGCCGGATCGCGGCGGGTGTCGCGGCATATGGCGCAGGTGGCGGGGCCCTCATCCGTGAGCTCGGCGATGTTGCCGCAGCGCACGCAGGGCCGCACTCGCGCCGCGAGCTGCGATAGCTCGTCGCCCAAGCGTGCCGCGAGGTCGTCACCGGTACTGATGAGATGGAGGGCGAAGCGCTGCGCTGTCTTCTCGCCGACCCCGGGGAGCCGCGAGAGCAGCTGCACCAGCCGCGTGAGGCTAGAGGGCAGCATCAGGGTGCACCCGGGGTGTGTTGGGCGCCCTGGGGTGAGCGCTGGTGGGTGAGCTTGCGCCCCAGGGGTGAGTTAGGATCATTCATAGGGAGCGATGCGCTTCACGCGACCGCCGAGCAGGCGCTCAGCGGCGAGCACGAGGGGGTGGTTCTTGGCGCGCTCAATCGCGGCCAGGCGCTCAGCCTCGCGCCGCTCGGCCTCCAGCGTCGCCAGCGTGTGGACCTGAGCGTCTGGCAGATCGAACTCGTAGCGTAGCTTGGGCGCGGCTCCGAAATGGGCGGCCGCGTGCTGGAGGATCGCCTCGCGCGCCTCCTGGGAGTCCGTCTGGCCGCGGAACACGTCATGGCGATCGAAGCCGAGCGCGATCTCCTCGTCGCTGAACTCAAGCAGCATCGCGTGGTTCAACTTCGCCGCGAGGTCCGGGCGCTCGGTGCGCAGCGGAGCGAGCAGCTTCGCCCAGGCTTCGAGGCGCGCGCGGTGCTCAGGGGTAGGCGGACCGATGGCCGCGGCGCGCGTGAGCAGGTACGCATCCTCAGGGCTGCCGCCGGATCTGGCGGAGGGCGGGGCGCTTTGCCTAGCGGAGGGCGGCGCGCTTTGCCTGGCGGAGGGCGGCGCGCTTGGTGTGGCGGAGGGCGGGGCGCTTTGCCTAGCGGAGGGCGGCGCGCTTGGTGTGGCGGAGGGCTCGGGGCGGGGCGCGCTGGGCGCGCTGGTCACGTTGTTCGGAGGATTGACTGAAGGGGGCGCATCGCGGTGAGGTAGGGGCGCGACGGAGGGCTCGGGGCGGGGCGCGCTTGGCGCGATGGAGGGCTCGGGGCGGGGCGCGCTGGGCGCGGTGACTTCGTTCGGTGGGCTGACGTGGTGGCGCGCCCGCGGTGCGTCAGCGGTGGGCTGGGGCGGCGAGGCAGGCGCCGCGCGTGGTGAGCTAGGGGGGGCAGCTGGCGGTTCTTCCGCGGGCTCACTCGGCGCCTCAGCGGCCGGAGCTGACTCCCGCGGCTGCGGTCGTATGGGTGGCTGACGGTCCAGCGCTGGGGGGGCGCCGCGCTCACGGCTGGTAGGCACCGCCCCGCGGGCGCCTGCCAGCCGCCGCTCCAGGCCTTGCAAGCGCGCGATGAGATCGTCCACTGGCGTGAGCGGGGGGCGGCGCGCGAGGCGAAGCAGGAGCATCTCCAGCGCCGCTCGCGGTTGCGAGCCGCGCGCTACCTCGTCAAACCCCCTCGAGAACCCGAGGTGCAGCCGGAGCAGATCGTCCGTCTCGGCGCCAGCGGCGAGCGCGCTGACCTCCGCGAGCTCATCGGCCGTGAGCTGAACGAGCGGCGCAGGATCGGCCACTAGCTTCGCGACCACCAGGTCGCGCAGCAGGCTCAAGAGGTCACGCGCCACGTGGGCGACGTTGTGGCCGCGCTCCGCCAGGCCATGGACGCGCTCAAGGCAGCCCGCGGCGTCCCCCGTGAGCAGCCCCGCTGCGATCTGTCGTAGCGCCTCGTGGCTCGCGACGCCGAGCACCTCCGCGACGCGCTCCGTCGTCAAGTCTTCGCCGAAGGCGATCACCTGATCCAGCAGGCTCATCGCGTCGCGCATCGAGCCCGCCGCCTCCCGCGCGATGATGTGGAGCGCGCCCTGCTCCGCGCGGATCTGCTCTTGCTCCAGCACTTGCGCCAGGCGAAGGCTGATCTGTTGGGCGCCGATCAGCTTGAAATCGAAGCGCTGCACCCGGCTCAAGATGGTGGCGGGGACCTTATGCACCTCGGTGGTCGCGAAGATGAATTTGACGTGAGGGGGCGGCTCTTCAACCGTCTTGAGGAGCGCGTTCCAGGCGCCGCCGGAGAGCATGTGCACCTCGTCGACGATCACGACCTTGTAGCGGTCCCGCTGCGGTCGGTAAGGGAGGCTGTCTTGAAGCCGCCGCACGTCATCGACGGAGGCGTTGCTCGCGCCGTCGATCTCGAGGACATCCACGTCCTTCCCGTCGGTGATCTCAAGGCAGGCCGCGCACCGCAGGCAGGGGCTGCTGGTGGGGCCTGGGTCAGGGGCGCCTGGGGTTTGGGTGCTAGGGTCACCCAGGCAGTTGAGCGCCTTCGCCAAGATCCGCGCGCTGGTGGTCTTCCCAACCCCCCGAACCCCCGTGAAGAGGAAGGCATGCGCCAAGCGCCCGCTCGCGATGGCGCCGGCCAGGATGCGCGCCACGTGATCCTGACCCACCAAGTCGGTGAAGGTCATCGGCCGGTACTTGCGGGCGAGCACCACGTAGCTCATCAAGACGCGGCGTAGCAGATCGGCCCCCTTGCCCCAAGCCACCGGTTGATGCTCAGCGCGGTCAGGGCTGATAGGGTGGCGGCATGCGTGGTGCTTGGCTCTTGGGCCGTTCGCTTGGCGGGCTCGCAGCGACCTTTGCGATCGCGGTTTCGCTCACCGCGGGCGGGCTGGTCCCGCTTGGCTGCGCGGCGTCTCCCGCCGTGACGAGTGAGGCGCCGCGGGTGACCCCGCCGGTCGCCGCCCCGCCGCCTAGCGCGCCGAGCGCTCCGTCAGCTGTGGCGGAGCCGGTCCCGCTCCCTCAGCTCAGCTTGGAGCCGCTCGCCCCGCGTCACGCCGAGAGCGCCGCGCTGAACCTTGAGCTGAAGTTCCCGATCCGCGGCCAGCGTGTCCGGCTCGATCGCGCCGCGGCATACAACGTGCGGCTGCAGCTTGATGGGCTTCCGCGCGGAAGCAAAGCGCGCGCCCTGCTTCAGTTGGGCGATCATCAGCCGCGCGAGGTCGATCCGAGCAAGCCAGTCCCGCTTGGGTCGCTGGTCGATGAAGACCGCGAACTCGCTGTGGGGCCGCACCTGCTGTTCGCCGTGGTGCTGGGCTCAGATGGCCGCGCGCTCTCGCAGGGGCCTGGCGCCTCGCGTGGCCCGGAGGCTTGGGTCGAGTTCGGGGTGGACACGGCGGAGCTGCCGGAGCGCCCCGCTGTGGTGAAGCTGGTGAGCCCGAGGGGCACCTTCAACGGGCCGCTGCAGGCGGAGGCGGTGGAGCTCGACGTGCGCGTAGGGCCTCCGCTCAGCCAGGGCCCAGCGCGGCGAGTGCGGCTCGAGATCCGGGGCCCGGCGGTGCTAAGCCAGGAGATCGACGCTGGGCCTCACCGCCTGCTCGGCCTCCTGAGCGGCGACTACCACATCACGGCCACCCTGCTCGACGCTCAGCGAAATCCACTGACGAACCCAGGCGCCACCGACGAGCAGACCATCACGGTGAACCTCGACGCGCCGAGCGCGGAGGCCCGCTAGAGCTGTGAACTCGGCGTTCCTGTGCGGTGTGGCGGCTGCCTGGGCCCTGGCGAAGCTCGCCGTTGGTTCGTTCTTTGTCCTGACTTACGCGTACCGTCGTCGTGAGGCGGAGTACCTGCTGTACGGGCTGCTGTGCTTCGCGGTGGCGATCGTCTCCACCGGGATCTCCCTAGCTTACGCCGCGGAGGGCGCCGCGAACTGGCAGACCATCTCGCGCGACGCGCACGTCGGGGGGATCGTGGCGACGGTGCTCAACCTGCACTTCGTGGTGCGTTACACCCGAACGCCGCACATGGGCATAGTCAGGGCATCTTATGTCCTGGCGCTGCTCTTCATCGCCTTGAACCTAGGTGGTTACTGGTTCGAGCCAGGGACGGAGCAGGCGCTGCGCTCTGAGGTGTTGGGGCAGGTGGTGCTGCACTTGGTCGCGAAGCCAACCTGGTTCGGCCTGGCGTTCTATGTCATCACCACGGCGCAGCTCGGGTTCGCCTTCTGGCTGATCGGCGTGGTGTTCGCGCGGGGGCGGCGCGAGGCTGGTTGGGTGATGCTCGGGGCGAGCGTCTTGGTGCTCACCTTCGTGAACGACGCGTTGCTGACGATCGGCGCGGTCCAAAGCGTGTACTTGGTGCCGGGCGGCTTCCTGATTTACGTGTTCTCCATCGGCGCCACCCTGCCGGTGCGTTATCGCACGAAGGAGCAGCAGCTTGAGGCGGTGACCAGTGATCTCGCGGTCGCCACGGAGGAGCTTCGTTCTTCCTACGTCGAGCTCCAGGTGGTTCAGGATGAGCTGAGCGGCAAGGAGCAGCTGGCTCAGGTGGGGGAGCTGGCCGCGGCCATCGCCCACGAGGTGCGCAACCCGCTGGCCGTGATCGTCAACGCGTGCGCGAGCCTGCGCCGCCCGCAGCTGGCCGAGGGTGATCGGACCATGCTGCTCGACATCGTGGAAGAAGAGGCGGCCCGCCTGAACCGGCTAGTGACGGATTTGCTGCGCTTCGCGCGCCCCGTGAAGGTGAGCCGCTCACCGGTGGCCATGATGGCGCTGCTCCAGCGCGCTGAGGCGCGGCTCTCGGAGGGCGTGGAGCTCACCCTCGACATCAGCGATGATCCAGACGTTCAGACGCTGTGGGTCGACGCGGGGCTCTTGCCGCTGGTGTTCGAGAACCTGGTCTCCAACGCATGCCAGGCGATGCAGCAAGGCGGCGCGGTGCACATCAGCGCGTCGATTGAGGAGGTGGGCAACCGCCGCGACGTCGTGATCACGATCCGTGACTCGGGTCACGGCATGGATGAGGACGTGATGGAGCGGGCGGTGGATCCGTTCTTCACCACGCGCCCGAGCGGCACGGGCCTGGGCCTGGCGATCGTTGAGCGCGTGATCAAAGGTCACGGGGGCAGCCTCGACATCACGTCACGCCCAGGCCGCGGCACGGATGTTGTGCTCAAGCTGCCGGTGGGGCGCGGAGGGGACGAGGCTGAGGAGTTCCCGCCGCGCTTGCAGCAGCTGATCGACGCGGCTAGGCGGAAGGCATGAGCGAGGCGAACTATGGCCTGCCCTTTGAGGCGCCGCCTGACAGGTTGGTTGAGTCTGGTGTTCAGCGCTACGGGCGCTTCACCCAGCCGCCTCAGCGCTCGAACCTGCTCGACGCCCGCTACCTGGGGCTGCCGCGGCCGCTGCGGCGCGCGCGCCTCAAGGAGTGGCAGGCGATTCAGGTGAGCTCCGAGCAGGTGTTCATGAACCTGGCGCTGTTCGACGCCAAGCTGCTCGGCTTGGTGCAGGTGAAGCTCTATGACCGCGTGCGCGGCGTGAAGCACGTGTTCGAGCGTCAGCTGCCGCCAGGCTGCCTCCACATCGCGGAGTCGCTCTACGGCACACGCAACAGCCACCGGGGGCGCGGGGTCACGCTGTGCTTCGACAATCGCCTGGACGTGGGGCAGATCCACGTGGTGCTGAGCGTGGCGCCGGGCGCCGGCAGGCCGCGCATCACCGGGCGCTTCAGCCTGCGCGTGGCTGAGGGCGCGCCCCAGTCAGTGAGCCTGCCATTTTTGCGCGGCGGCATGTGCTCCTCCAAGGGCATGTTCCCAGTGTCAGGTGGGCTGACCATTGGGGACACGCAGCTGACGTTCAGGGCGACAGACACTTTAGCCACGCTGGATGATCACAAGGGCTACTACCCGCACGTCATGCGCTGGGACTGGTTCACCGCCTCGTGTTTTGATGAGGCCGGCGTCGCGCGCGGCTTCAACCTCACGGCCAACCAGTGTCGCGACCCGGAGCGCCACAACGAGAACTGCCTTTGGGTCGGCGACAGCGTGACGCCCCTGCCGGCGGTGCGCTTCTCGCGCAGCGCCGACGAGTGGCTCGCGGCGAGCGAGGGCGGCGAGGTGTCGCTCAGGTTTAAGCCCAGCGTGCCGGGGGATGTGCGGGTGAACGCGGGGCTGATCGAGAGCCGCTACCAGGGGCCGTTCGGCACCTTCAATGGTGAGCTCAGGCCGTCAGGTGGGCCACCCATGATGATTCATGACTGGTTCGGGATGGCTGAGGACTTCTACCTCCGCTGCTAGGCGGTGGGCGCAGGGCCGCTGCTAGGTGGTGGGCGCGGGGCTGTGCGCGGCGGCCCAGGTGTAGAGCTCGGCGAGGCAGCGCTGGCCGAGCTCAGTCGGCTCGGCGTGCTCACGCAGCGTCTGAATGCCGTCCAGATCTTTCTGGATGATGGCCTTGTAGCGGCGCTCAAAGCCTGGGGTGTTGGACACGGGCGCCTGGGCCTCCTTCAGGCGCCGGTACAGCTCCGCCACCGGGACGAAGGCGTGCACCGCGAGCAGCACGCCGTGGAGCGGGCGTGGATCAGGACGGACAGGTGAACTGACGAGCTGTCCATAGCCATTGTTCAAGATGGGGGAGGTCGCGATCAGCGCGTTCAGCTTGTTGTGGGCGAACTCGTGGATCAGCGCCTCAGCCAGCGTCATCACGTCTGGGTGCAGGCTCAGGTAGGCGGTGCCCACCGCCTCCGCGTAGGAGGCCGACAGGTGCCGCTCCGCGTCGTAGCCCACCGGGTGGTAAGCATGCATGACGAGCTGCATTTCCGCTGCGATCTCAGGGTAGTGGGCGTCTATCAGCGCGTAGGCCTCGGCGATGGCCGCCTGCCAAACCTCCGGCTCACGCTCGCCTAGGTCGAGCGCGTTGCCTTGCTTGTCTGGGTGCGCCTCCTCCAGCGCGAGCGGGTTGTTGTCCGTGGTGACGAGGTAGATGTCGCCGCAGATGGGGAAGTGCGTGCGGCGCGCGCTGAGCGGCAGGGCGCTTGTTACAGGCGCGGCGTAGGGGTTCTCGCCGCCCGCGCCGATCGCGGCGAGCTGCTCCAGCTCGACCGCGTGGGTCTGCTCACCGAGCTCCAGCACCAGCTGTCCATCGCGCAGGCCGAGCTGCGCGTCGGGGTGAAAGCTGAGCTCGAGCTCAAGGCAAGCGACGGCCAGCTGACGGCGAGGCAGGGTCAACTTCACGCCGCCGGCCTGTAGCTCTTGCGCCAGCGCCAGCTCAAACCAGATGAGCGCGGTGAGCTCGCCGAGCAGGGCGTCCAGGCGCCGCACGTCGCCATCACCCCACAGCTCGCGGTGCAGGCAGCGAATGAGCACGGAGACTGACGGCCTCCGCAAGCAGCGGTAAGCGAGCCCCGCTGACTCGCCGCGCAGGAGCCCTGTGAGCTGCGCTCGCGCGTCCGCGAAGGCGTCGAACACGGGCGCTTGAAAGCGCCCCATCGGGATCTGCGCCAGGAGGCGCGCGGTGTACTTCAGGTACTGCCCCAGCGCGCGCCTCGCCGTGGTGGAGTCAACGAGCGGCAGGGTGATGTCGAGATTGTCGAAGAGCGTGCAGTAGAGCCGGTAGAG
>CAYQAC010000013.1:0-42232 GCA_964415255.1 uncultured Polyangiaceae bacterium | reverse complement strand
GGTGATGTCGAGGGGAGCCACGGGCATGCCCCGAGCATGGCGCAGGTTGGCTGAGGTGGCGTCGGGATAACGCGCGGGGGGGTGCGGCACTTTGATCGCTCGCCCGTCGACCACGCGCGCTGGGGCGGGCGCTGCTTTGCGGCCGTCCGGGGTATGAGCTAGTTTTCCCATGGTTGCGCGTGGTTTCCCATGGCACCCTTCACGGAGGCACGGTGAGCGAACAATCACAGATCTCGGCCACGGTCTCGGCGGCTACCAAGGACAAGCTTGACCGCTTCGCGGAGAGTCACGGGCTCAAGAAGAACTTCGTGGTCGAGCAGGCGTTGCTGTACTTCATGGAAGCACGACGGGAGCTGCCGGACGAAGCGCTCATCCCGACGCGACTCGTGCTAGGCGACAAGTCGTTCGACCGGATCACTTCGCTGCTCGAGACCCCGGCCGCACCCACACCAGCGCTCCTCAAGCTCCTGCGTGGCCAAGACACTTGAGCTTCGTCCGCTCGCTCGTGACGACGATCGGAGCTGAAATTGGCGGCTTGACCTCAGGGTGACGCGGCCCAAGGCTCCGCCCCATGGCAAGGAGGCGGCGTTACTTGTTCGTCTGCACTAACCGTCGGCCTGACGATAGCCCGCGCGGGTCCTGCGCGGTGAGCGGGGCCGTCGAGATCCACGCGGCGCTGAAGGAGCTGTTGCACCGTCGCGGCCTCGCGCGCGTCGAGGTGAGGGCCTGCACCGCGAGCTGCCTCGACGTGTGCTGGGCGGGGCCCGTCATCCACGTCGCGCCGGATGACTACTTCTACGGCCGGGTCACCCTGGCTGACGTGCCGAGCATCGTGGACGCGCTTGAGCGCGGTGAGCGCTTGGAGCGCCTGGTGCTCAGTGATCCTGACTTCATCGATCCATTGCGACCGGAGGCCTCATGACTCAAGCGACCCCCCTGGCCCGGCTGGTGCCGGAGGAGACGGCTGTCGTCGTCGTCGACGTTCAGGAGCGGCTCGCCCGCGTGATGCCGGAGCCGCGCGTGGAGGCGGTGCTCCGCTCTGCGCGCATCTTGCTTCAAGGCGCGAAGTTGCTCGGCGCCAAGGCGCTCATCACCGAGCAGTACCCGCAGGGCCTCGGCCCGAGCGTAGCCGGTGTGCTCGAGGCGGCGGAGGGCGCGCCGCTGCTCGAGAAGCGCTGCTTCAGCGCTTGGGATCTGGAGGCCTTCCAGACGGCGCTCGGCGCATCGAAGGCGGTCATTTTGCTGGGGATGGAGACCCACGTCTGCGTGTTTCAGACGGCGCGCGATCTGGTGAACGCAGGCTACGCGGTGCACGTCCCGGTGGACGGCGTGAGCTCACGTCAGGACGATCACCGCGAGGCCGGGCTCCGCTTGTGTGAGCGGGCAGGGGCGCACCTCACCACCAGCGAGACGGTGGCCTTCGACTGGCTGCGCTACGCCGAGGGGGACGCCTTCAAGGCCTTGTCCCGCGCCATCCGCTGAGTCGTCTGTTTCACTGACGAGCGGCGTCTTAAGTTTTTTTGGGGGGGTTGGTCCAGGCGCGCGTCGCCGGGCGTCGCCGCAGGCGCTGCGTGGTTCCGTGCGGATACGTAGAGCGGCACCTGGGGTGGGGCGTGCAGGGACTGTGGGGACGGGCGGCGGACTCCGGCGGGACCAACCCCCTGGCCCCGATCGAAGAGCGCGAGCAGGGGTGGCGAAGGCCCGGTGCGCTGCGCGCTGGGTGGCTCCGGTGACAGATGTAGACAAATAATTCAATAATTCCAATGGGTTAACAATGTGATGGGGGCGACTCGACGAATTGTCATCGTGTGCCATAGTGTCACGCATGAGTGACATGTTGGCGCCCGCGTCGCAATCCCCAGCCGCCGAGGAGGCGCCCGCGCCGCCACGTCAGACAGAAGATCTGACTGTCCTGGTGGTGGACGATGAGCCGGCGAACCTCGAGAGCCTGCGGAAGATCTTCGAGCGCGAGCAGCTGCGGGTGTTCACGGCGGAGAACGCTAAGGCCGCCTTGGAGATCGCGCGCCACCACCGGGTGCAGGTGGTGCTGAGCGATCTGATGATGCCAGGCACGAGCGGCGTGGACCTGCTCCGCGTGCTGAAGGAGGTGTCGCCGGACACTGAGGTGGTGCTGATGACGGCCTACGGCACGGTGGAGACGGCGGTGGGCGCGATGCGCGAGGGCGCCTACGATTTTGTGGAGAAGCCGCTGCGCCGCATGCAAATCGTAAAAACCGTGCGGAAAGCTGGGGAGCGCTTCCGCTTGGTCGCGGAGAACCGCTCGCTCCGCCGCGAGCTGCTCCTGCTCACCACGCGCGAGATCGTGGGGCAGAGCCCGGCGCTCCGGCGCGTGATGGAGATCGCGACGCAGGCGGCGCCCTCGCTCGCCACCGTGCTGGTGCTGGGGGAGAGCGGCACTGGCAAGGAGCTGATCGCGCGCTACATCCACTCCAAGAGCCAGCGCGCCGAGGGGCCCTTCGTGGCGGTGAACTGCGCGGCGCTGCCCGAGTCCATTTTGGAGGCGGAGCTGTTTGGTCACGAGCGCGGCGCCTTCACCGGCGCGGCCCAGCGCCGAGAGGGGCGCTTCGCGCGGGCGCGCGGGGGTACGCTTTTCCTTGACGAAATAGGTGAGCTCAGCCCCCAGGTGCAGGTGAAGCTCCTGCGGGTGCTGCAGGAGGGGGAGTACGAGCCGCTCGGCGGGGAGCCGGCGCGGGCCGACGTGCGCATCGTGGCGGCCACCAACCGGAACCTGGCGGCGGAGGTGGAGGCTGGGCGTTTCCGTGAGGATTTGTACTACCGGCTCAACGTGATCGCGGTGACGGCGCCGCCGCTGCGCGCGCGCCGCGAGGACATCCCGCTGATGGTGGACCACTTCCTCGGCGTGTACTGCAAGAAGAACGGGCGGGCGCGGCTCACGGTGACGCCGGAGGCGATGGCCAAGCTGCTCGACTACGACTGGCCTGGCAATGTGCGCGAGCTGGAGAACGTGGTTGAGCGCGCGGCGGTGCTGGCGCGAGGCGACAGCTTGGGTCTCCCAGACCTACCCGACTCGGTGGCCCAGGCGAGCCCGCGGGCGCCGGACGGCCTGGAGTTCCCCATCGGCACCCCGCTTGAGGAGGTGGAGGAGCGGCTGATTCGAGCGACCCTGAAGCACACCTCCGGTGACAAACGGCTGGCGGCCCAGCTGCTCGGCATCTCCACCCGGACCATCTACCGGAAGCTGGGTGAGTGACGTGGCGCTGAGCTGGCGTGGGGACTTTTTGTCAATTTGGCACACTGAGCAGGTGTTTCAGGGGGTAGGTGACAAGCTGGCGGCTCAGCTGGAGGCTGAGGGCGTAGAACCCGCGAAAATTCAACGTGATTGGCCATTGACCGTTGGCACGGCTCTCGCTTTAACCCCGGGTGGCCTTGGCCTCTGACTGACCGTATGTCCCTCGACACCCTCCTCAAGAAGCACTTCGGTAAGCTGGTGCTCGCGCTGCTCGCGGTGACGGCGTACCTGCAGGCGGCGGGGACCAACCAGCTGCTGGGCGGGTGGCTGTTCGGGGCACGCGCGGACGCGCTCGGCGCGCTCCCAAAGAAGTCGGCGGACGTCGCGGAGCTGAACCGCACGGCCCCCAAGACGGCCAGCGCTGACGCCATCATCGACAGGAACCCGTTCGACTCCGTGACGGGCCCGCTGAACGCCAAGCCGATCGAGGAGATCCCCGAGGACGTGGGCCCGGTCGACACCAACCCACTGACGGCCCCCGCCTGCGATGGCGTCACCGTCTCCATCATCACGGAGTCGCCCGATCCGCTGTGGTCATTCGCGGCGCTGCGTGGTCCTTCAGATCCTGCGCCCAAGCTGCATCGGGTGGGGGACACGCTCGGCGACAAGACGGTCGCCTACATCGGGGTGAACCCAGCGTCGCGCAGCCCGTCGGTGTGGATGGAGGCTGGCAGCTCGCTCTGCCAGGTGCAGCTGTTCGGCGAGCCCGCGCCAGCCGCAGCTCGCCCGAGCGCCGCGGCGGCGGACAAGAAGGCCGCAGCTGATCCGAAAGCCGCGGCCGTGCCGTCGGACATCGCCAACAAGATCAAGAAGGTCTCAGACACCGAGTTTGAGGTGGATCGCTCCGTGGTCGACAAGATCCTCGCCGATCAAGCGGTGCTGATGAAGTCCGCCCGCATCGTGCCGGAGCAGAAGGACGGGAAGGTCGTCGGCATCCGCATGTTTGGGATCCGCGACGACACACTGCTCGGCACGCTCGGCTTCCAGAACGGCGATCGGCTCGAGAGCATCAACGGCTTCGACATGACCTCCCCTGAGAAGGCGCTTGAGGCCTACGCCCGTCTTCGCACCGCTGGGAACCTCAAGGTTCAGATCAACCGCAGTGGCAAGCCCACCACGGTCGACTTCCGCATCAAGTAGCGGCTCGACGTCACCGTCGCCCTGACCGCCTTCGTCCTTAGCCGCATGCACCCCCACGGGCGGCCCGCCGCTCCCCTGAGATAGCTGTGACATCGAACTCATCCCCCACCTGTGCCCGAGTGAAGTCAGCGGAGCGCCACCTGTTTTACTCAAATGAGCCGCGCCACGCTGGGGAGCTGCCGTTGGGCAGCCTGGGCTCGGCCGCGCGTCGCTCGCCCCACGCGTCGTGGCTCGCGCGCTTGGCCTTGGCGGGCGTGAGCCTTTCGCTGGTGTCGTTGGTCACGCTGGACGCGAGCGCTCAGATCCGCGCTCAACGCCGCCCGGCGGCGACGCCAGCGCGGCCACCGGCGAACCCCGTGGGCCCCCCCACCGCTCCCGCGGCGGATGATCCGCCAGGCGCCGCCGCGCCGCCGCCGCGCTCAATGGACGCCATCGCGAAGGCGGTGGAGACGGAGTACCGCCCCAAGGGGATGGGTCACCTGGTGAAGTTCAACCTCCAGGACGCCGATTTGGCTGAGCTGGTGAACCACATCAGCGGGATGACGGGGCGCCGCTTCATCTACGGCGCGAAGGTGCGGCAGATCAAGGCGACGGTGGTGTCGCCCACGCCGGTCACGCTGGCGGAGGCCTATGAGGCCTTCCTCAGCATCCTCGAGGCGAACGGCATGACGGTGGTTCCGCACGGTCGCTTCCTGAAGATCGTCGACAGCGGCGGGATCTCCACGCAGCCGACGCCCATCTACTCGCGGGGGGCGCCGGTGCCCGGCACCGCGGGCTTCGTCACGCGCCTCTACCGTCTGCAGCACGTGTCGGCGGATGAGGTCGCGCAGCTGCTGATGAAGTTCAAGAGCAAGGAGGGGGACATCTCCACCTTCTCGGCCGGGCAGCTCTTGATCATCACGGACACTGGGGCGAACGTGCGCCGCATGATCCGCCTGATTGAAGAGGTGGATGTCGGCGGCGCGGGCACCAAGATGTGGATTGAGCCGGTGCACTATGGCTCGGCCGCTGACATGGCCAAGCAGATCGGCGAGATCTTCGAGCTGTCTAGCCAGGGAGGCTCAGGTGGCGGGGCTGGGGGTCTCGGGAAAGTCACGGCGGATGACCAAACCAACTCGCTGGTGATCGTCGGCACAGAGGACGCTTACCTCCGGGTGCTCGAGTTCATGAAGCGGGTGGACATCGCACCCGCCGCCGAGGGGAAAATCCACGTGCTCCCGCTGCAACACGCGGTAGCCGATGAGCTGGCCGCGACGCTCACGCAGATGCTCGGTGGCACCTCGGCGGCCGCGGCGCGCCCAGGCACGGGCGGCGCTCGCACGGCGACGGCGACGGCGATGGCGCCCGGCGCGGCGGGGGAGGGCTCTTTTGAGGGCGAGGTGCGCGTCACCGCGGACGCCCCCACCAACTCGCTGATCGTCACCTCAAGCGCGCGTGACTACGCGCAGCTTCGCATGGTGATCCAGAAGCTCGACATGCCGCGCCGCCAGGTGTTCATCGAGGCGGCGATCATGGATATCTCTATCTCTCGCGGGACGCAGCTCGGCATCAACTACCACGGCGGCACCACCTTCTCGACGCGTGACGCTGACGACAGCGTGCTGTTCGGCGGCTTGAACCCAATCAACTCGGTGCTGCTCAGCCCCGATCAGCTCCAAGGCTTCGCGGTGGGCGTTCGCGGCCCAGAGCTCGACGGCACCTCGAACCTGCTTGGCACTGGCATCAGCATCCCTGCGTTTGGTGTGGTGCTGAACGCGATCGCCACCAGCGGTGACACCAACGTGTTGGCGACGCCCCACATCATCGCGACGGACAACACGCCCGCTGAGATCAACATCGGGGAGAACATCCCGCTTCAGACCAACATCGGCGGCCTAGGCAACCTGGGCGCCTTGGCGGGGGCTGGCGGGCTCGGCGGGCTCGGCGCGCTGGGTGGTCTAGGCGGCTTCGGTGGCTTCAGCACGCCGCGCCAAGACGTCGGCACCAAGATCAAGATCACGCCGCACATCAACGACTCCGATCAGGTGCGGCTCGAGATCGAGGCGGAGGACAGCTCGCCCGGCGCGGCGGCTGGTGATCTAGGCGCCGTGAGCATCACGCGCCGCAACGCCAACACCACCTTGGTGGTGCGCGATCAAGAGACGGTGGTGATCGGAGGCTTGATGAAGGACTCCGAGCAGACCAGCAAGACCAAGATCCCAGTGCTCGGCGACTTACCCGTGCTCGGCTTCCTGTTTCGCCGCAGCGAGACCAGCCTCCGTAAGAGCAACTTACTGCTGGTGCTGACGCCCCACATCATCCACGACTCGCGCGACCTACGAGCGATTTTCCAGCGCAAAATGCAGGAGCGCCAGGAGTTCCTCGACCGCTACTTCGTGTTCGGCTCAAGCAGCTGGAGCCCGCCGCGCGATTGGACGCGCACCAACGGCCTGGTGGAGGACATCCGCCAGAGCTACCTGGAGGCGGAGGAGCGGCGCGAGCTTGAGGAGCAGCTTGAGCGCCCGAAGGAGCGCCCTGAGCATGAGCCCTCCCCGCCGATCGACATGCCGCAGGTCGTGAAGTCAGGCGGCGGCCCAGGCGCCTCACCCACGCCCGCGCCCGGGCGCCCCACCACGCCGCGCCGCCCCCAGCAGCGCACGCCACAGCGTCAGGGCGGCGGTGGCTCGTCGCAGCTCGAAGCCCCGGCGTCGCCGGGCGTCGCCCCCCGCATCAACCCGATGGCGCGCAGTGTGGCCGTCGATCGCACGGAGTGACGATGCGAGAGCAGCGCGCCTTGGGTCAGGTGTTCGTGCGGCGCGGGGTGCTAAGCCCCGAGGTGCTGGAGGGTGTGCTCGCCGCGCAAGCGGAGAAGGCGCAGCCGCTCGCCGAGCTCCTGATTCAGTCAGAGCTGGCGACCGACGCGAGCATCGCGCAGGCGCTCGCGGTGGAGTGCGGCCTCGGCTACCTGGAGAAGGTGGACGCCGACGCGATCGACGCCAGCGTGGCGATGCGGCTGCCCATCGGGTACGCGCGGAGCCACCGCTTGCTCGTCACGGCGGAGGAGGAGCAGGTGGTGCACGTGGTGTGCGCCGATCCGCTCGACACCGCCGCGCTGGATGACATCCGCGCCACCTTCGGCAAGCGGGTGTCGGCCCAGGTGGCGCCGGCGCCGGTGATCGTGGACGCCATCAACCGCGTGTTCGAGCGCGGGGCCACCTCTGCAGAGCTCAAGAGCGAGGAGTCGTCAGGGGATGACGACGAGGTCGACATCCTCGACTCCGACGACGACGCCCCGATCATCCGCTGGGTGAACAGCCTGTTTTCCCAGGCGGTGCGTGAGCGCGCGAGCGATATCCACATCGAGCCGGAAGATCGGGAGGTGGTGGTGCGCTTCCGGGTGGATGGTCAGCTGCATGTGTCCAAGCGCGCGAGCCGCCAGTTCATGAGCGCCGTCGTCGCGCGCGTGAAGATCATGGCGGGGCTGAACATCGCCGAGAAGCGCCTGCCCCAAGACGGCCGCATCAGCCTGAAGATCGCCGGGCGCGGGATCGACGTGCGCGTCTCGACCATCCCCACCAGCCGCGAGCACGAGCGGGTGGTGATGCGCCTCCTGCATAAGAGCAACACGCTGCTCGGGCTAGATGAGCTGGGTTTTGCCCCACGCGATCTCTACCTGATGCACGAGCTGATCGAGCGCCCGAACGGCATCATCTTGGTCACTGGCCCCACCGGCAGCGGTAAGACGACCACGCTGTACGCCTGCCTGAACCGCATCAACCGCCCCAACGTCAACATCCTCACCGCGGAGGACCCGGTCGAGTACGAGCTCGGTGGCATCCATCAGGTGCACGTCCAACCCAAGATCGGCCTCACCTTCGCGAGCGCGATGCGCGCCTTCCTCAGGCAAGATCCTGACGTCATCATGGTCGGCGAGATCCGCGATTTAGAGACCGCGGAGATTGCGATCCAGGCGTCGATGACCGGCCACTTGGTGCTGTCCACCATCCACACCAACGACGCGGCCGGCGCCTTCACGCGCCTCATCGACATGAACGTCGACAACTTCAAGGTGCGCTCCACGGTGATTGGCCTCTTGGCGCAGCGGCTCGTCAGGATCCTGTGCGATGAGTGCAAGGAGCCGTATGAGGCCACGCCGTACGAGCTGGAGCAGCTGGGCATCGATCCAGTGGCCACGGAGCGACGGCTCAACCGCAAGGTGGGCAGCGCGTATCGGGCCCCCGGGGTGGAGTACGTCCCCCCAGGCTGGCTTGGCCCAGGGATGCCGACCTTCCACCGCGCGGTGGGCTGTGAGGGGTGTAATGGCAGCGGCTACATCGGGCGCCGCGGCATCTATGAGCTGCTGATGGCCGACGATGACGTCGGTCAGCTGGTGATGGCCAAGTCAGATGCCCAGAGCATCAAGCGCGCGGCGATCGTCAATGGCATGGACTCCCTACGTGACGACGGCGCGCGCAAGGTGCTGGCCGGGCGCACCACGGTGGAGGCGGTGCTCGCGGCCACTCAAGAGGACTCGTACGACTGATGGCCGTCTACGCCTACCGCGGGATCCAGTCGGCGACCGGGAAGTCGGCCAAGGGCTTCAAGGACGCCGACAACCTGAAGGCGCTGCGCGGCGCGCTGCGTCGCGAAGGGATCCTGCTGACCGAGGCGACGGAGGAGGCCGAGCGCAAGCAGCGCGCCAAGAAGGACCTCAACCTCTTCGCGGTGTTTCAGCGGCCTGGCACCAGCGACATCGCCGTGATGACGCGCCAGCTAGCCACCCTGGTGCGCGCCGGCGTGCCGCTGGTGGAGTCGATCGGCGCCCTGAGCGAGCAGGTGGAGAACGAGCAGCTCGTGATGGTCCTCACCGCGGTGCGTGAGAACCTGAACGAGGGTACGAGTTTTGCCAAGAGCCTCTCGGCGCACGCCAAGGTGTTCCCGCCGCTCTACATCAACATGGTGGAGGCGGGGGAGGCCTCTGGCACCTTGGAGGCCGTACTAGAGCGCCTGGCTGACTTCATGGAGAGCCAGGCGCGGCTCAAGGGTAAGGTAGCGGGCGCGCTGGCTTACCCCATCTTGATGGCGCTGGTGGGCACCTTGCTGGTCGGCTTCTTGATGGTGGCGGTGGTGCCCAAGGTGACGGCCATCTTCGACAGCTTGGGCCAGCAGCTGCCTTGGTACACGGAGCTGCTCATCTTCGTGTCGTCCATCGTGGGCGGCTATTGGTGGCTGATTTTGGGGTTGGGGTTCGGCGGCACCTACCTGTTCCGGCGCTGGAAAAAGACCGAGAAGGGTAAGCTTAAGTGGGACAAATTCCTGCTTCGAGTCCCGCTGTTCGGGCGCCTCAACCTGCTGGTCGCGGTGGCGCGCTTCAGCCGCACCTTGTCCACCTTGCTCGCGAGCGGCGTGCCGCTGCTCACGGCGATGGGCATCGTGCGGAGCGTGCTTGAGAACGCGCGCCTCGAGCAGGTGGTGACCACCGCGATCGGCTCCATCCGTGAAGGTGAGAGCATCTCGGTGCCGCTCAAGAAGAGCGGTGAGTTCCCGCCGATGGTGACCCACATGATCAGCGTCGGGGAGCGCTCGGGTCAGCTGGAGCAGATGCTGGAGAACGTCAGCCGCGCTTACGAAGCAGACGTGGAGGTGCGGGTGCAGGCGCTCACCAGCCTGCTCGAGCCGATGATGATCGTGATCATGGGCGGGCTGGTGGGCTTCATCACGATGGCCATCTTGATGCCTCTCATTCAGATGAATGACATGGTGCAATGACTCATGCTGCGGCGCCGCCGACTCCTAGAGCAGGACATCTTCTTCCCATGGGAGGGCAGGGGTGCGCTGCGCCGCCGGCTCCGGGTGGGGCGGCTGCGGCGCGCGCTGGTGCTGCTCGGCTTGGTCGCGCTCGTGCTCTTGATCGCGCTGCGCGAGCGGCAGCGCGCTGGGGTGCGGCAGACGCGCGCGACGCTGATCGACACCCGGCGGCTGGTGGAGGCGTACCTCGCGGATCATCAGGGTGGCTGTCCACCAAGCCTGGCGGAGCTCGCGCGTCACGCGAAGATCGCGAAGCTGCCAGAGGACGCTTGGGGGCGAGAACTAAGGCTGATTTGCCCGGGGCGCCGCGAAGGGTCCCGCTACGAGCTGATGAGCGACGGCCCGGATGGCTTGCCCGGTGGGCTGGACCGCATCGAGTGATGGAGCACGAATCGATGAAGAACCTCTCTAGTTTATCCCTCTTGAAGAACCTGGCGCGCGGCCTGACTCGGCGCCGCGGCCCGGGCCTCCGCGCCGCCGCGCGCGGCGTGACGCTGTTCGAGGTGCTGATCGTGGTCGCCATCCTCGCGATGGTCGCCGGTGGCGTGGCCGTGTTCGCCCTGCCGAAGTTCCGCGAGGCGCAGATCAAGACCGCGGAGACCAGCGCGCGGGTGATCCGCACGGCGGTGCAGCAGTGGCAGCAGGTGAACAATGAGGTCTCCTGCCCGACCATGAGCCAGCTGGTGCAGGAGAAGCACATCGACTCCGCCACCAACACGGACGACCCTTGGGGTGAGGCCTTCATCCTCAGCTGCACTGACGATGAGGTGGTGGTGAGCTCCAAGGGCCCGGACAAGAAGAAGGGCACCGCGGACGACATCCGGGTGCCGAAGGGCAGCGCAGTCGAGGAGTGATGTCACGCGCCGCGCCGCCCTCAGCCCCTCGTTGGCCCACTGGGCTTGCCGGGGGAGCTGTGCGCGGCGTGCGCCCAGGCGCGACGCGGGGCCTCACCCTGTTCGAGGTGCTGCTGGTGGTGGCGCTGATCGGGGTGATGACCGGCGGGGTGCTGCTCGGCAGCGGGGCGCTTGGGGGTGCGAAGCTCCGTAGCTCGGCGACCTTGATCGCCGCTGGGGTCCGGCTGGGGCTGAGCCGAGCCAACGCCACGGGGCGCCCAACGCGCATGGTGTTCGATTTTGAAGAGCGCCGCGTGATCTTGGAGGAGAGCGCGACGCGCATGCTCCGCGAGAAGGACGATGGAGAGTCCACCGGCGCCGGAGCGGATCCTGCCACCGAGGCGGAGCGCACGGCGCGCGAGTACGCGGAGGAGCTGGTGAAGGCGCCGCGCGCGCAGCGCGCGCGCTTCAGGCCGATGAAGGAGTTCGGCTTCGACGGTGATGACGGCGAGGTGGGGCGGGGCCTCGAGTCAGGCATCGTGCTGCGTCAGGTGCAGACGGAGCATGATGGAGAGCCCCGCACGCAGGGGCGCGCTTACCTCTATTTCTTCCCGGGGGGCGGCACGGAGCGCGCCATAATCCAGCTCCAGCAGGGTAAAAAGGACGATGGCCTGACGGTGCTGGTCAACGGGCTCACCGGCGCCACCCGCATCGAGCGGGGCTGGGTGTCGCTTGAGCCGCCGCGCAGCGATGACGACCTCGGGGAGCGCTCCGAGTGACGCGCCCGCTCGCGATGGGTTCAGCGCGGTGCGCGTCGCGTGGTCGGGTCGCGGCGCGCGGTCGGGTCGCGTCGCGTGGTCGGGTCGCGCCTTCGCGCCGAGGCTTCACCCTGCTTGAGGTGCTGGTCGCGGTGGCGATCCTTGGCCTCGGCCTCAGCGTGATCTTATCGGCGCAAAGTGGGCTGTTTCAGAACGCGACCCGCGCTGAGAACTTCAGCCTCGCGCCGGGCCTCATCCGCTGCAAGATGAGCGAGCTGGAGCTCGACCTGCTGCGCGACGGCTACTCGGTGATGGATCAGCGCGAGTCGGGGCCGTGCTGTGAAGACGACACGAACAAGCAGTTCAGTTGTGAGTGGTCAGTTGAGCTGATCAAGCTCCCAGAGCCGCGAGATATCGGGTTCGGCAGCGGGGACGGCGGCCTCGACATCGGGGGGTCGAGCGGCGGGCTGGGCGCGCTCGGCGCGCTGGCGCAGGCTGACACGCTGGGGCCTTCTGGGCTGGGCCAGCAGGACTTAGGCGGCGTGGCCAGCATGCTCACCCAGAGCGGGGGCAACCCCATCGATGGCGTGGCGAGCATCGTGATGGGGATGGTCTACCCACAGATCAAGCCGATGTTTGAGGCGAGCATCCGCAAGCTCACCGTCAAGGTGCTCTGGAAAGAGGGTAAGGTCGCGCGCGACCTCAGCGCGGTGCAGTACGTCGCCAGCCCACAGCAGGGGGGCTTCGATCCAAACGCCGCCGCGGGCCTAGAGGGTCTGGAGAGCGCCGTTCAGGGCGGGGGCATGCAGGGGGGCCTCCCGGGCACTCCGGGGGGCGGGCTGCCTGGCGGAGCGCTGCAGCGCGGCCTGCCTGGCGGCGGCTCGCCGAACCCAAGCCCCCGTTTAGGCGGGGGACGCGTCCCAGGAGGTGGACCGTGACACGCTCAAGGGTCGCTCGCCGGGGCTTCACGCTGCTTGAGCTGCTCGTCGCCGTCACCATCATGGCGCTGGTGAGCCTGCTCATCTACGGAGCGTTCTCGGGGCTGCGCTCGACGCGCGACGGCGTGGGCCAGGTGAGCGGGCGGTACCACGAAGGGCGGAGCGCGATCCAGCGCATCGCGCGGGAGCTTCAGGGCGCCTTCTTGTCGTTCAATCGCCCGATCGATCCCTCCATGATGGTGCGCCAGACGGCGTTCATTGGCAGCCGCGGCTCGCCCGCTGACCGAGTCGACTTCACCTCGTTTGCCCATCGGCGGCTCGATCGGGACTCCCATGAGTCCGATCAGTGTGAGCTCTCTTACTTCGGTTCACCGGATCCGAAGCGGCGCGGGGTGACGGATCTGGCGCGCCGCGTGTCACCCTACATCGACCTTGAGCCCGATCGCGGCGGGCGGGTGCAGGTGCTAGCGACGGACATCGACCTGTTCCAGCTCGAGTACCTGGACCCATACACGGGCCGCTGGCAGGAGCAGTGGGACACCACCCAGGCGCTCGGTCAGCGAGACAGACTACCACTCCAAGTGCGCATCACCCTGGTGCTGAACGGGGGTCGCCGCGCGGCGCGTGGGCGCGCGAAGGGCGCGCTCACCTTCGACACCAAGGTGAAGCTCCCGATCCAGACCCCGATGGATTTTGCGGGCGTGGGGGCGCTGGTCCAATGAGCGTCCCGAAGGTCATCCGCTACCGCCTGCGGAGGCGGCGCTCGCGCGAGCGCGGGGTGGCGCTGATCATGGTGCTCGGCGCGTTGACGGTCCTCACCGTGATGCTCACGGAGTTTCAGACGGAGTCCGCCGCCGATCTCTCGAGCGCGCTCTCTTATCGCGACTCCGTGCGCGCCGAGTACGCGGCGGTGAGCGCGCTGAACCTGTCACGGCTCTTGCTCGCCTCCGAGCCGACCATCAGGCAGGCCGCCGCGCCGATCTTTTTGTTGATGGGCGGGCGCTCGTTTCAAATCCCGGTGTGGGAGTTCGCGGACCGCATCCTGGGCGCCTTCAATGACGGGGAGGGTAAGTCGCGGTTCGAGAGCCTCGCGAGCGTGCGCCTGGAGGAGGGCGAGAACCTCGGGATGGAGGGCGCGGGCTTTGAGGTGAAGATCGTCGACGAGGACTCGAAGATCAACATCAACCTGCCAGCCAAGGGGGACGCCTTCAGCCAGGTGCGCACCGGCAGCGCCATCGCCACGCTGATCAGTGGCTTGCAGTATGACCCGCTGTTCGAAGGCCGGGACGGTGATGGTCAGTTCACCGATCGTCAGACGCTGTGCGCCGCGATCGTGGACTGGACGGATCCGGACTCGAACCAGGCGGTGTGCTCCATCGGTTCGGACACCGCCCAGTCCGCCGCGCCCGAGGACTCCTTCTATCAGCAGATTGGTCAGGCTTACTTACGCAAGAACGCCGCCTTCGATAGCCTGGAGGAGCTGCGGATGGTGCGCGGGATGAGCGACGACGTGTGGGCGAACTTCGTGGAGCCCGAGCCAGGGGATCACTCGCAGCGGACGCTCACCGTGTGGGGCCGCGGCGGCCTGAACGTCAACACCGCCAACGCCCAGGCGCTGTGGACCATCATCTGTCAGTACGCGGTGGAGACGACGCCGATGTGCGTCGTGCCGGAGGAGGCGATCAAGTTCATCTCCATCGTCAGCATGCTCAAATCCTTCACCAGCGGCGTGCCGCTGTTCAACTCGCCCAAGGCCTTCCTCAGCGCGATGGGGGGCCAAGGCATGTTCGGCACCGTGCTCTCCGCCATGGCAATCGAGCCGGTGCAGTTCAAGAGCGCCGCTGAGGCTGAGAAGGCGATCACCACGGAGAGCAAGGTGTTCAGCGTCGTGGTCACCGGCTACGTGCGCTCGGGCAAGCGCGAGACCAACGTGAGGATCCACGCGGTGGTGGACATGGACGGTGCGCCGCCTCCCGCCGAGGGGATCCTGGACGCGCTCGGCGCGCTGGGACAATTGGGCGGCCAGAACGCCGCTGGGGATCCTAGCGCTCGCGCTCAGGCGGGGTCCGGGCTCGGCGGCGGTACGGTGGTGGGGACCCAGGCGCTGCCGGATGGCGCCACGGAGGGCGCTTTGTCCGGCTATTTCGCGCCGGATCCTGCAGGGCGTATCCTTTACTACCGGGTAGAGTAGTTCATGCTTAGCTTCCCGCCGCGACGCCGCTAGCGCGCCCCCCACACGAGGACGATGGCCAGAATCATAGGGATCGACATCCGAGACACGCACGTGCGCGCGGCGCTGCTGCGGACGCGTTTCCGTGCGGTTGAGCTGGAGCGGCTCTCGGAGGTCCAGGTCACGGCGGGGGTGGAGGCGGCGCTCGCTGAGGCGCTGAAGCCGATGCTCCACCTGGGCGAGCACTTGGCGGTCGCGATCGACGGTCAGCGCGGCTTCGTGCACACGCTGAACATCCCGAGCACCGCCCTGCGCCAGCTGGGTGACGTGCTGCCCTTCGAGCTGGAGGCCGAGCTCCCGATTGACATCGATGAGGTGGTCTACGACTACCGCTTGCCGAAGGGCAGGGCGGCTGGTCAGGTGATGGACGTGCTCACCGCAGCGGCGCGTGAGGCTGACGTGCGCGCCGCGATTGCGCTGGTGAAGGGGGTCGCGCGCCGTGAGCCGGAGCGCGTGAGCCTCGGGGCGCTGCCACTCGCCAACCTCGGGGCCCTCGCGCCCAGCGTGCTCATGACGCGCCCAGTGGCGCTGATCGACTTCGGCGGCGCTCACACGGACTTCGTGGTGGTGGACCAGGGTCAGGTGGTGTTCGCCCGCACGCTGTCGCAGGGGGTGGGGGTGCTGCCTGCTGGGGCTGATGCGCTCGCGGCGGAGCTCAGGCAGAGCCTCACCGCGTGGCTCGCCAAAGGCGGACAAGGCGTGGAGGCCGTGTACCTCACGGGGAGCCTCGCGCGCGGCGCCGCGGAGTACCTGGCCTATCACCTGTCCACGCCCGTGGAGGTGCTGCCGCCCCTCGATTTGAAGCTGGCGGACGCGGCGCAGGCAGCTGAGGTGCCGCGCTTCGCGCGCGCCATCGGCATCGCGCTCGGGCTCCGCAGCGGCGCTCAAGATCTGAACCTGCGGCAGGGCGGCGGGGGCTTCCAGTCGAGTTTTGGCGCGCTCAGGGAGCGGGCGCCGGTGCTCTCGGGGCTCCTCGCGTCGATCTTGGTGTTCTTCTTGTTCGCGAGCTGGGCTGAGCTGCGCGCGATGAGCCGCGATCATGAGGCGCTCGAGGAGGCGCTCGGCAAGCTGAGCCTCCACGTGCTCGGCGAAGAGACGACGGATCCTGAGCGGGTGTCTGAGCTGCTTGAGAAGGGGCCTGGCAAGCAGGACAGCGACCCGATGCCGCGCTTCGACGCCTTCGACGTCGTCGTCGAGATCTCGAAGGCGGTGCCGCACACGGTGACCCACGACATCGAGGATTTCGACGTCCAGCGCAGCAAGGTGAAGGTAAACGGCATCGTCGGGTCGACTGACGAGGCGCAGAACATCGCCACCTCACTCAAGGAGCACGCCTGCCTCCACGACGTGAAGGTCTCCAAGTTCACCCAGGTGGTGAACAGTGAGCGGCAAAAGTATGTGCTCGAGTTCGATGCCCTGTGCCCGGAGGATGGTGGCGGCAAGAAGGCGGTCGCCAAGGCCGATCCCTCGGGAGGTGGCAAGTGAGCCTCGCTGAGCGCTTCGAGCGTTTGGATCCGCGGGAGCGGCAGCTCGCCTACGTGCTGCTCGCGGTGTTCGTGCTGATCTTCGTGGTGGGGATCCCGGTGCTCGTCCAGAGCGCGGTGTCGAGCGCCCGCGAGGAGAACGACAACCTGCGCTACGCGCTGAACTCCATCCGCGAGGGCCAAGCGAAGTACGCGGCGCGCTCCATGGGGCAGCAGGCGGTGGTGGAGCGCTACGCCAAGACCACCCCCGCGCTGGCTGGCTTCTTGGACAACCTCGCGCGCCAGAACAAAATCGAGATCGCCGAGAGCCAAGACCAGGCGACGGTTCCACACGGAAAAGTCTATGAGGAGCGCTCCACCCGCATCACCCTGCGCAAGGTGGGGATGTTGGCGCTCTCAAAGTTCATGGAGGCCGTCGAGCGCTCAGGTTACCCCGTGAAGATCAGCCGCCTCAACATCAGGCGCAGCGGCTCACAGCCCGACCAGTATGATGTGTCGATGACGGTGTCGGCTTACGACCGCAAGGATCCGAAGGCGACGCCCGCCAAGGGGGACGGCGGATGAGGCGCGCGCTCCGCTACCTAGGCTACGCGACGTTCTACGGCGCGGCGCTGGCCGCTGGGCTCTACCTCACGCTCCCTACCGAGCGCGCCAAGGCGGCGCTCGAGGCGGAGTTCAACGCACGTCAGGACGGCGAGAACGCGCTCACCATGAAGATCGGTGAGCTCGACACTTACTGGTTCAGCGGGCTCGCGCTGAAGGACGTGGAGCTGACAGGTCAGCCGCTCATGGACGCGGACGGTAAGCTCGGCAAGCCTGAGCGCTACACGGTGGACGCCGCGCGGGTGCGCGCCTCCATCTTGAGCGCGATCACCGGCACGACGTCGGTCGCCTTCGACGCTGAAGCCTTCGGCGGCACGCTGGATGGCAGCTACAAATTAGAGGGCGAGTCGAAGGAGGTCCGCATCAACCTCCAAGACCTAGCGGCGGGCGAGCTGCCGATGCTCCAACGCACCACCGGGATCCCCATGCAGGGGACGCTCCTTGGTCAGGTAGACCTCAGCCTACCGACAGGTAAGCTGTCTGAATCGGAGGGCAGCCTGGAGCTCACCGTCTCGGGGCTGCGGGTCGCGGACGGCAAGACCAAGATCCGGGACACCCTCGCGCTGCCAGAGATCAACGCAGGCACCCTGCGGCTGCGCGCCGAGGTTAAGGCAGGCTCACTGACGATTCAGGAGCTGAAGTGCGATGGCAAGGACATCACCGTGGTCGTGGAGGGCAAGGTGCGCTTGCGCGACCCGATCGAGAGCTCCCTCGCCGAGCTGACGCTGCGCTACCAGTTCAAGGAGGCGTACCGCGGCAAGAACGAGATGACCGAGGCGTTGCTCGGTAAAGAGGGCGGCCCCCCAGGCGTGCTGGATTTAGATCCTTCCGTCAGGCGGGCCAAGCAGCCAGACGGCTTCTACGCCTGGCGGCTGAGCGGTCCGCTCTCCAAGCTCAAGTTCGACCCGCTGTCAGGCGCCGCGGGTCGCACGCCAGCGCGCCAAGGGCTCCGCAATCGCCAGCGCTGAGGCAGCCGTCAGGGCCTAGTACGAGGGTTTTGGGGGTTGGGCACCACCCCCCACGTCTCCGCCCCAGGCGCTGAAGCGCTGGGGTGAAGTCAGATCCACTGACTGTGGTGCCGGGCGGGGGCTGACATTGGGACCAACCCCCCAAAAAACCAACACGAGCTGGGCACGGGCCTCGACCCTCGGCTGCCATGAGGGATCGGGGCCCGCCCGTGGACTAGCGAGGCGCGTTCAAGAGTCCACACCGATCTCTAGGCGCTGGCGCAGCTCAAAGAACGGCTCGCTGACCGCGTACAGCACCAGCTCCTTCAGCCGCTCTTGAGTGGGCACCGCGCTCGAGGCTTCGTCAGAGGCCTTGATGATCTCCGCGGTGGTCTCAAGATCGTGGCACACCATGAGCCCCGCGCGATCTGCCGTCAGATCCACGCCGGCCACCCAGCGCTTGAGGTCGAGCGCGCCGCCGCCCTCGAGCAGCTTCGACACCACCCGCGCCAGCTCGTCGCGCGTCTGCGCCGTGAGGTGCCGCTCGAGGGCCTCCGTCGCCTCACGCACGGGGCCCTCCAGTGAGGCCGCGATCGGGAACTGGGGCGCGATGATCTTGATCGCGGCGAACAGCCACGACTTGAGCCCCGTGCCCGAGGGGATCAGGTGGCGCAGGTACATTCCCGGGCGGAAATACGTGAGGTGCCGCGCCGCGATGAACGCGGCGGCCTGCGGCGGGATCTCCGCGGCCAGCGCCGCGGTGCCGAGCACGATGGAGGGCGCGTGGGCGTGGAGGAACGAGAGGCCGCCTGGGTCGTTCGGGTTGCGGAAGGTGGGCGGCGCCGTCATCCCCAGCACGCCGGCCGCGTAGTGGAGCGTTTGGCTCATGGGGTAGGGGTCCGTCGCGAGATCCACCTGATACGACTGATCGTAGCCGAGGTCAGCGAAGCTCTGACCGCGGGCTAGGATCACCGCCGGTTCGATCAGCGCGAACACGCGGGTGAGGAGCGGATCCGTGTAGACGTGCTGCACGCGCGTGTCCCAGTCTTGCTCGTTCATCGCGTCTTGCGCGTGAGCGGGCGTCTCTGAGCGCATGCGCCGGTAGAAGCGCTCCTCGTCGGGCTCCGCTAGGTTCATCACGCTCAGCGCCTGGCACAGGCACCAAGCGGCGTCCGCGCGCTTCACCTCGGTGTAGAGGCGGCGGAGCAGCTTGTAAGAGTCCGGCCGGTAAGGGTTCTGACGCAAAATAGCGAGCTGCGCGGTGACCGCCTTGCCGAGGTACTTGTGCGGGTCCGAGGCATAGAGGTTGGCGAGCCGCTCGCTGCGCTCCTTGTTGTCGGGGTCGAGGGTGTGCGCGGCCTCCAGGGCGTCGATGGCCTTGTCCGTCAGCCCCAGCTCCGTCTCGTAGAGCTGCGCCAGGTCGGTGAAGGTCTCGAGCAGGGTGGCCGTGTCCTTCTTCTCTGAGGCGCGCCGCAGCCGCCGCTCGAGCAGGCGCTCCACCGCCTCATGATCGCCGCGCTGGCGCTGGAGCTCGATCAGCTCGGCGAGCGCCTTGGTCATCTCCGGGTCGAGCTCGAGCACCCGCTCGTAGTAGCCGATGGCTTGCTCCACCTCGCCCAGCTGGCGCCCGGAGACGATGGCCGCGGAGTGGAGGTACTTGGCCTTCTGCCGTGAGTCGTCGACGAACTCCGCGAGCCGGAGCACCACCTCCACCAGCTTGCTCCAGTCTTTCTCCTCGCTGTAGAGCTGCATCAGCTTGGTGAGCAGCCGGCGGTCATCGGGGCGATCTTCCAGGGCGGCCACGTAGCTCTTCGCCGCTTGGGTGCGGTCGTTCAGCTTCTCCGAGGCGATGTCACCCATTTCCATGAGCAAACGAACGCGCTCGTCGCCCTCCACCGCCTCCAGGTGCTGGCTCTTGATCTGGAGGGCCGCGGCGTAGTCGCCCTGGGTGAGGTGGATCTCAGCGAGCGAGGTCATGGGGATCAGCTCGGAGGGGTTCAAGTCGAGCGCCTGCTCGAGGGCCTCCTTAGCCGCCTTGAGCTCGCCGCTCTTGCGCAGCGACTCGCCGTAGCGGTAGAGCGCCGCCGCGCGCTCGGGCTTCGAGAGCTCGCTCGAGAAGCGCTTCAAGAGGTCGTCGTGCAGCTCGCTCGCGCGCTTGGCGGAGCCGTGCTCGAAGGTGACGCGCGCGACGCGGGTGAGCGCCTCGCGATCGTCAGGGGCGATACGCAGGAGCGTATCCATGGGGATCAGCGCCTTCTCGGTGGAGCCGCTCTGGCTGAGCGCGTCCACGTAGTTCACGAGGATGCGCGTCGCCTCGGCCTTGTCCATTGAGTCGGCGTTGTTCGCCAGCTGCTCGTAGTGCGCCGCCGCCTCCACGTAGCGTGAGGCCTCGAAGGCGAGATCGCCGAGCACCATCAGGGCGGTGGGGTTGGTGGGGTCCAAGGTCAGCGCGCGCTTGGCGGCGTCCTCCGCCTTGGCGTCGTCCTTCAGGCGGTCGCGCGCGAGCTTGGCCATCTCGGCGGCGAGGCGTGCCTTGGCGCGGGTGCCCTCTGTCTGCTCGAACTCGCGCTGGAGCAGCTGGAGCGCCGCGGCCGTGTCGCCGCGCGCGGCGTAGGCCTCGCGCAGCGCCGCGGAGGCGGACGTGTCCTTCGGGTTCGCATCAAGCGCGAGCTTGTAGCGCTCGATCGCTTGGTCGCGATCGCCGCGCGCCTCGAGCAGCTTGGCGGCGCGGATGTACTGCTCAGCCTTCGCCTCGGGGCTCGCCGCCTTCTGCGCGAGCGCGTCGATGGCGCTGAGCGCCGCGTCGGCGTCGCCGCTCGACTCCCGCAGCCGCGCGAGCGCCTCGAGCGCGCCGGCGTGCTCTGGGTCGGCCTCCAGCACGCGCTCATAGGCGACCGTAGCGCGCTCTGGGCTGCCGATTTGCTCGCTCAGCACGCGCCCCAGGGCGAGCCCGAACTCAATGCGCCGCGGCACGTCCGTCACCAGCTTGAGGTGCCGATCGTAGAGGTCCGCCAAATCTTCCCAGCGGTCCAGCGCGCGGTAGTGGCGTGACAGCGCGGTGAGCGCGCCCTCATGGGCCGGATCAATGCTGAGGATCTGCTCCCAAGCGTCGGCCGCCTTCGCGTGGTCGAGGAACTCCTCGTCGTGGATGCCCGCGACGCGCTCCCACAGCGTGATCTTCTGGCGCGGGGTGGCTGCGAGCTGGACTTGGCGCGCCAGGTTCTCGAGCAGCTCGTGGAAGCGCCCGGCCTTGCTGAGCAGCCGATCGACGCCGCGCAGCGCGTCGAGGTTGGTGTCGTCGAGCTCCAGCGCCGCGCGGTAGCGACGGGTGGCCTCCACGTCGTCGCGCAGGTGATCTTCGTAGATCTCCGCTGCGCGGCACATCACGTGGAGCTGCTCCTCGCCGCGCAGCGCGTCGGCGCGCCGATCGAGGATCTTCACCAAACCTGCGAAATCCCCAGTGCGCTGGTAGATCTTGGCGAGCGCCTCGCTCGCACGAACGTGGCCAGGATCCTCCGCGAGTACTTGCTCGTACAGATCGCGCGCGCCGCCGGAGTCCCCCAGCTGGTGCTCCAAGATCTCAGCGGCCTCGGCGCGCAGATCACGCGCTTTGGCGGGCGTCGCCGCGGCGTCTGCCCGGCGCGTGAGCACCATCCCCAGCTCAGGCCACTGCTGGGCCTTGCGGTAGATGCGCGTCATGCCGTCGAGCGCCCCCTCGTTGGAGGGCTCCGCGGCGATCACCGCCTGCAAGCAGGGCAGCGCCAAATCCGGCCGGGAGACGCCGTCAGCGTACCAGTCCGCCATGCGAAGCAGGATGAGGCTCTTGGTCTCCTGTGGGATCTCCTCCGCGATGGCCTCGTTGCAGGTGGAGAGCACGTCGCCCCATGCGTCCTGGCGCTTGCCCACCAGGCGCTCCACCTCGTCGGCGTAGTCACCGTTCTCCGCGTCCTCGCAGAAGGCCTGGGTGTAGGCGATCAGCGCCTGGTCCTGATCATTCAGCTCCGTGGCGTAGAGCCGGCCGATGTCCGCCAGCGCGCGCGCGCGCTCCACGCGGCTCTCCGCTTGCTCCGAGCGCGCGAGCAGCATCTCCACCACCTCCTCGTGCTTCCCGAGGCGGCGGCGCGTGTCCTCAAGGCCCGTGACGGCGATGTCGTCCGTCGGGTCGAGCTCAGTCAGCCACACGTAGGCCTGCTCGGCGCCCTCGTCGTTCTTCGCGTGCTCGTAGAGCCGCGCCGCGCGGAACAGGAGGCCCTTCTTGGCCTCCTTGCTCTCCTTGTCGGTCACCTCCATCTGGTCGGCCGCGACCCCAAAGGCCTCAGCCACGCGCGCCGCGCTGGCGCCTTCGTCCACCGCGGCCTCCAGCGCGAGTGCCGCCTCGGTGTCGCTCGGGTCGGCGACCAGGGCGTCGATGCGACTGTCGAGCTCTTCGTCGGTGATCTGCGACTCGCGCTTGGCCTGCGCGCCGCGCCCGAGCAGCTCCAGGCCCTCAAGCAGCACCCGCGCATCGGCGGGGCGTTTGTCAGGATCCTTGTTCAATAGCCGCAGCACGAACTCATCGAGCTCGGTGGTGACCCAGCCGCGGGGGGCGACGCTGCTCGGCTTCGGCGGCTCGCCCTTGAGGTGCCCGATCGCGGCGTCGATCGCTACCTTCTCGTCGAACAGCGGCTTACCGGTCAGCACCTCGAACAAAAGCGCGCCGAACGAGTAGATGTCGCTCCGCGGATCAGCGCCTTGGCCGCGGATCTGCTCGGGTGACACCGTCTTCAGGGAGGCGACGGTGGAGAACAGCTCCCGCTGACCCGCGCGTGCCCGCGCGCGGAGCCTATCCGAGCCGGCGTCCAGCAGGGTGAGCCGGGTGGCGCCGTCCGTGCCGCGCACCACCAAGACGTTCTCCAGCCGCAGATCACCGTGCGCGATGCGGCGGCGGTGCAGCGCGGCGAGCGGCTCCAAGATCCCTTGCAGCAGCGGGCGCGCCTCGTTGATGTGCATCGGGCCGGTGCGCTCAATGCGCGCTGAGAGCAGCTGCCCGTCGATCAAGCGGTGCGCCACGTAGTAGCGCCCGCCCACGGAGCCCACCTCAAGCTCAGGCGGCAGCCCCGCGTGCGCCGTTTGGGCGACGAGGCGTGTTACCGTAAGGAAACGCATCAGGCCACGCTGGTCTCGCGCGGCCTCGCTCCGCAGCACCTTCACGCGGTAGTCGGCGTCGCCCCGGCGCCCGACGTAGCTCACCCCGAGCCGCCCCTCACCGAGCCGCCGCGTCAGCGTGAAGTCGCCGAAGGCCTTGCCCACCTCCAGATCTTCAGGCAGCACGAGCCCCTGGCTGCGGATCTGAGAGAGCTTGGCGTTCACGTTGTCGCGGCTCGCCAGCACCGCGTCACACAGCGCCTCCACCGCGTCTGCCTCCAGGCAGTAGTCCGTGAGGGCGCGCACGAAGGAGCCCTTGGCGGCGGTGCCGCCCACGGCCTCGGGATCGAGCCCCAGCACGTCACGGGACAGGTGAATGATTTCGTCGAGCTCGTAGAGTCGCTCAAGCTCGGCGCGCAGGATGTCAGTCTCGACCATGCTCTATTGTTCCGTATCAGTGGGCAGGGGGTTCAGGCGGCGGGCCGCCTCATGCTGCTTGCGACGTGAGGGATCACCCGCGTGGTTGGGGAGAGGCTCAAGCGATTGGATGTGGGCCGTCGGCGCGCCAGCTAGGGCTGAAGGGCAGGATGGCGCGCGGAGCATAACGAAACAGTCTTGGAAATGACACCTGAACCATCGGCCGAAGCCGCCCCTCGGCGCACCTTCGCACACACCTTCGCTGACAAGGCGGGGCTTGCCCATGCATCGTGAGGTACCTATTGAAGCGCCGCCTGGCGCTGACCTGAGCGCCCTCTACCTGACGCCAAAAACTTGCCGCGGCGGCGGCCCGTGGGTGATGCCTCTTGGATGCTCCACTTTCGGGTGCTGTTCGAGCGCGTGCTCCCGATCGCCATCTTGGCGGTGGCGGCGATCTCGGTGCCGTGGCTGATCTTCTCAAGCGATGGCCTGCCTCGGCTCGACAAGCTGAAGACCGAGCGCACGGCGGTTGATGAGGAGATCTCGCGGCTCAGCCAGCAGATCCACGAGCTGCGGGCGGAGGTGGGGAGCGTGAAGAGCGATCCTTCACGGGTGGAGCAGGTGGCGCGCGATGAGCTTGGCTTGGTGCGTCAAACTGAGGTCGTGTTTCAGTTCACGCGGTGAGCTCATGGAGCTGCCTTGGCTGCGGGTGGCCCTTGGGCGCCGCGAGGCGGGTGGCCCCGCGGCGGGCGACGTTCGGGCGGGAGTGAGGGCTGGTTTTTTTGGGGGTTGGGCCCCTTGCTCGTCCACCTGGTGTGGGCGATCCTGATCGGGTGTCAGTCGATCTTGCGCGGCGCCTGATCCGCATCGGTAAGGTCCCGAGCGCTGCGGTGGAGCGCGCGCTCTGGCGTTGGGTCCATGAGGGCGAGCCGTTCCTCAAGGTGCTCACCGAATCCCAACCTGGGGTGGCCGAGCTGCTTGAGCGCGTCGCGGAGCGTGCCTCGATCCCGCTCGTGCGGCAGGTGGTCGCGCACCCAGGGCTGCTTGAGGAGCTGCCGCGCGGACTGTGCGAGCGCTTGCTGGTGGTGCCGCTCTCTCGCGAGCCACAGACGGGGACCGTCGATTTCGCGGCGGCGGATCCGCTGGATCCTCACCTCGCTCGGGAGCTGGCGTTTCACCTGAGCGCGCCAGTGCGGCTGCTGCGGGCGGAGGTGCCCCAGCTGGTGCTCGCGCTGAGCGCGATCAAGCCGGCGGCGCCTCCGCGGGACACAGGTCACGGCGCTGCGGTTCGGCGCGCCTTCGATAGCGTCCCTGCCTCCGAACGCACGCCTGCCTTCGGGACACCCGTGGTGCGCCCTGACAAAGTCATGGCGCCTGTCCATCGCGCGAGGCGCTCGAGCGAGGCGCCACGGAGCCAGGAGCCTTCAGACGCTGTCATCCCCCTGGTCCGCCGTGCTCAAGAGGTGCCTCCCCAGCCACCGCCGGCGGCGGTGGAGGAGCAGGCGGACCAATTGGCGGCCGCTGAGCTCGCCATCGCGGCCAGCCCCGATCGGGTGATCCAGGTGCTGGTGGATGTGCTCGAGGCGGTGTCGTCCGTCGCCGTGGTGCTCACCAGCCGCAGCTCGGAGTTCCTAGGTCGCATGGGGACTCAGGGGGTTAACCCTGAACGGGTCCTTGAGGTGCACATCCCGGTGGACGTGCCGAGCGTGCTGCTCACCGCGTGCGACGTCGGGTACTACCTGGGCGAGCTGCCCACCACGGAGGTTCATGCCACGCTCCGCCGCGCGCTCGCTGAGCCGGGAGAGGTGTTGGTGCAGCCCGTGCGCGTCGGCGGGCGCGTGGTGCTCGTCGTCGTGTGCTCGGTGGGGATGGATAGCGCGCGCGTCACGCGGCGGGTGGAGGAGCTGCTACAGCGGGCCTCCGTGGCGCTCGAGCGGATCTTGCTGGACCGCAAGCTGCACAGCTGAGGGCGGCGCCCATGAGCGGGCAGGTGAAGGTGAGCGCACCTGACGGTTAGGTGGACGCTCAGCTCGCGTCGGCAGGCGAAGGTGAGTGCACCTGACGGTTGGGGGGCAGGCGCTCAGCTCGCGTCGTGCGCGGCGATCACCTCGGGCGGCGCCTGCACCAGCTCAATCAAGACGCCGACTCCCCCTTGCGGCTCCTGCTCGCTCCCCTTCGGGTGGATGAAGCACACGCGGTGACCCGCGGCGCCTACTCGGATCCCCCCGGGCGTGAAGCGGACGCCGCGCTGCGAGAGCCAGCGCTGGGCGGCGTCTAGATCATCCACCCAAAGCCCGATGTGGTTGAGCGCTGGGTCATTCACCCGCGGCTTGCGCGCTGGATCGATCGGCTGCATCAGGTCCACCTCCACGCGTAGCGGCCCGCGGCCACACACGAGGATGTCCTCGTCCACGTTCTCCGCCTCACTCTGGAAGGAGCCCACTTGCTCAAGGCCAAGCAGCTCCAGCCACAGGTGGCGGAGCGGGCTCTTGTCCGCCGCGCCGACCGCGATCTGTTGTAGGCCGAGGACGCGGAAGGGTCGGTCAGTCATGATCACTTCTTGCTAGAGGAGCGCTGGGTGGGGTGGTGCGGTCAGGGGAGCCGCAGCTGCAGCCCGCCCCCGAACTCCATGCTCGTGTTGATGGAGCGGAGCACACCGACGGTCGCCCCGGCGGAGACGTACACGCCGAACACCTTCGCGAAGTCGTACTGTGGGCCCGCCGCCAAGTGGAACAGGAGGTCCCCCTTGTAGTCAGGTTGGTAGACTGCTGAGTTCGCGAATTGGTAGGAGGCGCCGTCGCCTCCCTCGGTGGAGAAGGCCACGGCGGGCTCGATGAAGATCTTGAAGCGCGAGTCGCTCATCGTGTAGGCGCGGAGCCCTGCGCCGAACAGCCTGAGTGGCTGGGTCTCGGTGGCGTCCTCACCTGCGAGCCCAAAGCGCGCCCACAAGAACGGCTCGAGCCCAGCGAGCGGTGCGAAAGACAGCGCGAGGTCGAGCGCGGGCGGGCCCATGAAGCCACACAGCTTCTGCTGGTCCTTCGCTGGCTTCTCCAACTCGGCCGCGCGGCACAGCGGGGACTCGTCGTAGCGCATCACCATTCGGTACGCGCCGACGATGCCCGCCCGGAGCCCCACCTGCATCGCGTGGCTGAAGGTGTCTTCCTCTGCTTCAGCTACGCCGCGCGTGTTCGCTGCTTCGTTTGGCGCTGCGTCGCCGGCGCCGCTTGGCGCGGGGGCGGCTAGGGACTCAGCTTGGGCGGCCTTCACCCAACCGAAGGCGGCCAGCGCGAGGCTGAGCGCGGGGACCGTGAGCGCGGCGCTGCGTGCCCATCGATGGCGGCGTGACGGAGCTGGCGCCGGGCGAGGTGGGCGTCCGCTGCCAGGCGAGCTACCTGAACGGGGCTCTAAGTCACCGCGGGTTGAGCACGTGGCGCTGAGGAGGTTTTCTGAGATCACCGAGCGAGCTTAGCGAGAGGGCCGCGCTCGCGTCTCATTATTTCCGCGCCTTGATCTGAGGGGCGGCGAGGTGGGCTGCGCCCTGGACGACCCAGGCGCGCTCCTCCCCTGTGGCGAGCCATGAGGTGGTGAGGGGGCCGTCAGGCCCTTGGAGTGTGAAGGCGCCGGCCTCGGTGGGCCAAGCCTCAGGCGCCGGGACGCTCACCTTCGAGCCTGGGCCTTTTTGGCTCGTCTGCGCGAGCGCTTGCACGACCTCAAGCTCGGCGTGCAAGGCGAGCACCCCGAGGCCTGACAGGAGCGGGACGAAGCCCTGCGGGAGGTGCGGCGCGATGACCGCGCGCAGGTGGGGCGCGAGCCGCGGTGCCGCCCGACATAGCGCAGAGACCTCAGCGGGGCGCTGGCACACCACCAGCGAGGGCCCGGTGCTGCCCTCGGCGCTGCAGAGCGCCTGGCTCGCGCTAAGCAGGGTGAGCTCCGAGGCGCCGGACCAAGCGACCGCTGTGTGAGCAGCCGAGGGGCTCAGGTCGTCCTCCGTCTTGGCCTTGCCCTTCCCCTTGCGCACCACCAGCACGTCGTCGGTGGGGAGCGCGCGCGGCACCGTCACCCGCACGGGGCGCTTGAATCCGCGCGGATCACCCACCTCGCCGTGGGCGACGGTGTAGGCGAGGGTCTCGGCAGAGGCGACCGCCGCCCGCAGGCTCGCGCCAGGGTCCGAGTCGAAGGTGCGCAGGCTGAGACCACCCGCAGGCGGTGGGTAAAGCTCACCCGTGAGCACCCGCTGATCAGGCTCAATCAAGCGAGCCCCGGTGGCGATCAAGTCGACCAGCGCGCCGGCCTTAGCCAGCACCTCCAGCACCTGGCGTGAGGGCGGGGCGAGCAGCAGATCGAGCTTGGGCGGTACGCGCTTGCTCTTCAGCAGCAGCGCCGCGGTGAGGATGTCGCGCAGCCCGGCGCCGGTGTCCCCGCCCAAGATGACTTGGCAGACGGGCTTGCCCTTCAGCTCCCGTACGGCTTTGACCTCGCCCTCCTCGTCGAGGACGAGCGGATCCACGGCGGACAGATCGACGCTCAGCACGTCGTCGCACGGCGCGCCGTTGTCGGGGCTGAGCGCGCGGTGCGCCTTGGAGCGGCGCTGATCGCGGAGATAAACCTCTGTCTTTTCGTCGCTGATGAACACCGCGCTCGCGGCGCCGAGCTGCGGCGCCAGGCTGCACAAGACCGCGCGATCGGCCACCGGGAGCAGGCGGGCTGACGGCCCAGCGAACTCGATCACCACAGGAGCGCCGTAGCGTTGATCCACCCGAGCGATGATCTCTGAGAGGCCACGCCGAAGCAGCTCCAAGGCCACGTCACGGATACACACAAACGGTCGGATGCGCCCGCTCAAGAGCACCTGCACGCTGCGCGGCGTCCGCACCTGCACGACGCCGGTGGCGAGCGCGCTCGCGAGCTCTGAGGGGGACACCACCAGCGAGAGCATCCCGATGCCGCCCACGGCGGCCATGCGCGGCTCGTCCGTGATCGAGAGCCGCGCGGGTGAACCGAAGCGCTCAAGGTGCACGGCGGTGGGGAAGCCGATGCCTGGCCGGCACCAGAGCAGCCCTTGTTGGAGTCCGCTGTCCACGCGACTCGCCAGGCTCTCATGCACGGGGAGCGGCGACAGGGGAGACGATGAGGTGACGCAGTGGGTGTCGTACACCACCGCCGTCTCCACCGCGGCCTTCTTCAGACCACGCGCTGCGGCGTCTCGCAGTGTCCGGCTGGGATCCCGCGCTAGGATGACTTGATCGACCTTGACCTTCAGCGTGTCGCTCTGAAGCTGCGGATCGTCACTGCGCCCCGCTAAGATCTTCTGGGGCATGGTGCGGGGCGGATCGCCCGCTCGCGCGCGCATAGGGGATGGTGAAGGAGGGGGGTTGGTGCCTCGTCGCTCGGACCAGGCAAGTCATGGGAACAGGGTAGGGGCGCCCCGCGTGACCGCCGGGAGCGGCACGAACCTAGCCGGCCAACCTCGCAGGGGTCAAGACCCAGCGCGGAGCGGGCGCCCTCGGGTGCGGGCATGGCCCAGCTTTGCCCAGGCGGCAAGCCCCTTACCGGGTGCCTCAGCGCCTGCGCAGGAAGCACACCACCCAGCCCAGAGGGCTCACGACGCCCGGGGCTAGCAATGGATTATCGCCTTCAAACCAGCCACTAGAGGCTCATGGCGGGGGCGTGGCTTCGGGGAGGCTGGCCATTTCCCCCCGGGCTGGCGGCGACCTCCCTGGCGCGAGCAGGTGACTGGGGAGGCACCTGGCGGCGCCGGCACGGCACAAAGGTTCACGTGGCGGCTATTTCCGGGGTAGATTGGCGGCCATGTTTCGTGAGGCTCTCCAGGGCGTGGTGGAAGGTACTGATGGCGGCGTCGCCGGGGTGCTGATGGACTTCGAGGGGATCCCCCTTGAGATCTACGTCAAGGAGGGGTCGCTCGACATGGAGGCGGTGGGCGCCGAGGTGAGCGTGGTGATCAAGGCCATCCAGCGTGCCACTGAGATGCTCGACGCTGGCGAGACTCAGGAGGTCGCCTTCAAGTCCGAGCGCATGGTGACGCTGATCCGAGTCGTCAATGAGACTTACTTCCTGGCGCTCACCCTCAAGCCGGATGGCAACCTGGGTAAGGGGCGCTTCCTGCTGCGCACCACCGCGCCGCGGCTGCTCCCCGAGCTGTCCTGAGCGCGTCGCGTTGCGCCGCATCGCCGCGACCCTGCCTTGAGCGACCCTGCCTTGAGCGACCCTGCCTTGAGCGACCCTGCTTTCAGAGGTGCTGACGCTGGCGCCGCTCAAGCACCTCAGCGGCTGCTGGTGCTCAATGGGCCGAACCTCGATCGCTTGGGTCGCCGCGAGCCTGAAATCTACGGGCACCAGACCTTGGCTGATGTCGAGCGTGCGCTCGCGGCGGAGGTGGCGCCGCTCGGCGCGAGCGTCGTGTGCCGCCAATCAAACCACGAGGGCGATCTGGTCGGGTGGATTGGCGCCGCGGAGGATGAGGGCTTCCACGCGATCCTCCTGAACGCGGGCGCGCTCACCCACACGAGCTACGCCCTGTACGACGCCTTGCGCGGCTCAGCGCTGCCTTGCGTCGAGGTGCACCTCTCGAACCCTGAGGCGCGTGAGCCGTTCCGGCACCAGAGCGTGATCGCCGGAGCCTGCGTGGGGAAGGTCTCGGGGTTTGGCGTGGCCTCTTACGGCCTGGCGGCGCGTGGCGCCTTGGCGGCCCTCGCCAAGCAGCCTTAGTTAGTCAGGTGAGCTGAGCACCGGCGGTGCGCGCCGAGAGCGCCCTCAGCTCGCTTCGTCGTTTGGGGAAGGCACCTCGCTGGGTGAGCTGTCACCTGTGGCGTTTGAGCGCTCCTTGACGGCACAGCGTGGCGCTCCGCGCAATGACCTCGCGGGGTGCGCTGAGCCTCCCCAAACCCAACCCCCAACCCCGAACGCGCGGCTGAACCGAGCTCGATTGGGTCGTCGTGAAGCTCGTCGAGCCACGAGGCGAGCATGGATCGCTCCTGGGCGCTGAGCGGGTTTCGGGGGCGGAGCCCTCGGCCGGCTTAGTGACCCCCAGCGCGGTGGTGGCGCTCCTCCTCGCCAGGGAAGGTTGGTACCCTGCGCGCATGGGTGATCGCTCAAGCCGCTTCAGTGTCTATGTCCCCGAGCCGGAGGCGCGCCTGAACATGGGGCGGCCGATCCACAAGCCAGAGGACGCGACCGCCTTCGGCTACACCGGCGTGAGCGTGCAGTCCTCGATGCACCTCTTCATCGACGTGAACAAGCACACCCTGGTGCAGGGCTGGGGTAATTCCATGTGGCAAATGGCCGGGAAGGTCCTCCAGTACTCCGGGGGTGACACGGTGATGGCCTCGGGTGGCGCGAGCCTGCTCGCGGCCAGCTCGCGGATGGTGATCACAGCGGGCGCTGGTCAGGGCTCGTACCACGCGCTCGACCACGGCATGCCGCACATGGCGCCGCGCATGAACGACTACAACCGCCTGGATCTACACTACCAAGTGGAGGGGGCACACAACGGGGTGAAGGCGCTCTTCTACGGGGAGAAGAGCTGGAAGAAGGCCCAAGAAGATCCGCAAGCCGCCCAGCTGACGCAGGCGGAGAGCGGCTACGCAGGCGGGCTCTTGGAGGATTTGCGAGCCCGCATGGAGGAGGTGGGGCACGCGCCTAACACCATCACCGCGGCGCTCCAGCCGCTGGAGTGGGAGGGCAACCGCATCGAGATGAGGAACGGCCCCGCCGGTGGCCCCGCGAGCGTCTACCCACCGCTCGCGGCGTTCGATCCGTACCCCGTGGCGAGCGCCCGCTCCCCGGTGGGGGTGGCGGCGATCTTCGGGCGCTACCTGCAGACGGTGAACTTCTTTCACCGCTTCGTGGACGTGCTGCAGCGGATCATGCCGGCCCTCACCGAGAACAACTTCGTCGCCGCTCGCCTGCAGACGCTTATTTCTGTGTGGGAAAACGCCTGCCTGATCTTGCCGGCCTCGCTGCGGGTGGCTGATCTCGCGCGCTGGAACCGCGCCGACGGTTCGCACAGCGACGCCTGGACGAAGGATGAGTGGGCTGGCGTGGCGACGCGCCACGAGACGGCTAAGGGGTTTGATCCGACCAAGGCGACGCTCACAAGCTCCCCCTCGCCCTACACCCTGACCGGGGACATGAAGCTGAAGGTGCGCGACGCCCCCGGCGGGGCGTGGAAGGAGCTCACGCTGTCGTCGCAGGGCACCGCGGCGAGCCCGATCTCAATCCGGTTCGCGGATGGCTATGAAGCGATCCAGGTGGCGGAGGCGGAGGGCGCTCAGGTAAATCTTGGGCTGGGGGTCGCGACCTTCAGGGGCGGCAGTTGGGTGGACGTCCCTGACGGCTTTCAAGTGGCGGGTGGCGTTTTTTCGCGTGAAGACGGCGAGCTCTTCAGCTGGGTACCGCGGACCGGTGGTCCTACGATCACGCCGCAGGCGAGCGGCAGCGTCACGGTGGTGGTGGATGGGGTGTCCCACACCGTCTCTTGGGCTGAGATCGGCGTGGTGCCGAAGGCGCAGCGCGCGACCAAGCTGAAGGAGCAGCTGGCTAGGTTCGACGGCACGAAGGTCACAAGTGAGCTCTTGGGGGCGGCGTCCATGATCGAGGTGCCTGGCAGCAAGTGGTTCGGAACAAGTGATGAGCAGTCGACGCGCGGCGCAGACGCCGGGACCGCGTCCTGGCTCGCAGCGCAGCTCAACGCGCTGGGACTGAATTTTGTGGCCACTGAGAGCACGGATTCAGGCCGAACGGTGTGCGCGCTAGAGCATAACGACTCTGGCGAGAGCTCCTACCTGGAGATAAAGGATGGGCCTACGGAGCTCTTGTTTGGCTCTGACCCCGCGCAGGACCAAGGCAAGAGCCCGAGCGCGCTCGAGAACCACAGCACGCTCGCCGAGCTCCAGGTTGAGGTGTCGACCTACCCGCTCGACGTCCAGAACACGATGCGCCCCGTGATCGAGGCGTTCAAAGACGTGATGTCAGTTTACGACACCATCAAGTCGCTGGCTGACAACCTGCTCGACCTCGCTGGTTTGAAGGTTGGGCCTCCCTCCTCTTTAGGGCTCTTCAGCGGCGACGGCATCACCCTGGGTACGGGCGACAAGCTGTTCAGCGTCTCTGAGGGCATCACCCTGATCTCAGCTTCGGCGGGCGACCCGGACGAGCGTAAGTTCGCGATGGGGCCAGTGGAGAAGTGGCTCAGCAAGATCGGCGACTGGGATCCGCTGCAGGAGTACTGGAAGAACCGCGACCAGGGGCACCCGTTTCAAGTCAAGAAGAAGCCGACGCATCCAGAGAGCACCGCGGTGCGAATCGTCAGTGGGTCTGATGTGATGGTCATGGCAGCTGATGATATCCGAACGCTGGCGGTCGGCTGCGCTTCAGTTGAGGGGAACCGCGTGGACCTGATCGCGCACCAAGGCGGTGTCCACATCGGCGCGCGGGACTCCAACGTGCAGGTGCAGGGGAAGTATTTGCTCTTCGGGCTGGAGGGGAAGGCAGCGGGCGGCGCGCAGGCGGCGACGGAGGCGATCCGGCTGGTCAGCGCCAAGAAGGTGGAGCTGAAGACGAAGGAGGCGGCCGCCGTGGTGAATGAGGGAGTGATCCAGATCGGCGCACGTGGCAGCGCAGCGTTCGAGGTGAGCTTGGACGCGCCGCGCCTCTACGTGAAGGCAGCGGCGGGCGGTGGTGAGGTGGGGATCGGGACCGGTGACAACAGCGGCGCGGTGGCTCACGGGGTGCTGGTGGCATCCAGCGGGGACGTGCTGGTGAACGGGAACAGTAAGGTGACGCTCCAGAGCGGCCAGGGCGGGCTCGAGATCACAAGCAGCGGCGTCACCTTGAACGGTCAGCTGAAGGTGGGGTCCGAGCTGGTCATCAAGGGTAGCGGGGTGCTCTCTCCCAAGGTGCTGGTGAAGAGTCAGGTGGCGCTCAAGACTGAGCAGATCCGCCTCAAGGGGGAGTACGCCACGCTGATGGTGAAGGCGCAGGGCTTCGCGCAAGGGTTGGTCGCGCTTGAGGCGGCCTGGGATGCCCTCACCAAGACCATCGGCATGGCCCTGTTTCCCCCCATCCGCGCAGGCATCTCGAAGCAGGCCGCCGCGCTGAAAGACCAGTACTCAGAGATGCGCACGAAGCTCCAGGCGCTGGAGGATGAGCGCGCGAACCTGATCGCAGAAGGTCAACTTCACGATCTAGATCTGGCGGGCTTGGGTGGCTCGCCGGCCGACGATCAGGTGTTCAGCTGAACATGGACGGTCCCCGCTACCCAAGCCACGCGGTGAGCTTCGCTCATCCAGCACGGCTCGCGGCTCAGGCCATCTGTCACAGGCTCCGCGATGATTTCCATGAGGAGTTTAGCTACCTGGAGCTCGGCTGCGGCGCCGGGGGGAACCTGCTGCCCCTCGCCGCGCGCTTCCCTGAGGCGCGCTTCGTCGGGGTAGACAGCTCCGCTGACGCCATCGCGCTGGCGGAGGCGGGCCGCGCTGCGCTCGGGCTCTCCAACCTCGAGTTAGTGGCCTCGGACATCCGCCGCTTCACTCCTGAGCACCCGGAGCCTGCGGCGCCAGACGATCCGACAGGCGAGGGGGTGAGCTATGACTACGTCGTCGCCCACGGCGTGTACTCCTGGGTTGAGCCGCCCGTTCAGGGCGCCTTGCTTGACTACATCAAGCGCGCCCTGGCACCGCGCGGCGTCGCGCTCGTGAGCTACAACACGCTCCCGGGGTGGCGCATGCGCGGCGTCGTGCGCGACGTGATGCGCCGCGCAGCGGCGAGCGAGGCAACGCCGCGCAACAAGCTCAAGGCGGCGCGCCTGGCGCTCACGCGCCTGCTCCGTAAGAGCACTGAGGAGCACCCCTATGCGCTGCTGCTCCGCGCTGAGCTCTCGCTCGCGCTTGGCAAACACGACGGCTACCTCCTGAGCGAGTACCTCGGGGAGCACAACGAGGCGCTGTACGTCGCTGAGTTCCTGGAGCGTGCGTCGCTGGCTGGGCTCCACTTCTTGGCGGAGGGCGCCCCCGCCACCGCTGATGGGCTGCTTGAGCTGGGGCTCGCGGCGGGTGAACAAGGGAGCCGAGCGGAGCCCTCGTCGTGGCTAAATCAGCTCGATCTGCTCTCTTACCGTCAGTTTCGCGCCACCTCGCTGTGCCATGTGGAGGCGCCCCTCAGCGCTCCCTCACAGCACCCGCTGCGTGAGGCGGGGTACTTCAGCGCGCAGCTGACGCCGCTCGCGCGCGAGCCGCTGCTCGCGGAGGGGGAAGAGCTGTCGTTTCGGGCAGAGTCCGGCGCGGTGCTGGCTTCCACCAGCGCGCTGCACAAGGCCGCCCTCTGGTGCCTCGCGCGCGCATATCCTTCAGGGCTCCGCGCCGCCGAGCTGCTGCCTCGCGCGCTCCAGGAGCTGACCCAGCGTGGCCTCGCAGAGCAAGTGGAGGTCGCCCCTGAGGCTCTGGAGCGCTTGCTCGATGACTTGGTCGAGCTGGTGAGTCGCCGTCAGCTTGAGCTCTTGCCCTGGACGCCCGAGGTAGCGCGTCACCTCACTGAAGACTCCGCCCCGACCGCCCTCACGCGGCTTGAGGCGGTACAAGGGGTGGTGACCTCCGCGCGGCATCACGCGGTGGAGCTGTCGCCGCTCCACGCTGAGCTGCTGCAGCTCGTCGGGCGCATGCCGGGGCATGAGGTGCTGGAGACGCTGCGCGACTTGGGGCGCGCCGGGGAGGTCAGCCTGCTTGACGAAGAGCGCACCGCGCTTGAGAGCCCAGGTGCGCTCGCCGAGCTGGTCAGCGCGCAGCTCCGGGCGAGCCTCAGCTTGGGCTTGTTCCCGTCGGCCTGAGCTCACCCTGAGTGGCACGCGGCGTTCGGTGTCTTGCCAAACCCCCAAACCCAGCTGGAGTTGGGGGTGACGTTGCGGCGCTGGATGTTGCGGCGCTGGACGCTGCACGTTGAATGTTGCGGCGCTGGATGTTGCGGCGCTAGACGTTGCGGCGCCGCTCAGGCGTCGTCGTCCATCTCGAGCTCGATGCCCGACAGGGATTTCAGCAGGTTCCGTCGGCGGTTCTGGCGCTCGCCGCGAACCGGCGAGGGGGTGATGGGGTTCGGGACGGCGCCGACGATCAGCGGGCGATCGGGATCGCCGTTGACGAAGGCGACGGCCACCTCGGTGCCTGGCTTCAGGGGGAAATGCATGCCGTAGTCAGGCCCAGCCGTTGGCTGGAGCATGCGGATGGGGCGCGTCTGCCGGGCTGCGCCAGGACCAGCGTCGAAGAGCAGCGCCACTTGGTAGCGTCCCTCCTCATCAATCAGCGGATCGTCAGCTTCAGGTCCCATGACGATGCCCGTGACGACGCCCGCCATGCGCGGCCTCGCCGTGATGATGGGGGCGCGGTAGCTGACCCCCGCGGGCAGCGCCGAGAAGTGGTTGCTGTAGCCCGCGGGGGTGGCTTCATGGATCACGCCCGTCATGAGCAGCGGGCGATCGCCCTCGTCAGGGTGAGTCATCACGAGGCTACCCCCAGCGCGTAGCACTGGGGTGTTGCTCTCGCCGCGGTGAGTGTGCTGGGTGGCGAGCAGGGCCTCGGAGCGCCGCGTCGCGAACAGGCGGCCCTCCTCAGGCGTCTTGTAGTGGAGGCCGTACTCTACCTGGATCCCCTCCGCAGGGTCCGTCACGGGGACCGTGGTGTTCAAGGGGAGCGATGGAAGGCGGTAGTTGTAGTCATGGACCACCACCATGCCGGTGACCGCGCGTCGCTCCTCTCCGAACGCTAAGACCGCCAAGCGCTTCACGCTGCTCTGGTCGCCGAACAGTTGGAAGGGGACCTGGGTTGGGCCTTGGCCCTCGGGGTTCTGCGGCGCGCCCGGCTTAGGCTCTTTGTCTTCAGGGCTCGTGGCGACATCCCGCACGGACTGGACGTCATCGCAGAACACCATGACGTCGCGCTGCCCGTGCTCAAAGAAGAAGTAGACGCCCCAGTGCTCACACAGGCGGGAGATGAACGAGAGATCGTCCTCATGGTACTGGAGCACGAACTCCCGTGAGGGGTAGGCCGTGCTGAGACGCAGCTCATAGTCATGCTCATTGACGAAACCAGAGCGCTCCAGCACCGCCTGCAAGATCTCATCGAGCGTGCCGGTGTAGCTCTCGGTGCGGCGGTGCATCGCGAGGCGCGCGGCGCGCGGCGCGAACTGGACGCTCGCCGTAGGGGTGGAGCGCTCCTTCTCCAAGTAGGACTCCGCGGCGATCAGGCGGCCGTGCATGACGCGCAGCAGCTCCACGCCGCGGAAGAACAGCACCGCAGCGCGCGCGTCTGGGTCCACCAGCGCCGCGAGATCGAGGCCCACCTCAGCCGTGAACGTGAGCTTGAAGGCGTTCGCCTGGGAGATCTTCTCGGTGCCGCTCAAGGTGAGCAGGTCAACGGGCGCGCCCAGCGCGGAGGAGTAGAGCCTGACTCGGAGGTTGTCGTCGTTCATGGGGGCTCCGGTGGTTAGCGATCTTTCAGGAGTGGGTGACAGAGCTTGGTGGCGGCGAGATCAGCCTGCTCGAGGCGCGCCTCCTTGAGCTTGGCGCCGAGCGTCTCGGCGCCATACAGGCTCGCGCCGCGCAGATCGGCGCCGGTTAGATCTGCGCGCTCGAGGTTCGCCTCCATCAAGCCGGCGCCGAGGAGCGAGGCGCCTTTCAGGCTCGCGTAGCGGAGCCGCGCGCGCGGCAGGCGAGCGCGGGCGAGGTTAGCGTGATCGAGCCTGACGTGGTTCAGCACCGCGTCATCGAGCCGCGCTCCCGAGAGGTTCGCGCGGGTGAGGGACGCCTCGAGGAAGCTCGCGCCCTCAGCGCGCACCGACATGAGCTGGGCCTCATCCAGCCGCGCCTCGTCGGCGCGTAGGCGCGTGAGATCGGCGCCGTTAAAGCGCGCGCCCGTCAGCTCGGCCTCGTAAGCCATGGCGTCTGTTAGGTCGGCGCCTAGGAAGTTTGCCTGACGAAGGCGCGCCCCGTAGAGGCTCGCGCTGCGCAGATCCGCGTGTTGGAAGCTCGCGTGGTCGAGCTGCGCGTCGCTCAGGTCGGCATGAGTCAAGGTCGCTTGATCGAAGCACGCGGCGCCGCGCGCGTCGGCCAGCGTCGCGTACGCCAGGTTGGCGCCTGACAGATCGGCGCCGGCGAGCGTGGCCTCAGCTAGGTTCGCGCCGTCGGCCTGCGCGCCGCGTAGATCGGCGCCGGCTAGGTTGGCTCCGAGCAGCACGGCGCTCGTCAGGCGCGCGCCTGAGAGCTTGGCGCCTGAGAGGTTGGCTTGGCTGAGCCGGGCGGCGCTCAGGTCACGCTTGCTGAGGTCGAGCCCGGAGAGATCACAGCCTGACAAGTCAGCGTTCGTGAGGGGCTCTTGGGACTCCAACAGGGCGATCACCTGCGCGCGGCTTCGCGCCGCGATAGCGCTCGGGCGTGGTGGCTTCGCCTCTTGGAGCGGGATGCGCTGGGCGGCCTGCTCCGCCTGGGCTCGCCTGGCCTGCTCCACGCTCGGGTCCCGCACGCCAAAGCGGAGCTGTGGCAGCGAGCTCACCTCGGGCTCCAGGTGAGCGAGCTTGTTTGAGAAGCGCTCACGGCAGGTGGTGAGGGGCGCGGGCTGCGTGAGATCGTCGAGGGTGACGTAGACGGTGGCGAGCTCCGGCGCGAGCTCATCTGTCACCTGGATTGAGCCGCGGAACACCAGGTGCGCGAGCAGCTGGTCAGGCTCGAAGGCGATGGTGTCGAGCGTCAGCGCGACCTCGACGAAGCGCAGGCCATGCTCCTCAGTCGTCTGCGCGAACGCGCGCGCGACCAGGCCGGGGAGCTTACCTTCCAGCTGACGGTGGCTCGGGTGCATGCCGGTGAGTACGAAGCGCTCGTCGCCGCGCGCGGAGTCGAGCTGCTGCGCCCTGGGCGCCGTGTTGAAATAGGCGTAGTCAAAATCCTCAGGGAAATATGGCCAGTGACGCTTCAGCCAAGCGTTATCGTAGCTGCCGAGCAGCGCGGCGCGCGGCGCCCAGGTGCTCGCGACGGGCGCGGGGCACCAGGGCGCGGGTCGATCGCTCGGGTCGCGGATCAGCGCGCTTGGGTCCTCCAAGTTTGGCAAGAGGCGCGCGCCAGGACCATGGCCTCGCCCCACTGGGTTCGCGGCGTAGCCGAGACCTCCGAAGGCGCGCTCGTAGCGCAGCGGGACGGGGCCGCGCATGGGCTCGGGTGAGGTGACGCCGACCCCGTCCCAGCGCCGATCGCCGATCACCGCGCCGCGGCGCTCCAGTGGCCCAAAACTGAGGCCGAGCGGCGAGGCGGTCGCGCCCGGTTCAGGGTGAGCGTGGCCCGAGACCCAGACATCCGCGCGCAGCTTGAGCGGCGCGAGATCGCCGCCGGCCCTCAGGCTCGCGGTGATGAGGTCGTCCCAGTGCTCCTCACCGCTGAGCGGTGCGCTCTCGTCCAGCGGCGTCGCGACGCGCCCCGGGCGCAGCTCCAGGCTCAGCTTGGCGACCACCACCAGGGAGTCCTCTCCGGGTCGGAAGCGCCACGGGAAGGTCGTCACCGACAGCGCGGAGTCGGTGATGGCTGGGACGCGCTCGCGGGGTCGCTTCGGCAGCTTCAGGAACATGGTGCGATGGGAGGGTGCAGGGGCTGCGAATGGACGTGGGGGCGCTGAAGCTCAGGGCGCGATGATCACCTTGGCTTGGCTGGGCGCGATCTGGGCGCCGCCAGGCGCGTTGGCGTTGGAGCCGTTGTGGGCAGTGGGAGCGAGCAGGTGCGCGACCCCTTTGCCCTCCACGATCACCTTCGAGCTGCCCACCTTGAACACCACTTTGTCCGCCACGGTCCCTGACACCACGCCGCCCGCTGAGCCCGCCTCATCCCCCTGGCTGCTCGCGATTTCCGACGTCTCGAGCACCACCTCTTTGTTCTCGATGAGCACCTTGGTGGAGACCTTGCTCGCGTTGGCGAGCATCGCGATGTTAGGAAATGGTGTGGGTACAGGGCCGCTCGGGGAGGGCACCTGACACACGTCAGGTGCTGCGAGGCAGATGCCGCCGGCCTTGGTAGATGCTGGGAACATGTTCTCCTCCTCAGCCGAGCAGCACGCGCTTGCCGTCGACGCGGGTGTCTTCCTCTGAGCGGATGCTGGTGCGCCGCGCGAACAGCTCCAGCGTGCTCTTCACTAGCAGCCGCGCGCGTGCCGCGCGCGTCTCCAGCAGCCGCTCGACCTCAATGTAAGCCTCCTCAGCCCGGCTCATCACGCGCTCCGCGCTCAGCCTGAGCGACCCGGCGGCCACCTCCGCCTCCTGGGCGGTGAGGCTGAGGCGCTCGGCCTTCGAGCGCGTGGTGGTGGAGTTGAGCTCAATCGTCTCGGCGGCGAGGCGCAGCGTGCCTGGCGCCCGCAGCGTGAGATCCCCCGCGCTCACCAGCTCGAGCTCACGCGTCTCCGTGTGGAAACGTACCAGCAGCTCGCCCTGCGCGCCCCTGAGCTCCAGGGCGCTGCCGCGCAGCTCCGCGCGGTCCCCGCTGGGGCTCTCCAGCCACCCCTTGAGCGGCTCCTCTGCGGATGCATCGCTCGTCAGGCTCAGTGCGCCGTCCACCTCGCCGCTCACCGTCAGCGCACTTGACGACCCACCACCCAGCGTCAGCTCGCCTGCCACCTCATCGCTGCTCGTCAGTGCACCTGACGCACCGTCGCTCAGCGTCAGCTCGCCTGCCACCTCACCACTCGTCGTCAGTGCACCTGACGCACCGTCGCCCAGAGCTGACGAGCCGCTGCCCAGCGTCAGCGCGCTGGGGTGGAGCACCCCGATGATGTAGGCGCCACCGCGCGCCCCATCGGCGCGCTGGACGAGCACTCGGTCGCCCAGGTGGGGCTGATAGCCCAGCGTGGCGACGCGCGCTTTGAGCGCGTTTTGCTCTGAGTGGACGGGCCGCAGGCCGATCTGCTCACCCTCGATTTGGGTGACCAGCGCTTCAAAGCAGCTCGCGCCGCGTGGGGGCAGCGCGTCCTCGCGTGGGCGCTGCTCTAGCGCGCTGGCTGAGGCGAGGGGGCTCATGAACGCAGGCTTGGGCATCTCAAAACTCCTCGGCGCGTCGCCGGTCAGGGTCGGTCGCGCGCACCCCCTCAAGCCGTGCTTGGGCGAAGTGACAGCCCTGAAGCTTAGCCTGGTGGAGGCTTCCATACATCAGGTTCGCGCTCCGCATCACGCTCCGGGTGAGGTCTGCGTGATCGAGCCGCGCCCAGCTCAAATCTGCCTCGGTGAAGAGCGCCTCCACCGCGCTCGCGCGGGTGAACCTGGCGTGGTCTAGCTTGGAGGCCTTGAAGTTCACGCGGCCGAGCTTCGCGTCGGTGAAGTCAGCGTCGGGGAGCAGCGCGGCGCTCACGTCGGCGCCCGTGAGCTCGGCGCCAGCGAAGCAGGCGCGCGGCCCATAGTAGCGGCACAGCCGCGCGAGGCTGAGGTTCGCCTCGGTGAAGCTCGCTTGCTCCCCCCGCGCGTCGCTGAGGTCGGCGGAGATCAGGCGCGCGCGGCGGAAGTTTGAGTTGAATAGGTTCACTCCCACAAGCCTCGTGTGGCTGAGCTCAGCCTCTTCGAACAGGCACTGCTCGAAGGAGGTCTCGCGGCTCACCGTGATGCGCTGCAGGTCGAGCCCGGAGAAATCCGCGAGGTAAAATCGCGTGCCCGCGAGCTGTGCGGCGCCTAGCGCCGCGATCTTCACGCGCGCGGTGGTGAGGTCCAGGCCCTGCAGATCGGCGCCCGTCAGATCGACGTCGAGCAGCGCGCTGCGGTCCCAAGTGGCGCCGCGCAGATCGGCGTAGGCCAGGTTGGCGCCTTGGAGGTTAGCGCCCGTCAGGTCCACGCCGGAGAGGGCCTGCCCCGTGAGGTTCGCTTCCGCTAGGTCGGCCTCGCGGAGCCGCGCGTCTTTCAGCTGACAGCGCTGAAACGTGGCACCCCCAAGCCGCGCCTGGGAGAGCTCTGCCCCGCTCAGGTCGCAATCTTCGAAGCGGACCTGCCGCAAGTCGTACTGCGCGAGCCGGGCACCGGCGAGCGACAAGCCGCTCACCACGGCGCCGAGCGCGCGCCCCGTGGCGGCGGCGGCGAGCAGCTCGCTCAGGCGGGTGAAGCGCGTCATACGCGCTGCTCGTAGAGGCTGCGCCAGTGCCGCCGGGCGATCTCGCGTTGCGCGCGCCAGGCCTCGAGGTCAGTTGGGGTGACGGCCAGGTGCTCGCGAAACAGGTTCATCAGCTCGTAGTAGCTCGCCTCTGTGAGCGAGTATTTGTGTAAAATTTGGGGCTTTGACTCGCGGGGCGCCACATCTAGCTCGCCGCACAGCATCGCGAACTCAAACACCCCGAGGCCGAGGAAGGTGGTGACCGCGGGCGCTGAAGCAGGGGCCGGGTAGGCGTCAGCTGAGCTGACGTGTGGCTGGCCCGAGGTGTACGCCCCGGCGCTGGCAGCGTGCGGCTCGGGGGCTGCCGGCGCGAAGGCGAAGGCGGCGCCGGGGATCCGCACGGTGGCTGGCGGGGCGTCCGCTCGGCCCGCGGAAGTCAGGGGGATTGACTGGTGCGCGGGGGGCGGGGCGTAGGGCAGTGCGGATGGGTAGGGCGGTGCGGATGGGTAGGGCGGCGCGGGGGCCGGGTAGGCGGGCGCTTGGGCAGGTGAAGGCGGCGACTGGGGCGGCGCCGGCGCTGCTGGCGCGGCGTAGACC
>CAYQAC010000012.1:35855-59051 GCA_964415255.1 uncultured Polyangiaceae bacterium | reverse complement strand
AACTGATCGCCGCTCTAGAACGGGCAGCGTGAGCGAGCCCACGCTGCCTCCCGAAGCCGAGCCACCTCCGGGTGGTCCTGAGCCGCTCAAGCGCGTGGAGGCGGCGCCCGCCATCTGGTGGTGGTTCGTGGTGCTGGGCCTGGTGATCGGCGGGTGGCTCTTAGCGATGGCATATGGGCGCGGGCCGGCCAACAGCAGTCAGCCGGACGATCCAGATGCTGCCCTGCTCGGTGAGTGAGCCGGACGATCCAGATGCTGCCCTGCTCGGTGAGTGAGCCTGACGAACCGCGCCTAGGTGCTGCGCCGCTCAGTGGTAGGGCGCCGAACAGCGATGGGCGCCGCTCAGCGGTAGGGCGCCGAACAGCGACGTGCGCCGAACAGCGATGGGCGTCGCTCAGCGGTAGGGGTTCGCTAGATCGATGTCTGGCGCCGGGCGGCTCGGGGGGGCTGGCCGGGGCGCTGCAGCGGGTGCCGGTGCAGGCGCTGCAGCGGGTGCCGGTGCTGCGGGTGCAGGCGCTGCAACGGGTGCAGGTGCTGCGGCGGGTGCAGGCGCGGACTGTCCTCGAGGCCGCGGCGCCGGTGCGGGGCCACCTTGCTGGACGGGGAGATCATCCAGGCTGAGGGCGCCGCGCTGCGACTGCGACTGCGATTGCGACTGAGGGGGTGGCGCTTGCGTTGGGGCGGGAGCGGGCGCGGCGGTGGCCTCCGCGGTGGGCTTGCTCGGGGCGATGAAGGTGGTGTCAGGCGGCGCCTTGCTGCGCCAAACAAGCACGAGCAGGCTGGCGACCAGCGCGAGCGCCCCCAAGGCCAAGATCCACTGCCACGCCCGGAGCCCGCTCGGCGCGGGCCTGGCTTGCGCTGCCTCCAAGGCCGACAGCGAGATCAGCTGTGACAGCTCGAGGACGGGCGGCGGCGGCACTGACGCCGGGCTCACGGGAGGTGGGGTCTGGCTGAGGCCGTCAGTGATGCTGACTTGAGCTGAGGCCTGGCTGTGGCCGTCAGGGATACTGACTTGAGCTGGGGGCGGCGCGGACGCGGGCTGTGAGAGGAGCACAGGGGCAGGCGACGCAGAGGCGTGGGACGCGGAGGTGAACGGCGCCGAGGCATGCGGTGTTGAGGCGAACGGCGCTGACGGCAAGGGAGCGCGCGGCGCGAAGGGTGGCGGGGCCGAAGCGCGAGGCTCTGAGTCGGGGCGGGAGACGAGCTCCTGGCGTGGTTGCGACTCAGCCACGGCTGCCGCGCGAGCGCTGGTGCGGCGCTGCTCCAGCTCGCGGCCCGCCGCGCCGAGCACGAGCTCCGACACGCCGCGCCGAGAGGGCTCAAGCCGCGCCTCCTCGAGGGCTGACTCGAGCGCGTCAGCGAAGGCCTCACAGCTCGCGTAGCGCTTGCTCGGCTCGGCCTCGAGCGCCTTCATCACGCAGCGATCAAGCGCCGGGTGGGTCCCGGGCTTCACGCTCTTCACGCTTGGGATCAGCTCGACCGCGGCTTGGTCCAGCGGGTTTCGGTGCTTGAAGAGGCGCCGCGCGGCGAGCAGCTCCCACACCACGACGCCCATCGAGTAGACGTCCGCGCGCTCATCCACCGCCTGAGCGCGCATCTGCTCCGGCGCCATGTACGCGAGGCGGCCGCGCACCACGTCGGTGTGCGCCGACTCTTCAGTCAAGGCGATGCCAAAATCTACGACTTTTGACTGACCACCCACCCCCACCAAGATGTTTTGCGGGGAGACGTCGCGGTGCACCACGCGCGCGAGCTGCCCTGAGGCGTCCTTCAGGGTGTGCGCGGCGTGCAGCCCCGCCAGGGCGTCGATGCAGAGGGTCAGTGAGACCTCTGGTTTGAGCCAGCCGCCGGTGCGCGCCGCGTGCGCTTGGAGTGAGGCGAGGGTGCTGCCCTCCACGTACTCCATCACCAGATAAGGTTCGCCTGCCTGCTCACCTGCCTCGATCAGGCTGGCGACGTTGGGGTGACGGATCTGTGAGATCAGCTCCGCCTCGCGGTGGAACAGCGCGCGGTGCTCGTCGTCCTGTAGGTGGGCGTGCAGCACCTTCACCGCCACCAGCCCTGAGTCACCGCGCGAGCCCACTCGGCGCGCGAGGTGCACGCTCGCCATCCCGCCGCTCGCGAGCTGGCAGATCCCCTCGTACGCGCCCCAGCGTTGACCGCTTGGGGCGAGGCGGATCCCGCTGCGCGAGCCTGCCGCGGGCAGGACAGAGTCGCGGCGTTTCCAGGAACTCTCGTACACCGGGTTGGGAGTATCTGACCTCTCGGCGCTCGGCGCTAGGACGACCAGCGGTTTACGGCTTGTTGTCCTCAAATCGAGCAACTAGCGCGGCACGAGGGAACGCAGCGTCGAGCAGCGGACCCGGCATGAGGCTTGGCTCAGCGCGTCATGTACAAGCCCGAGTCACCTGCTGCTAGACGCCGAGCAAGTAACCACTCGCCCGCTCCCCGGTGGCTGCCGTCAGCGCCTCGCAATAGAGCGCGACTTGGCAGCGGTAAATCAAGGTGTGCTCAGGGCAAGGCTCGCGAAGATCAGTCTTGAAGTCCACCACCACCCAGCCGCTCGGCTCCTGAAACGCCAGATCGACCACGCCCTCCCACAGCTCCCCCTCAGGCGTACGCCAGCTGATGGGGCATTCGCGGCGGAGCGCGCCCGAGCGCGCGGCGCGCTGCAAGAGCGGGTGCTTCAGCGCGCGCTGACAAGCCTCGGCGGCCGCCGCGCGTTCGCTCACGGTGGCGCCCAGTTGCCGGCCCAACAGCTCGACCCAGCCACCCGGCGCCGCTCCATCCACCGGGCTCTGGGTGAGCTCGGCGCGCTCGAGCAGCGCGTGCACCAGGGTGCCGAAGCGCGGCCCGCGCGGGCGGTCAGGTGCCGTGTCTACACCCTCGATGGCAACCGCGGCCGCGCGCTCCACGAGCCAATCGTCAGGTTCACGTACCCTGCGCGCCACCTGAGTGAAGCTCGCCTGCGGTTCGCGCACCGTGGCCCCCTGCGTGAGGCGCCGCTCGCGCGTCGCGCGCCAGGCCTCATGAGCCAGGGTCACCTGGGGGTCGCCCTCATCGGCGCGCAGGATCTCTTGTTGGCGTAGGCCCCCTAACTCGGGCTGATTCAGCTTGAGCGCGAGCGGATCCCACCACACCGCGCCGTGGCCTCCGGCGAGCTCATCGTACCAGCCTGGCCTCACCGGGACGACCTGCTCCTCTCCGAATGGCCGCGCGGCGACGCTGTCTTCTCCGAAGCTTGGGCAGCCTGCCGCGGGGCGCCCAGCGCGGCGATCGGTCGGGTAGATGCCGGGGTGAAAGACCTGCGTCCAGCGCTCCACGTGGGGGAAGGGTCCGTCGCCGAGCGTGGGGATCACCAGCAGGTCACGCGCGCGCGTCGCCGCGACGTACGCCACCCGCACCACCTCAGCGGCGTCCGCGTCGCGCACCTCCGCTTCGTGGTCTGTTAGCTCGAGCGGCGCGTGCCCGGCGAGCGACTCACACCAGAGCTCCCGCGCTGGGTCGACGTAGCGTGAGGGGCGCTGCGCGGTGAGCGGCGCCCCTGGATCGCACAGGATGACGATCGGAAACTCCAGGCCCTTGGCGCGGTGGATGGTCATCAGGCGCACCCCGCCTGAGCCCTCCTCCAGCACCAGCGCCTCGGCGCCCTGACCTTGCTCAGCCTGAGTCGCGAGCAGCTCGATGAAGCCGCGGAACGAGCGGGCGGCGCCCGCCTCATAGCGCCGCGCGTGATCGATGACGCGCAGCAGGTTGGCGAGCGCCTGCTCGCCGCTCGGCCAGATGGCGACGCCGGCGCTGGCGCGGGTGGCCGTCAGGAGGCGCGAGATCGTCTCTGGGATGGGGCGATAGCGCCGCCCCAGGTGCAGCTCTCCCAACAGATCCAGCGCGTCAGCCAGCTCACGGGTCTGCTCAGGGAGGCGCTCGCGAGGCAGCGGGTAGAGCGGGTGGAGGCGCGCGACCACCTCGGGCGCGGCGCCGCTTGGGTGCAGGTGATGAGCGAGCTCAAGCAGCTCCGAGTCGCTGAAGCCAAACAGCGGTCCGCGCAGGGTGGCGTAGACGCTCAGCGCGTCGTCAGGCCACTCGATCGCCTTGAGCGCCGTGGTGAGCGCCTGCACCTCTTCACGGCCGTGCAGCGAGCGGCCGCCGACGAGGACGTGGGGCTGACTCCTGGCCGTGAGCGCGCGCACGTAGGGGCGAGTGACGTCCTGGCCGTAGGCTTGAAAGCGGCGGAACAGGCAGCACACGTCGCGCGGCTCGACGGGCCGTGGGCCCTCGAGGTCCTCCACCTGCCAGCCGCTGTCTCGGATCAGCCAGTCGATGAAGGCCGCCACCGCGTCGGGGTAGCTCGCCTCGAGCGCCCTGCCGGTGGGCCTGGGGGTGCTCGCGAAGCTGGGGTAGGGGGCAGGCACCGGCAGCGCCACCACCTTCGGCTGCTGATTGAAATCCTTGCGGAAATTCTCTAGGGGGACGTAGTCAGGCTGGTGGCTGGCCGCGCCGGTCATCAGCGGGGCGAAGCACTGGTTCACCAGCGCCTGTATCGCCGGCGCGGAGCGGAAGCTGGTGGAGAGCTGCACCAGGCGCGCCCCCGAGGCGAGCAGCTGGCGCTTCACCTGCTCATAGACCGCCACGTCAGCCCGTCGGAAGCGGTAGATGGCCTGCTTCGGATCGCCTACGACGAACAGCTTGCCGGGCGTGGGCCTGAGCCGCTCCGGGCGGGTCTCGTTGAGATCGGCGCTGGTGAGGAGCAAGACGATCTCCGCCTGCAGCGGGTCGGTGTCCTGGAACTCGTCGATGAACACGTGGCTGAAGCGCTCACCCAGCTCGCGCCTGACCTCAGGGCAGCCAGCCAACAGATCGCGCACGGAGCGCAGCAGATCGAGGAAGTCGAGCGCGCCAGCGGCGGCGAGCTGTGAGGTGTAGGCCTCGACCACGGGCCACAGCTCTTGCTGCAGGAGCGCGGCGAGCTCGGCGCTCAGCTGCTGATTGAGGTGGCGGAGCTGCTCGCGCAGCGCCGCGAGTCGGGTGCGCGCCTCGTCGAAGGTGAGCCCTTGGGCGAGCTCCCCGTTGCCGCCGCGATACTCCCAGAGCGGGCGGTGACCGCCAGGCAGCGTCGCGCGCTCGAGCGCGCGGAGCGCCGCCTCCACGCGGTCCACCTCGGCCTCGCTGAGCGGCGGTGGTGCGTCAGGCTGACACTCCAGGGTCGCCGCAGCCGCCCAGCTCGGGGCGGCGCGTTCGAGGCGCTGACACAGCTCAGCGAGCGCGCGCACTAGCCAGTCTTGGCCGCGCCGCGCGTGATGATGCACCGCCGCGAGCTGGTAGAGTTCGCGAAAGAGGCGCCACAGCGACGGCTCGCGATCGAGCGTGGGGCGCGCCCAGGGCGCCCTGAAGTCGCGCCGCTCGCACAGGTTGCGGGCGGCGCTCCGCAGCTCACCGCGGGCGCCCTTGCCGCGCTGGCTGATGAGCCGCCGGACCCCCTCCGGGGGGTGCTCGAGGTGCGCCTCGAACCAGCGCGCGAACTCGCGCTGGAGCGTCCGCCCGGCGTCCTCTTCTTCAACCACCTGAAACGCCGGATCCACCGCCGCCTCGATCGGCCGCTCACGGAGCAGATCGGCGCAGAACGCGTGCACCGTGGCGATGTGCGCCGTCTCCAGCTGCGCTAGCGCCAGCGTCAGGTAAGCCCGCTCGCGGGGCCGCTCCTCCGCTTGACGGCGCTGCTCGAGCAGCAGCCGCAGGCGGAGCTTCATTTCGCCGGCCGCCTTGTCGGTGAAGGTGAGGGCGACAACTCGCGCCAGCTCGGTGCGACCGCTGGCGACCAAGGCCGCGATGCGCCCCACGAGCTCGCTCGTCTTGCCTGTGCCAGCCGCGGCCTCCACCACCAAGGTGACGTCCAGCTCCTCGCGCAGCACCGCGCGCGCCTCGGCGTCGGCCAGGCTCCGCTCGGGCGCTTGGACGGTGCCCTCGCGGCTCAGCTCAGACGCTTCAGTGCTCACCTCAGCGCTCCCTCCGCAGCTCGCTCAGCGCCACCACGTGCGGGTCCTGCTGATCTTTACGCGCCGTCCGCAGCTCTTCGTAAGGACCACAGACGACCTGGAACTCGCAGCGGGCGCAGGCGCTCGGCGCTGGGTAGGCAGGCAAGAAGCCGTCTTGGAGCGCGACGTCGATCGTCTGCGCTAAGCGCTTCAGCGCCAGCTGGCTGCTGGCGGTGAACGGGACCTCCGCGCGCTGATAGCCGCCGCGCCGCGTGCAGTAGTAGAGGCTGCCGCCGACGACGGTCTCCGTTGGGAACAAGGCGGCGAGCGCCTCCGCGTAGAGTAGCGGCTGCAGGGCGCGCCCGCCCCCCAGGCTGAGCTCCTTCGTAGCCGGAGGCTGCCCTGTCTTGTAGTCCGTCGCCCGCAGCTCCCCGCTTGAAGCGCGCTCCACCACGTCGATCGCGCCGCGCAGCCGGATCCCAGAGGCTAACAGGAGCGCCTCGCGCGCGGGGCTCGCGTCAGCCGCGGCGCCCTCAGGGGGCAGGCCGAAGCGCAGCTCAAAATGCAGCGGCTCCCAGCGCTCGTCCTCCGTCAGGCGCACGAGCCAGCCGTCGAGATCTGCCTCCACCTCTCGTACGCTGTCCTGCCAAACCCGGAGGATGGCCGGCGCGTTGTCCTCACGATAGCGCGCCTCGACCTCACGGAGCGCGGCGCTCAACAGCCCGCGCGCGAGCTCAAGGTCCCGCGCCTGAAGCGGGAGCAGCTCACGCCGCTTGAGCTCAGCGCCGACGCGCTCCTGCACCTCATGGATCAGGCTGCCGCGGGTGAGCGCGTCGAGGTCCTCTGCGTAGCTTGGGGCGACGCTCGGCGTGAGGCGTAGGATGGACGCGAGGTAGAAACGGTAAGGGCAAATGGCGAAATGTTGGAGCGCCGTCGCGGAGTAGGGGCGCGCCGCGAGGCGGTGCGCGCCCAAGGCGGCCTGCGCGTCCGGTGAGGGCTCGATCAGGCCGTCAGCGCGGGTCCAGCGCCTGAGGCTGTAGCGTCGGGCGCGGAAGCGCAGCGCACGTCCGAGGTGGGGGTTCGCCCCCACTAGGTAGGCAGCGGCACCGGCGCGAGCCCGCTTCTCCGGCCCGAAGCACGCCTCAAGTAACGAGAGATCGTACTCCGCGTCGTCGATGGCGCGCTCGGGGGCGCTCGGCGCGGGCCACCCGAGGCGCCCCTCCGCGCCACCCGCGGCACGCTCAGCGAGCTCTTGAAAGCCAGGCAGGCGCCCCTCCACTGCGCGCAGCACCTCGAGCGCGTAGAACGACGGCACGCGCGGTCGCCCGCGGCTCATGTCGAGGCGCGGGTAGGAGAGCACGGCGGCGCGCTCCGCGGCGCCGACCGCCAGGTGCAGGGCGCAGCGCTCCGCCGCCACCCGCTGCTCATTCTGAACCAGCGCTGGGTGGGTGGCGCGCGCGGCGTCGAGCAACAGCGGATCTTCGGACACCTTCTGGGGGAACACCTTCTCAGCGAGCCCTGGGATGAACACGACGTCGAAGGAGAGGCCGCGCGCGTCGTCCACCGGCGCGACCAGCAGCTTGCCCTGGGGGCTGCCGCTCGGCAGCGGGCGCAGCTCACCCAGGTGCTCTGAGAGCACCGCGCGCACCTCAGACAGCGAGACAGGCCCGATCTCACCCATCGGCGCGAGCTCGGTGAGCAGGCTGAGTACGCGGGCAGGCGCCGCGAGGCCCTGCATCGCGAGCTGGGCCAGCAGATCGAGCCAGCGATCCCAACGCGCCTGCTCCGGGAGCGCCGCGAGGGCGTCGATCAAGGGGAGCGCGAACTCAGCGAGGGCCCGCAGCTGATGGAGCTCTTGGCTCAGCCGCGCGGCGCGCCCCTCATCGTCAGTTTTACTGAGGATGAGCGCGCGCTCGGCGATCAGGCCCTTGAGCCGCCGCTCCCAGCGCTCGCGCCCGCCGATCACCGCGGCGTCGTGCAGCAGCCGCTCCCAGCGTCGCGGCACGGTGAGCTCGCGCGCCTCTGCTCCGCGTTCACGCACCTCGGCGAGCGTCGCCGGCAGCTCGAGCTCGGCCTGCGCCTCGGGGAGCGCCGCCGCGGGGAGCTGCCCCAGCTCATCTTCGCTGGGCGCCCAGCCGCGCGCCGCGTCGGGGCGCAAATCGTCAGCCTGGGTGACACGCGGGCTCACGCCGAGCGACAGGTACTCAGCGAAGCGGCTCGCTGGCAGGCCCTCCGCCTTGCAGTCGAGCAGGGTGAGCAGCGCGCGCCCCGCCGGGTCCGGGCGCGCCAGCTCACGCGTGAAGTAGAGCGGGATCTCCGCGCGCTGGCAGGCCTCCTTCAGGTGAGGGCCGTAGGTCCGCGGGTCGCGGAGCAGCACCGCCATGCGCTCGAAGGGCACGCCGCGCCCGGCGTAGTCCAGGGCGCGGCGCGCGATCTCCACGCACTCGCGCCCCTCACCGGGCGCGCTGAAGAGCTGGACGCCGCCGGTGTCTCCCACAAGCTTCGTCGCTTCTTCATGTTGAAACAGCCGCGCCTGGAGCTGAGCCACCATGAGGTTGGTGGTGGTCAGGTTAGCGTCCTGATGCTTGACGTCGACGCCGAGCGCGAGGGTCAAGGCGCGCTCGCTCTCTCGGTCGCCGCGCGGGACGAGCGCGAGGCACTGAGCGCGCTGACCGAGCGCCGTGAGCAAGCGCGCGCCAAGCGCGTGCTTGAGCGGGAGATCGAGCAGCAGCGCGCGCGAGGGGACGGACACGGCCGGGTCGCCGAGCGCCTCGCAGGCGAGCTTCAGGGCCAGCGCTGGGGGCGCTAGCTGGGCTCGCTCCAAGGCTTGGTCAAGGCTGATGAGCGCGTCCCGCACGTCGCGGCGCGCGTCCGTGAGCGCGCTGGGGTGAAGGTCAGCTAGGCTGACTTCATGGTAGCTTCGCACCAGCGCGCGCGGCAGCCCAGGGCGCCCAAAGATGCGCTCCAGGCTGCCCAAGGCGCCGTCTCGGCTCAAGTCGGTCAGCACCTGGTGCGCGACGGCGAGCAACGCGAGGGGCGTCGCCAAGGTGAGGCCGCGCGCGGCGAGGACCGGCTGCGCCAGGCGCCCTGCGAAGGACATCAGCTGCTCTCGCTGCCACCCCAGGCAGGCCTCGCCGCGCGCGAGGCTCGCGTGGACGAGCCGAGTCACTCCGAGCGGGTTGCCGAGGATGAGCTGCTGCGCGTCGCGGCCACCCTCGCGCAAGAACGCGCGGCCGCGCTCAAGGCGGTGCGCGGCGCTCGCGGAGCTCACCACCTGGTGCATGGCGCGACTCTAGCTTGTGATTTGAGGACGCCAAACGGTAGACCGCTCGGCGTCCTAGAGCGCCGGTCAGTTCGCCGCCCCACGAACTCGCAAAAGCGCTCCCGTGGCGCGCCGCGGTTGACGTCGCGTTCAGATCCGGATCAAGCCACCGGTCCTAGGCGGATCGGCTATCCTCAAGCAAGATGCAGAGCTCTCAGCGAGGCAGCACGCGAGCCGGGGCCTGGCGCCCTGCCATGGGGGCACCCCAGTGAGCGGTCCAGACAGCAGCTCCCCGCCCGAGAGTCGTGGCAGCCGCGGGTCCATGCGCCCGAGCATCGCGCCGGTCAGTCAGGAGCCGCGCAACGGCCTGGTGCTGAGCGGCGGGGGGATGCGGGGCGCGTATGAGGCGGGCGTGGTGGAGGGGATCCTCGCGGCCTTGGGCGACCGGCGCGCCTCGCCGTTCCGTGTGTTCGCGGGCACCTCGGTGGGTGCCATCAACGCGGCTTACCTCGCCGCCAGCACGCACCTCCCTGATCTGGGCGTGGGCAGGCTGCGTGAGGTGTGGTCGCAGCTCGCCATCGAGCGTCATTTGCGGCTCGATCCGCTCGGCTTCCTCTCGGTACAGGCGGGGTTTCGTCGCGCGGCGCACGGCACCCAGGGCACAACCTCCGGGCGCTCCCTGCTCGATCCGCGCGCCCTCGAGGCGCTGATCGGCGCGCACATCGACTGGCAGGCGCTGCGCGAGAATGTGGCGGCGGGGCGCACGCTGTCGCTGTCGGTCGCGGCGCTCGACGTGGCGAGCGGGCGCACCACGGTGTTCACTGAGCTGGCGCCCGCGATGGACTACCGCCCGTCGCGCGATCCGCGGCGGGAGTCGGTGCTCGCGCCGATCGACCACAATCACGTGCTCGCGTCCGCGGCCATCCCGGTGCTGTTCCCCGCGCGCCGCATCGGCGACACCTACTACTGCGACGGCGGCCTCCGCTTCAACACGCCCATCTCCCCCGCGATCCGCGCCGGCGCGGATCGCTTGGTGGTGGTCACGCTCGGGCGCCGGGGCCAGGTGGAGCCTGAGATCAGCCCGACTCAGTACCCGAGCCTGCTTTTCCTTGCAGGAAAAGTGATGAACGCGCTGCTGCTCGACCCGGTGGTGTATGACTTGGCGGTGCTCCAGCGGGTGAACAGCCTGGTGGAGGTGCTCGCGCGGGTGCTGCCGGACGAACGCATGGCGGAGGTGGAGCGCGCGTTGATGGATGAGCGCGGCACCCACTACCGCCGCATCGAGACCTTGGTGTTTAGCCCCTCAGAAGATCTCGGCGCGATCGCCAACGATCACCTGGAGCGCCACCTGGACTCTTGGCAGCTGCGCCGCATCCCTCGCTGGCTGCTGAACGCAGCGCGCAGCTCGCAAGCTGACTGGGCGGCCTACGTGCTCTTTGAGGGCGGCTTCGCGGAGCGGTTGATGGATCTGGGGCGCCGGGACGCCTTGGCGCGCAGCGCTGAGATCCGGCGCTTCTTCGACGGCGCGCGGCCGCTCGTGGTGTGACACGCTCGTGAAGAGGGCCCCGCGCGTCAGCTGCACGCCGCCCTGAAGTGCGGTGCCAAACCCCAAAACCCCCGACAAAAATCCGGGGATGGCGCCGCTTCGGAAGCTGTGGCACACGTCCCGCGCCGCGCGGCCCTGGGAGCCCATCAGGGAGCATTGCGGCACGGAGGAGCGATGAGCAAGGTCTTGATCGTCGGTGCTGGTGGCGTCGGTAAGGTGGTGGTGCACAAGTGCGCGCAGGTGCCCGAGGTGTTCTCGGAGATCGTGCTGGCGAGCCGCACGCTCGCGCGCTGCGAGGCGATCCAGCGGGAGGTGCTGGAGATGACGGGGCGCCAGATCGAGGTGCGCCAGCTCGACGCGGATGACGTCAGTCAGACGATCCAATTGCTGGATGAGCTGAAGCCGGATTTGCTGCTCAACGTGGCGCTGCCGTACCAAGACTTGGCGCTGATGGACGCCTGCCTCGCCCGCCGCGTGGACTACTTGGACACCGCCAACTACGAGCCGCCGGACGTCGCCAAGTTCGAGTACAGCTGGCAGTGGGCCTACCAGGAGCGCTTCAAGCAGGCGGGCATGATGGGGCTGCTCGGCAGCGGCTTCGACCCGGGGGTCACCAACGTGTTCTGCGCCTACGCGCGAGACCACCTGTTCGATGAAATTGACACGGTGGACATCCTGGATTGCAACGGCGGCGACCACGGGCACCCATTCGCGACCAACTTCAACCCGGAGATCAACATCCGGGAGATCACCCAGAACGGCCGCTACTGGGAGCAGGGCGAGTGGAAGGAGATCCCCCCGCTCAGCGTGCATCAGGACTTCGACTTCCCAGGCGTCGGGGTGCGCCGCGCCTACGTGCTCTACCACGAGGAGCTCGAGTCCTTGGTGAAGCACCTGCCGGGCCTCAAGCGCATCCGCTTCTTCATGACCTTCGGTGAGCAGTACATCACCCACCTCAAGGTGCTGGAGAACGTAGGCCTCACCCGCATCGATCCGATCGAGTTTCAAGGTCAGCAGATCGTACCGATTCAGTTCTTGAAGGCGCTCTTGCCAGATCCTGCCTCCCTCGCGGAGAACTACACCGGCAAGACGAGCATCGGTTGCCTCATCGAGGGCCGTAAAGACGGCAAGCCGAAGCGCGTGTTCATCTACAACATCTGCGATCACGCGGCGTGCTACCGCGAGGTGCGCTCACAGGCGGTGAGCTACACCACCGGCGTGCCGGCGATGGTAGGCGCCAAGATGATGCTCACGGGGAAGTGGCGTGGGGAGGGCGTCTTCAACCTGGAGCAGCTCGACTCGCTGCCCTTCCTTGAGGCGCTCGCGGCGCACGGCCTGCCCTGGCACGTGGAGGAGCGCTGAGTGTCCGCGGAGAGCGACATCCCCTGGGCGGTGCCCTGCGATCCCAAGACCGACGTGAGTCAGGTCAGTACACCTGCCTATGTAATCGACCTGCCTCAGCTGCGGCGTAACCTCGCGGTGCTCGCGCGGGTGCAAGCGGAGGCGGGCTGCAAGGTGCTGCTCGCGTTGAAGGGCTTCGCGGCGTTCCGTACCTTTCAGGAGATCCGCCAGGTGCTGCCTGGCATCACCGCCAGCTCACCTGACGAAGCGCGGCTCGGGCGTGAGGAGTTCGGCGGTGAGGTGCACGCCTACGCGCCGGCTTACTCGGAGGCGGACATCGAGGCGCTGCTCGGCTTGGTTGACCACCTGGTGTTCAACTCACCGGCGCAGCTAAAGCGCTTTGGGGCGCGCGCGAGGGAGCGAGGGCTCCAAGTGGGGCTCAGGGTGAACCCGGAGCACTCGGAGGTGAAGGTCGCCCTGTACGATCCGTGCGCGCCCGGCTCACGCCTCGGCACGCGCCGCGCGGCGCTCAGCGAGGAGCTCATCCCGCTCATCGATGGGCTGCATTTCCACACGCTGTGTGAGCTGGGGGCGGACGCCCTCACGCGCACCCTGGCGGCGTTCGAGGCGCGCTTCGGCGACGTCATCGGGCGCGTGCGCTGGGTCAATTTCGGTGGCGGCCATCACATCACGCGGCCTGACTATGATGTGGACCAGCTGATCCGCTTGGTGAAGGGCTTCCGTGAGCGCTGGGGCGTCCAGGTGTACCTTGAGCCGGGGGAGGCGATCGCGCTCAACACCGGCGTGCTGGTGGCCTCCGTGCTGGACATCATCGACGGCGAGCTGCCGATCGCGATCTTAGACACCTCAGCCACGGCTCACATGCCCGACGTGCTCGAGATGCCGTACCGCGCGGAGGTACGTGATGCGAGCCGGCCCGGCGTGCGGCGCTACGACTACCGGCTCGGCGGGCTCACCTGCCTGGCGGGGGACGTGATCGGCGACTACTCCTTCGATCAGCCGCTCGAAGTAGGCAGCCGCGTGGTGTTCCTCGACATGGCGCACTACACGATGGTGAAGAACACGACCTTCAACGGCGTGCGGCTGCCTTCCATCGTGCACGCAGACGCGGGCGTGCTGCGCGAGGTGCGGCGCTTTGGCTACGAAGACTACAAGCAGCGCCTGGGTTGAAGTGAAGGGTGCGACACGTGGGGCTGGGTGATATAAGGCCCCGGCTTTTCTCGAGGAGGACACATGACTGAGGATGTGCTGACGGAGCTTGCAAGCGCGATCACCAAGGCCCACGAGGCGCTCAAGCGTGAGCTCGCCAAGCTGCGGACGGGGCGGGCAAACTCCGGCATGCTCGACGGCATCCGGGTCGACTACTACGGCCAGAGCACCCCGCTGTCTCAGATGGCGTCGGTCGGCGTCCCGGAGGCGCGCATGCTCACCGTCAAGCCGTGGGAGAAGGGCCAGGTTCAGGCCATCGAGCGCGCGATCCGTGAGAGCGATCTGGGCTTCAACCCACAGGTCGACGGCGATCTCATCCGCGTCCCGATCCCGCCGCTCAGTGAGCAGCGGCGCCGCGATCTCGCCAAGCTCGCCAAGCGCGCGGGTGAGGACGGCAAGGTGGCGATCCGCAAGGGGCGCCACGAGGCGATCGACATGCTCGGTGAGCTGAAGTCCGAGGGGGACATCAGCGAGGACGAGCAGGAGCGCGCGAAGAAGCGGGTGGAGGAGGTCGTCTCCCAGGGGGTGGGGGTGGTGGACCAGCTGGTCGCAGCGCGCGAGAAGGACATCCTCGAGGTGTAGCCTCGGGCGACAAGCGGCTGACCGTTTGTCGCCCTCAGGGCCACGGCTCGCGGGCGAGGTTCCGCTGCTAGCCGGGTTGTTGAGGCGCCGAGAGGACTGAGGTGGTGTATGCTTGACACTTGGAGCCGCCGCATGAAACCGTCGGGTGTGGTTGTGGAGATCGCCTGCGTGGGTGAAGCCTCGTTCGCTTCTGGCTCGCTTGTAGCCGGGTCGCTCATCGTCGGGAGCCACCTGTGACTCGGCTGCGCGCGCGCGCCGCTGGGGCGAGCGATGTCGGCTTGCAGCGGGAGCACAACGAAGACTGCTTCGCGGTGCTGAGCGATCATGAGCTGTTCATCGTCGCTGACGGCATGGGCGGTCACCGCGCTGGGGACGTCGCGAGCCGCATCGCGACCGACTCAATCGCGGAGTTCTTCCGCGCGACCGCGAACGACGACGTCACCTGGCCGTTTCACTTCGACGCGCGCCTGAGCGAGGAAGAGAACCGTCTACTCACAGGCATTCGGCTCGCGAATCGCCAGATTTTTGAGCGCAGCCTCCAATCTCGCGAGTGTCAGGGGATGGGCACCACGGTGGTGGGCGCGCTGTTCAGCCCTCGCAAGGGCAAGATGTACATCGGTCACGTGGGTGACAGCCGCGCCTACCGCGTGCGCGGCGGCGAGATCACCCAAATGACCCGCGATCATTCGCTGGTGAACGACTACCTCCTGGCGATGCCAGAGCTCACGGAGGCGCAGCGCAGCGAGCTCCCGAAGAACGTGATCACCCGAGCGCTCGGGATGCAAGATCAGGTCGCGGTCGATCTGCAGAGCGACGACGTCCAGCCCGGGGACGTGTACGTGCTGTGCTCAGACGGCCTGAGCGGCATGATCGAGGACGAGGAGATCCTCGAGGTTGTCAGCTCAACAGACGATTTGGAGCTCGCCTGCCGGGGGCTGATCAAGCTCGCGAATGAGCACGGCGGCGAGGACAACATCACCGCGGTGCTCGTCCGCGTGGCGGAGGCCCCAGCAGATATCAGCCGGACCGCGCTCGGGGACACGCTGCCCGCGAACGTGATGCCCGCGCCGTTCACGCTGGAAGAGGCGCCACCAAGCTCTCGCAGCTGAGGTTGGGGGCGGGGGCGGTCACCCCGCGGCGGCGGGTGGCCGTTTTTTTCGAGGGGGTTGGGGAGCGCCGCGCGTCGCGCGGAGGCGCGACCCAGCGCGTGGCGACGCTAGCTCGCCTGTGCCTATTCGTCAGAGCAACTGATGAATAGGCACCCTGACGATGCCATCAGAGTGACTGACAATGCGGCGCCCTGGCTGCATCGTCAGCATGGCTGACTAGGCTGTGCCTCGGCGCGGGCGCTCAGCGCCGGCCAAGGGCCTTGGTGGCGCCGCCGAGCGACGCTGAGCGCACCCCGACCCCCAAAAAAAGAAGCTGCGCCGGGGCGCCGCTACTCTTCGCAGTTCTCGAGCACGAAGACGCCGTTGACGCCGCAGTAGTCGTCGAGCTGCTTGCCCTGGAGCGCGGGGCAATCGAACTTCGCCCACACCGCGCCGGAGTGGATCTGTGGCTCGCCTGGGCCCAGCACGGTGAGGGTGCAGTGGGGGAGCTTGCTGTCCCAAGAGTAGGCCGTGGCCTGGTACTGCAGCGAGACGACGGCGCTGCCGAGGCGCGACACCGGATCGACGTCTGAGCTCTTCACGAACAGGCTGGTCGCGCCTTGCTTCACCGAGCCCTCCACGATGTAGTTGTCGCCTGAGCGGCGCACCGTGCAGCGCACATTGGCGCGGTCCTCACCGTCGATCACGCGGCCCCCCGGGTTGAACTCGGTGGCGCGTGGCGTGCCAACGCCGGGCTGCTGCATCGATGACTGACAGCGCGACCCTGACGGCGCCGCGGTGGAGTCGGCCACTGTCGTCGTCGCCTGGAAGCCACCTTGAGCTGCGGGCGGGACGGCGTCGCTGCAGCCCCACGCGGCGACGCCGAGCAGGGCGGCGGCGAGGAGACCGAGGGAGTGCCTGACGGTGCGGCGAGGGAAGGAGCGAGAAGAGCCAAGCGTCATGAGTCCAACCATAGTGTCCCTTGAGGCGATTTCCCAATCCGATTTTAGGCTCAGCCGAGCCCCGCCGCCTGAAACGCGCCCTCAAGGTCAGCCGCCAGATCCTCCACGTCCTCGAGGCCCACGCTGAGCCGCACCAGGCCATCCCCGATCCCGAGCATGGCGCGCGTCTCTTGAGGGATGGAGGCGTGGGTCATCAGCGCGGGGTGCTCGGCGAGCGACTCCACGCCCCCCAGGCTCTCGGCCAGGGTGAAGATCTTGAGGGCCGACAAAAACCTGCGTGCGGCGTCGAGGTCGGCGTCAAGATCGACGCTCAGCATCGCGCCTGGCAGGCTCATTTGGCGCTGGGCCAGCGCGTGCTCCGGGTGGCTCGCGAGGCCAGGGTAGTTCACGCGCTTGACGCCGCGGCGCCCCTCCAGGCGCTTGGCCAGCTCCGCGGCCGAGGCCGATTGGTGGCGCACTCGGACGGGGAGCGTCTTGATGCCGCGCAGCACCAGGTAGCAGTCCATGGGGGACGGGACCGCTCCGATCGCGTTCTGGAGGAAGCCGATGCGCTCAGCGAGGGCCGCGTCGGCGGTGATGAGCGCCCCGCCGACAACGTCTGAGTGGCCGTTGATGTACTTGGTGGTGGAGTGCATCACCACCGTCGCGCCGAGCGCCAGCGGCTGCTGGAGCACCGGCGAGGCGAAGGTGTTGTCCACCGCGAGCGGCACCCCTTGGGCGCGGCAGCGCTCGGCGATGGCCTGGATATCGAAGAGCTTCAGCATCGGGTTGGTGGGGGTCTCCATCCACACCCAGCGCGTCTCAGGGCGAAGCGCTTGGTCTAGCTGGCCGAGATCGCGCAAATCCACGAAGCTGGTGCTCACGCCCATCGGCTTCAGCACCTTGTCGAGTAGGCGGAAGGTGCCGCCGTACACGTCATCGCCGCTCACCACGTGATCCCCTGGCTTCAGTGTGTGCAGCAGGGTGAGCGCGGCGGCGCTCCCGCTGCCAAAGGCGAAACCGTGGGTGCCGCCCTCAAGCGCCGCCAAGCACGCCTCCAGCGCCTGGCGCGTGGGGTTGCCGCTGCGTGAGTACTCGAACGCGGCCGGCTTACCGGGCTCATCTTGCGCGAAGGTGCTGGCGAGGACGATCGGCTGCATCACGGCCCGATGGGTCGGATCAGGCTCCTGCCCGGCGTGGATGGCGAGGGTGTCTGGACGGAGGCGCTGGTGCATCGCCCGCCTCTACCACGACTGGCGTGGGGCGTGCGTGGCCTTGCGAGCGCACCCAGCGCCGCGGCGAGCGCCCAGCGCTGCGAGCGCACTCAGCGCCGGCGAGCGCCCAGCGCTGCGTCGCCACCCCCCTCGCGGCGGCGGCCGATGGACCGCCCGTTGGGGAGGCCGACCGGCGGCCTAGCCGCCCGAGGGGATGTTGGGGTGGATGATGGGAATTGAACCCACGACAACCGGAGCCACAATCCAGTGCTCTACCACTGAGCTACACCCACCGCGGCCGTGTCTAGCTCACCTCTTCAGGCTGTGCAACCGATTCTCAGCTGCGCTCGCTGATGTGGTGGGCCTGAGTCTTGGCAGGAGCGGCGACGGGCGCGACCTCGATGGGAGAGCAGCGCGGGTGGCTTCTGGCGGCCGGAGGTGCGCTGACCGCGACAAACGTTCGCGCGGCTGTCGCTCTAGTTTCGCTCCCCAGCCGCGCGGTGATACGCTGGCCGAGCCGGCTGAGGGTTGCGCTTCATGAGCCGCTGGGCTCTCGCGCGGTTTTACCTCAGGGGGCGTAGGACTCACTTCAAGGGGCGCAGGTTTCATGCGGGGCAAGATCATCATCGTCAACGCGGGCATCGTGCTCGTGGTGGGGCTCCTCTCCTACTTCCTCCTGGCGACTGCCTTGGGGGATGTCGTCTCCAACCCCCAGGCGCGTAAGGCGGAGGTGGAGCGTGGGCTGAAGAGCGCCAACGCGCGGCTCGCCCTGGACGCCCTGCGGAGCGAGCGCTGGCTCGCAGCGCAAGCGACCCGACCCGAGACACTGGCGGTGTTCGCGGCGAGCACCAAGCAGGCGAAGAGCGAGGCCGCGACGGCGCTCGCGAACAAGCTGCGTGACGCCGCCGTGGCGGAGGCAAGCTTCGCTCGCATGGCTCCGGCGCTGGTGCTGTTCGTGGATGCTCAGGGCGTCGCCCTGGGTCGCAATGGCTCGGCGCTGATGCGCGACGACAAGCTAGGTGAGGTGTACCCATCGCTCGTCGCAGCGCTCGAGAGTGGCCAAACGGGGAGCGATGTGTGGCTCAACCGCCAGCGTCAGGAGCAGATGCTCGCGAGCTACGCGCCGGTGCGTGGGGAGGACAACCAGGTGATCGGCGCGCTGGTGATCGGCACACCGCTCAGCGACGAGCGCCTCACCCTGGCGAGTGAGCTGACGAGCGGTGGGGTGCTGCTGTTAGGGGTTCGCTCAGGGGATGCTGTGGAGATCGTCGCGAAGAGCGCTGGCGCTTCAAGCCCCATCTCGCAAGCCGCCGAGCGCGCCGGCGCGGCGGTGAAGGCGTCTGAGGCAGGGCAGGGGGGCAGCCTGGTGCTCCTCGACGACGCCGTGCCGGGCGAGCTGATCGCCGCGCAGAGCCTCGCCGGCTACGGGGATGGTAAGTCAACAGTACTAGTTATGGCGGCCAAGAGCTCGCTGGTAGGTAGCGTGAGCCAGGTGCTGTGGCCTGTCTTCGCGGTCAGTGGGCTTGGGGTGCTCCTGGTGGTGGTCGGGGGGATCCTGATCGGCAACTACATCCAGGGCCCCATCACGGAGCTGGAGGCTGGGCTGCTCCAGGTGCTGAACGGCAACGCGAACTACCGCTTCGAGCTGGAGCACGCAGAGCTCGGTGGTATCGTGCACCGCCTCAACTCGCTCTTGAACGCGCTGATGGGGGTCCCGGAGACGGATGACGACGGGAGGCCCTCAGCGCCGCCTCAGCCGGGCGAATACCAGGAGTAATGGGGCGCCCTTGAGGGTTACCGCCGAACGACCCGCCGAAGCCAGCGCTCCGCCCCCTTGAGCCTGCTCCATCGAGCAGCCTGGCGGAGGTGCGGGCTCCCACCTCGGGTACCCTGGTCGGTGGCCTGCACGAGCCAGCGTTCCAAGCTATAAGCAGCCGCGCGGCGCAAGCGCCGCCATGGAAGGGTGTCATGGGTCTATTAGATATCTTCAAGAAGAAGGACAGCACGTCGGGTCCGAAGCGCGCCACGCCGCGGGAGCTCGCGCGGCTCAGCAAGTTGGCTGGCGAGAAGCTCGCCCAGAACTACGACCGTCAAGAGGCGCTCGAGGAGCTCGCTCGGATCGGCACCCCAGAGGCGGCGGAGGGGCTGCTCAAGCGCTTCACCTTCGCCATGGAGCCCTCCATCACCGACCAGGAGGAGAAGGAGATGGCCGCTGCGGGGCTCGTGTCGATCGGAGAGGACGCCATCGACCCCATCCGCGAGTACTGCGTCAAGGCCGCGAGCCTCACCTGGCCCATCAAGATCCTCCGTCAGATCGTGGAGGAGGACGCCCTGAGGGACGAGCTGCTCGCCATCTTGGAGCAGTTTGACACCGAGTACGTCCGCAACGCGGACCCCAAGGCGCAGCTCATCAACGCGCTGGAGGAGTTCGTCAGTGATGATGTCCGGTTGGCGGTGGAGCCCTTCCTGCAGGACATGAGTGAGCCGGTCCGCTTCCACGCGGTGTCCACCGTGGTCGCGATGAACAACGCTGAGAGCGTGGGCCCCCTCATCGCCGCTTTGGAGGAGGACGAGTCGCTTCGGGTGCGCAACCGCATCGCGCAGAAGCTGACCGAGACAGGCTGGGCCATCCCCAGCGAGCTCACCGAGACCTGCACGGAGGCGCTGCCAGAGGAGTACCAGCTCCGCGGCGGCGTGGTGGTTCACCGCTGAGTGAGCTCAAGCGCGCAGGCCACCGAGCGGCTTCGTAGCGCGTGGTGGCTTGTGGCGCTGGGAGGCGTGAGTCAGCTGAGCTGACGGTGCGCTGAGCATGGCGCTGGGAGGCGTGAGTCAGCTGAGCTGACGGTGCGTTGAGCACGGCGCTGGGAGGCATGAGTCAGCTGAGCTGACGGTGCGCTGACGTGGTGCGCTGAGTACGGCGCTGGGAGGCATGAGCCAGGGAAGTTCACGGTAGGTCATGTCACCTGATCATCGGCGCTCGCTCGCTGGAGGTCGAGGGGGGAGGGGTTGGCTGCCTCCCCCCAGGCGCCTGTGCTGCGCGCCGCATCCCACCGCTCAGCGTCACCACAGCGCGCTGAGGTGTGCTCGGCGCCTGCCCCCTCCAAGCGTCGCCGCTCCGCGCCGCCACGGAGGGGGGGCCACCGTCGCACGGCGCATCTAGTAGTGCGGTGCCAAACCCCCCCAAAAAGGCCGAGCTTCAGTGAGGCAGCGCGTGCTGTTGAGGCGGAGGTGCACGCGCTGAGTGGCGCTGAGAGCCGGTGCACGCGCTGAGTGGCGCTGAGAGCCGGTGCACGCGCTGAGTGGCGCTGAGAGCCGGTGCACTGAGGGCACGCTCAGCGGATGCATGCTGCAAAAAGCAAAGCGGGCGGCCCGTTAGCCGCCCGACAAAGCAAAGCGGGCGGCCTGTTAGCCGCCCGCTCGCACCGCCCTGTTAGGCTGTGCTTGTACCTGGTTGCTACTCGCTGACCCGGTACTGCTGCGGGAAGTAGAAGTTGTAGCTGATGGTCAACATCTGGTTGAACTTGAAGTCGCGGTCGTCCTCGTTGACCCGCTGATCAGGGAACTTACTGTCAGGGCCGCCGCCGTGGTTGTCGAAGCCGCCCGTGTTGCGCGAGAACGGCAACCCGCGCCACTCGAACCCAACGGCGCTCCACTTGTTCACGTAGAAGCTGAAGCCTAGACCGAACGTCGGCGCCAGCGCGACGCGGCTCTCACGCTCGAACGACTCCTCTGCGGTGCAAGGCTTGCCTGCACCTGGGTCACATTCCTTACGCTCGTTTACCCCCACGAACGCGAGGCCACCGAAGAAGTACAAGTCGGTGTCGAGGTACACGTTCTGAAACAGGGCTAGCTTCCCGCGGAAAGGCACCGCGGTGAGCTGTGGCGAGGCGACCCAGTCGATTGACCCGACCTGGTCTTCAAAGGAGGGGCCCATGTTCACACCGGTGAGCCGTGAGCTCACCGAGGGGCCACCACCTGCCGCGCGCCTCGCCGCCTCAACCTCACGGCGCCCATCGTTCACGTCTTGAACGCGGTCGGTGAGGCCGGTGTTCAGCTGGAGCACGCCGTAGCCACCCCAGACCCCGACCGCGAACCAATCCGTGAGGTTGTAGTTAACCCGCGCGCCAGCCAAGATGGTGCGCTGGTACTCATCGAGCAGCGTGAAGGAGACCGCCGGGGCGACCTCGAAGCGGCCCTCGCGGTAGAGGCGCAACTTTCGTACGGCAGGCGCGCCTGCCAGTGGCCCCGTGAGCAAGATCTCCTGCGCTTGCGCTGTCTCCGCGGTGAAGCTCAGCGCCAGGCCGGCGGTGAGGCCAACGAGCAGCCGCCGCATGGTTTTCTTCGTCGTCTTTCGCATGGGTGCTGACCTCGACTACTTCGGCAGCCGGTACTCGAACGAGAACGGCAAGAAAATGGCGATGCCGATTTGGGCTTGAACAGCGTTGGTGAGCGAGTTGTCGCCGAACCACTTGTCCTTGTCCTGAACTGCGACCGGATCACTCAGGATCGCGGTGTCGTCGTTCTCAAGGCGGTCACTGAAGATGTAGTCACGCACCTCCAAGATCGCCGCGAACCACCGCGTGAAGAACACGCGGAACCCGATCCCTGCGTTGAACGCCAGCTTCGGCTCGAAATCGAAGGTCCGGTTGTCCGGATCGATCACCGGGATGGGACGGGTGCTGATGGCCCCGACGCCGCCCACCACGTACGCGTCGTAGTGGAAGATGAAGTCACCGAAACCCGCGAACTTTCCGTACGCCGGCACATAGGTGAAGTTCAGCGCTGCACCCCAGTCATACTCGGTCAGCGGCACACCCACGCGCGCCGCGCGCCGCACCTGAGCGTTGAACGTGCTGTCCGCGTTGAACGGGCGGTAGTAATTGAAGTTCGCGCCCACCGCGAGCACGTTGGTGATGTAGTAGTTCAGCGCCAAACCCGGCCCGGGGTGGTTCACGAACTGATCGTTCAAGCTCGTGGCCCAGTAGGGCTGAATCTCAAAGCGGCGCACGCGCAGCGCGTACAGCTGCTGCACAGCGTAGATCTGTTCTTGCAGATCCTTAGCCGCCTCCTTATCGAAGTCGAGGTTGGGGCATGCCTCCGGATCGATTTGGCAGATGTCACCAAGGCCGGTGCCTTCGATGCCCTCGTCGCCTGGGATCTCGCCGTCCGGGATCTCCCCGTCTTCAAGGCCTTCCCCCGCTGCCTCTTCTCCGTCAGTAGCAGCTTCCGGCTCAGCCGCGGTTTGGGCAAACGCGGCAGTTTGGCACACGCAAAGCGCCGCTGCTGCGAGGAGCCCGATGGGACGTTTTTTCATCCGATGCCTCTTCCGCTCTCCTCAAGGACCTGTTGGTAACTGGAGTCGCGCAACTACGTGAAAAGATTGAAGAATTTGGCTGGGTAGGAGTGCTTGGGGACTATATCACGCTGGATTTCGAGCAATCAATATCCAATGTCAGTCCACACCAAAACTCAGCCGACAGTGTCTAATAACAGTCCTGGTGGAATATGCCCACCGAGGCTAACCCTCGTCCTGGCCCAGCAGCGCCTCCACGAAGTCCTCCGGGACGAAGTCGTGTAGATCGCTGGCTCGCTCGCCAAGCCCAATGAACCGAATGGGGATACGCAGCTCATCGACGATGCCCAGCACCATACCGCCCTTGGCGGTGCCGTCTAGCTTGGTCAGGACCACGCCGGTGAGGCCGAGAGCATCTTTGAACTCGCGCGCTTGTGCAAGGGCGTTCTGCCCATTTGTCGCGTCCAGCACCAAGAGCACCTCGTGGGGGGCGCCGTCCAAGGCCTTGCTGGCCGTCTTGGCGATTTTCTTCATCTCCACCATCAGGTTGGTCTTGGTGTGAAGCCGCCCTGCGGTGTCAGCGAGCACCACCTCCGCCCCGATGGCCTTGGCCCGCTCGATGGCCTCGAAGATGACGCTGCCTGGATCTGCGCCGTCCTTACCGCGCACCACCTCACAGCCGACGCGGTCCCCCCACACGACGAGCCGCTGCGGTGCAGCAGCTCGT
>CAYQAC010000012.1:4195-35845 GCA_964415255.1 uncultured Polyangiaceae bacterium | reverse complement strand
CGCAGCGGCGCGGAAGGTGTCGCCCGCAGCCAGTACGCAACGCTGACCTTCCTGGGTGAGCCGCGTCGCGAGCTTCCCGATGGTGGTGGTCTTGCCGGCGCCATTGACGCCCACCAAGAGCACCACCGTGGGTTGACCACGGAGCTTGAAGGCGCCTGGGTCCCCAATGTTCAGCGTGCTGAGCGTCTCCGCGCGGAGCGCTCGCCACACGGCGTCAGCGTCTGCCAGCTCACCCTTGGCGAGGCCGTCCTTCAGGCGCTCAAGGAGCGCCTCGGTCGTCTTGACGCCGACGTCGCCCGCGAGGAGGATTTCCTCGATCTCCTCGGCGATGGCTGGGTCCACCTCACGACGCCCAATGACCAGCGCCTTCAGTCGGCCAAAGAAGCCCTCGCTCTCGCGGCTCCGCGCTAACCCCTTGCGCAGGCTCTTCAGGTCGCGGCGTGAGGTGAGCGAGGGGCGGTCGCCGTCGCTCGCGGGAGCTTCACTGGCTTCCTCAGGCTGGGGCGCTGGCTCGCTCGGCGCGGCTGGGCGCTCCGAGGGCACACGGGGTGTCGGCGGCTGCTCCTTAGCCTCGCGAGGACCACGTGGCTCGCGTAGGGTGGGCTGGCCCCCCTTGCCCTTCTTCTCAGCGGGCTTGGGCGGCTCGCTCTTGCTCGCCTCGCTCTTGCCTGTCCCTTTCGCCTCAGGCAGCTTCTCGGGCGTCTGTGCCGGAGGCAACTCACCAGCGGACCTCCTGCTCATCAGGAGGTAGCCCACGATGGCTGCGACGACGACGGCGATGATGGCGTAGATCATGGAACTCAAGGACGGTCACGGCGCCTGGGCCGCCGGGCGCTCGCTGACGAAGCGGGGAGCCACCTCTGAATGGCACCCGCGGTGATGACCGGGGGCCGACTATAGGGAGCGGTGTTCTGGGCCGTCAACAGCTCGTGCATCGGAAGTGCGTCTGCGGCGAGCTACGCAGGGCCTGGAGGGGGCAGGGGGGGCAAGTCACCGCCACGCGGCGGTGCCTGCGCCCATCAGCTCCCTTCTGGCGACTCTGGGTAGCCGTCCTGGATGTGGCCTGCGTGGCTGCTTGGCCGCGGTTGCTCCTCCAGGAGCTGGCGCTCCACTTCGGCGTCAGGTGGGGTGAGGCCATAGGCCGCACGCTCGACCGCCTGGGCCCACTCAGCGACCTCACGCGCGGAGCGCGCCTCCGCGGCGGCGACCACGTGGCCCGGGGTGGGCGCGCCGTCACCATCAAACGGGCGTCCAGCTTGGCGCGCCCAGCGCACGAGGCGGTCGAGCGCCGCGCGTCGTCGCGACACCAGGGCAATGGACAGCTCACCTGGTGGTGGTAGGGGCCGCTCCAGGCTGGAGTGCCAAGGTGCCTCCACCAGCAGCCGAACGCCTTCGAGCGCGGTGAGCTCGAGGGCGTTCGGGAGCTCGAACCGGCCCTGGGCGTCGGTTCGTGCGCGAGTCGGCGCGTCTGCCGCGAAGCTCGGCACGAGCAGGGTCACTGCCGCGCCCACCACAGGTGTGTGCTCATGAGCGTCGACCACCACGCCGCTCCAACCGCCGCCTATCGGCCCCGCCCCAACCCGCGCCACGGCGGCGGTTCCGCGCGGAACCTCTGGGCGCCGCGCCCGCGGCTCTCGGCGCTTAGGGCGGTACCAGGCGCGCATCAGCCAACCGGTGATGAGCAGGGCCGCCCCGAGCAGCGCCAGGCGCCCGAGCGGGCTTGGGCGCGGCCGCGGGAGGTCGAGCTGGAGATCCGGCGGCGGCCGGTAGGCGGGCGAAGCGGGGAGGAAGCGGATGGTGACGCGCGCGGTCAGCTCATCGGCAGGGTCGAGCCTGACCGGGAGCGAAGCGCGCCCCTCGCTGACGGGCGCGGTCGCGAGGCTCTGTTCTCCCCGGAGCGCCTCGACGTACCCGTGTGGAACCGGCTCGCCGCGGGCTCGCGCCCAGAGCTCCACCGGCTCGCCCGCCTGGGGCGGCGACGTCAGCCCGAGCTCCACGGCCACCGTCTTGAGCACCGGGGTCAGCGCTTCCGCGGCGCTGAGACCCGGTTCCGTGCGGATACGTGCGCCGAGCTGCGCGGGGCCCGGCGACCCGAGGGCGGCCGCCGGCACCCTGAACTCCGCGCGTTGACCGAGGCTTACCTGCGCGGTGCCCAGCGCGAGCTCGCGGCCGTCCAGCTCGCGCAGGAACAGCTCCACCGGGACCTCCCGCGGCTGAAGAGCGGTGTGCTCGGCCCGGGTCGCGACGGCGATGGGGTGCTCGTCGCGCTCCAGGGCGAGCGCGACGGGCGGGGGTTGAAATGCCAGCGTCGGGGTGAGGCCTTGCGCGGACGTGGACACTTGCAGCAGGGCGCCATCGTAGTGGGTGTCCCCCGCGTAGCGGAGCTGAAGCGTCGGGCTCAACGCGGGATCGAAGCGGACGCAGGCGGCGCCTTCGGGCGAGGTGGTGAGGGTGTACTGGCGGTCGGGGCGCCGTGTCACCGCCACCAGGTCCTCCCCGCAGGGCTGCACGGCGCCAGCGGGTAGCGTCGGGGGTGGACTCTGGTTGGGGTTGAAGCGGAGCGCGACCTCAGCGCCGCCGATGGGGCGGTCGGTGTCGTCGCTCAGTCGCACGCGGAGCTCTACCCCAGCCCCGTGAGGGGCGACGCGCGCCTCGAGGCGGGCCCCACCTTGGATGCGGATCTTGGCGCCTTGGCTCGCGGGGCTCACCGCCGCGAGGCCGAGCAGGAGCGCGCCCGCTAGTAGCCAGCGTGGGCTCCTTGGGTGTGGGTCGAGGCGCACCGGCCGAGGCTAGCACCGCCGTTGACGTCCACGAGGTGGACTGTGCGCCGAGACAATGACTCCAAGAGGCGCTCCGATTGAAGACCCCGCCTCGGCCCCCGTCCAACGCGCGGTGTGGCCCTGCTTGAAGCCCCTTCAGCGCCCAACACAGGGCTCGTGCCCGTCGGCCCCATTTGGGCGCCCCCTTGCGGCTCAGTGGGACGCGGCTCAGTGGGAGTGGGGGTCGGCTCAGTGGGAGGCGGCCAGGCGCCGAGTTCAGGCGCGCCGGAGCCTACCGTGGTGTGCGTGGCGTATCCCTCTGCAACTGGGTGGCTTGTCGTGATAGCGTCGGGTCGCATGGCTCCATGGCTCGTCCGAGCGCTCCTTGGGTTGGCTTGCCTTGGGTGGCTCCTGTTTGCGCAGCCCGCTCAGGCGAACGAGAAGGTGGAGCAGCTCGCCAAGCAGCTGCGTTCAGGTGACGATTTCCGCGTGCGAACTCAGGCGGCGCTCGCGCTCGGCGCCTCTAAGACGCACCTGGCGGTGCGGCCGCTGTGTGACGGCCTGGGTGACACGAACACAAGCGTACGAGCCGCAGCGGCGGCAGCGCTGGGCAAGCTGCGCAAGGGAGGCCTGCGTTGCCTGAAGGCGCGTGTGTCCCGTGAAAAGACCGCTTCGGTGAAGAAGCAGCTCACGGCCTCAGCGAAGCGAGTCGAGAAGGCGCTCGGCCCCGTCATCAGCGCCAGCACCGCTTACTACGTGGTCTTGGAGCTCAGCAACGGGACGGAGGCCTCCAACACCGTCGTCGAGACCCAGGTCAAGAACGGCCTCTTGAAGGTCTTTAAGAAGAAGAAGGGCTTCGTCCTCGCCTCCCCAGAGGACACCATCGACGACGACAAGAAGCTGCTGGCTCAGTACTCCCAAGCGAGCGGCTTCCTGCTCCAGGGCAAGGCCACGCTGACGCACACCGGTGGGGTGATGAAGGTGAAGCTCGCGGTGAGCGTGTTCGACTACCCGAACCGCGCGCTCAAGGGCGGCTACAGCGTGACCGTGGGCTTCCCTGACATTGAGGTGGGCGATTCAGCGGCGCGTAAGGAGCTGCTGGCTGAGGCGGGCAGGAGCGCGGCAGAGAAGTTTCGCGACAACGCGGAGCAGTTCAATAAATAGCATCGCGGGGGCGCGGCGGAGCGTACGCTACGGGGGGTGAGGAGAGGGGAGGTTGCGGCATTTGTTGCTCACCACGCGACTTCCCCCGTACCCTTTGTGTGTAGACCGGCCTGCCACTTGGCGCGCCGCGGAGAAGTGAGCAACCACCCAGCGGAGTGATCATGTCCGGGCGCCACAAGCGAAGCTTGAAGAACTACCTGCTGGATCCACACTTCCAGCTTAAATACACGGGCTACCTGGTGCTGATCGCGGTGCTGCTCTCGGTGGCGCTCGGGCTCGTCCTGTGGCGCACCAGCGACGCGGTCCTCGTTCAGAGCGAGAAGAGCGTCAGCCTGGGGGAGCAGGTCGTGAAGCGCGGCCGCGACGTGGTCGACGAGAGCAAGAAGGTCAGCCAAGTTGTCAAAATGAATATAGTCAAAGATCCTGACTATAAGGACAACCCTGCCTTGCTTGAGGCGTTCGAGGCGGACGCGAAGGGCCAAGACGAGCGCCTGATCGACCAGCAGCGTGACCTGGAAGATCAGGCGAAGGCGCTCAGGCTGCAGTCCGACGAGCTGGCCAGCCAGCGCCGCACCATGAGCTACGCCCTGATCGGGGTGTTGGTGGCGCTGGTGGTGTTCATCGGCCTCGCGGGGGTGGTCGTGACCCACCGCGTGGCGGGGCCCATCTTCAAGATGAAGCGGCAGCTTCGTGACGTCGGCAACGGCAGCCTACGGATCCCGAGCGCGCTGCGTAAGGGGGATGAGCTGGTGCACTTCTTCGAGACCTTCGCGGACATGGTGCGGAGCCTCAGGGAGCGCCAAGAGCAGGAGATCGCCCTGCTAGACGCCGCCATCCTGAAGCTTGAGGGCAAGGCGCAAGCGGACGACCTCAAGCCGCTACTAGAGCTCCGTGAGGAGATGCAGGGCGCGCTCGACTGAGCACGCTTGAGCCTCGGTGGCGCTTGAGCCTCGGTGGCGCGTGAGTCTCGGTGGCGCGTGAGTCTCGGTGGCGCGTGGTGCGCGTCGCTTCGAGCGCGACAACACAAGGCCAGGCGCGCAGCGCTTCAGCTCCTGGGCGCTCGTTTGGGGGTTCGGGAGCGCTCGTCGTTCCCGTGAGGATACAAGTCGGCGCTGCGTGCACCGGGGAGCGCGCGATGGGGCACGCAGCGCGAGGCGTCGTGACACGGTGAGCGTCGCTCTTGAGCCCAAAGCATGCCGCCGCTTGACCCTGCTAGAACGCCGCAGGCACGTACTCGAGCTTCAGCTCGCCTTCGACCAAGGAGACGCTCGCGACGTCGAAGCGTAGACGCTCTGCGCTGGGGTCGTGGCGGTAGCGTCGTTGCCACAGTCGCTCTCCAGCGCGCCGCACATGGAAGCGCTTCTTGCCGTCCACCGAGCTGAGGCCGTGGGTCCACGCCCGCGGGCTGCGCATCCGCACCTCGACCACCACGATCAGCCCGCCCTGCCGTGCGACGATGTCGAGCTCAAGGTGCCCGACCCTCAGATTGGTCGCGACGATCTGAAACCCGCAGCGCACGAGGTAGGCTGCGACGTGCTGTTCGGCGACCTGCCAGGGCGCTGGTGTGGACACGGCGGCCTCTTCGGTCGGCGCGGCGGCTGAGTTGCTTGGCTGGAGCGATCGCTAGCAACCCGGGCGCGATGAGGAGCAGGCCGCGGCGGCTGAGTTGCCCAGCGGGATCGACCGCTACCGGAGCGCTCACTCACCCATGGCGCGAGGTGACCTCAGCGACACCTGGTTATTCCTGCGTGGAAAATTCATGGACGGGAGCCAGGGCCGCCCTGCGTTGAGCTGCGGTGCTGTGGGGGGCGTCGCGGGGGCACCTGGGGTGGCGAGCCGCGCGGTGTTGTGTGGTGCCGACGTGGCAGGCGCGGCGCCGCGCAGGGCTCCCGAACCCCCCGATCCCGATCTTAGAGCGCCGCTTCGGGGAGCGGCCGCAGACACCCAAAACGAGAAGAGCCTCCCTGATGGTAGGGAGGCTCCTCTTGGGCGCTGCGCGTGCCCTCCGCTGCGCCTAGGGGCTCAGTAGTCGTACTTCTTGGGGCAGTTCTGCTCGACGAGGGCGCACTCACCCGCGGGGCCGCCACCCTCATCTTCCTTCACGCAGTAGTACCCAGCGAGCTGCGCTCCGCCGAGGCCGGGGTCGTCCATCAGCTTCTCACAGCTGAAGCCGCTCGGGCACTCGCAGTAGCTTGCGCCGTCGTCCGTCTTGCCGTCCACGTTCTTGCAGCGGCAGGAGCAGTACACTGCGCTGTCTTCGCGTCGCTCGGTGAGCTGGGGCTGCACCGGCGCCTGCACCACATCCTCAGGGTTGGAACCGTCGGTCCCTGGGATGTTGCACTCCGCGCCGCCTGCTTGGTTCCCATAGGGGCAGCTCACACGGCCCCGGAACTGGTTCACCAAGCACACGCGCGTCGCGCACTGGAACGAGCGGCTCTCGACGTTGACCTCTTCCTCTGAGAACCCGCTGAAGAGCGGGTTGTACTCATCCTCGGGGATGCACGGGTCGCCCACCGCGCCGCTATCACAGCCGAACGCCGCTAAGCCGAGGGCCGCTACCACGAGCATCATTTGGGTTGAGATGGTCTTCATTTCGTCTGCTGTCCTAACGGCAGGGGGGCGCGCTGGCGCCCTGGCAGGGCTCTGAAGCGAGGCCCGTGGCCGCAGCCAGGGAGAGGCCGCAACCTAGAGCCTGGACGCGGGCTGAGGACTACCATGAGCCCCAAAACCAGCGCCGCTACTTCGGCCCTTAAGCTAGTCGAGCGTTCCCGGCTCCGTCAATCCGAAAACAGGCCCTCCATAGCCGGCTTGGGTCGTTGGGTTAGCCTAGAAAGCTGCCTTGACACTGGAACATGGGCAGCAGCGGCGCCCCACCGCTTGGATGCGAGGAGACACCGCCGGAGCAGGCGGGGCTGGCTGATGTAAGGACCGATCACATCACGCTTGACCATCAGTCTTGACCGGTGCGAGACGGAGCCAGGGCCCGCTCGGCCTTGACGAGCCGTCGTCCTAGTTTGCGGCGCACCCGTCTTGCTCCTGTGGGGTCTTGCTCCTGTGGGAGGGCGGCGGGTGCTCCTACCGCTCCGCTGAGCCTTAAACTCTTCGATGGGGGAGGAAGCGGCCCAATGACGGACGGGGGTGCTTGACAAGCCTTGCTCGGCCTTTCTAACATCCCCCCGCCCGCACTAGGTATGTATTGATTCTCATTAGGTTTTTGGATTTCGCAGGGTGAGCACCGCTGGGGCTTCGGTAGCTGGCAGGAGGTTGAGCCAGGCGATCCCTGGTCATCGAGGAGCTTCGCAGACGTCGACGCCCAGCGCCACGCCAACCCCCTAGGCATCCTCAGCCCAAGCACCATCCCCCGAGCCGCCGTCAACCTTGACTAGCAACGGCTCAGTAGCCCGCAAGCGAGCCCACTGACCTCGCGCGGCCCCCAAAATCCCCAAGATTGTGACAGCGACCGTGGTCAACCCAAGGAAGAAACGAGGACCGATGTCGAGAAAGCGCCTTGCCGCCGCCTGGATTCTCAGCTCAGCTTGCCTTTTCGGTGGCGTGATCACCTCCGATGCGGTGGCGCAGGAGGTCATCGACCTGGACGAGGACGAGCCCAAGAAGGCTTCGAAGCCAAAGTCCGGGGGTACAGTGGACATCGACCTGGATGAGGAGGGTGGTTCGACTCCGACTGGCCCGGTCGTGGCCAGCCAAATGACGGAGGAGGCCGCCGCCGCCAAGAAGCTGTTCGATAGCGAGCGCTGGAGCGAGGCGGCGCTGGAGCTCTTCCGCGTTTGGAGCGGCGAGACGGGGGACGACCCGGGCAACCGTCAGCTGGCCGAGTACTACCTCGCGATCAGCCTGTTCCGCCTGAAGTTCTACCAGTCGAGCTACGTGCTCTTCAGCAACATCGCCGACAACAAGAACCACCTCAAGTTCAAGGAGACGCTGCTCTGGTTGGCGAAGCTCGCGACGGAGCTGCCCGAGCCCGCGGACATCATCGAGCGAGTAGGCAAGTACTCTGATGATCAGGTCGCGCGGTTCAACAACCCACAGCAGCGGGATCTGTTCTGGCAGCTGAACTACATGCTCGGTCGGTACAAGTACCGCAACCGCCAGTTCAACGACGCGATCCGGCTGTTCCAGAAGGTGGACTCCTCGAGCGAGTACTATGTCCGCTCTCAGTTCTTCAGTGGCGTCAGCTACGTGCAGCTTCGTAAGTCGATCCCAGCGGTGAAGTCCTTCCAGCGGATCGAGAAGGCGATCGACGATGGGGTCAAGGGGGTCGAGGACGAGACCCGTATGCGGGACCTCTCGTACCTCTCGATGGCGCGCACCTACTACTCAGCATCCATCAAGCTGGACGCTGAGACGAACGCCCCCTCAGTGAACAGCACCATGCTGAGCGCGGCGGTGAAGTACTGGAACTTGATCGATATGGGCAGTGAGTACTGGCTCGACGCGGTGTTCGAGCAGTCGTGGGCCTACTTCATGGCGGGAGACTACCCTCGCGCCCTGGGCAATATCCACACGATCCAGTCACCTTATTTTCCCCACTCTTTCTACCCTGAGGCAGACATCCTCAAGGCGGTCATTTACTTCGCGAACTGTAATTACGAGGGCGCTACCACCATCGTTGCCCGGTTCAACAAGAAGTACCAGCCGATCAAGGACGAGCTGGACAAGACGCTGAAGCGCTTCAAGGGCGCCAACCAAGAAGAGCCGTTCTTCAAGTTTCTGAACCAGGTGCGTGACGGCAAGGCGGACCTCAGCCCAACCATCAAGCCCATCGTGGAGAACGCGCTGAGCGATCGTCAGCTGCTCCGTAACATCGAGTACGTCCGTGTGCTGGATGAGGAGCTGGTGCGCTATGGTCAGGCGCCTGCGGGGTTCAAGAACTCGAAGATCGGCAAGCAGGTTCAGGACGTCGTGAAGTTCGCCAGGCAGCAGGCTGTGAAGCACGCGGGGGAGCTCGCGATGCAACGCTACCAGCGGAACCTGGATGAGCTCGACGAGCATCTACGTAACGGTGAGAAAATCCTCATCGATATCACCAACGCGCTCCGCAACAAGCTGGATGAGCGACTGAAGGGCGGGCAGGTCTCCAAGGCCGAGTCCAAGATCTTCGGTGTCGTTCAGCCTGATGAGGAGCACGTCCTTTGGCCATTCGATGGCGAGTACTGGCGCGATGAGCTTGGGTTCTATCGTCAGGTCGTTGAGTCCGCGTGTGGGAGGTAAGAAGTAAATCATGAACTCTTCCCGAGTCGTCCCCGTTCTAGCCGCGCTCTTTGGGCTGGTGTTGTCGTCAACCGACGGCAGCGCCGCGCAGGCGCAGCCCATGCCGAACTCCTGCGTCGCCCCGGAGGCCGAGAAGGCGGTCTCTGCGTGCCCAGGTGGCCCTAAGACCTTCGAAATCAAGCAGAAGCGTGGCGCTGCGTTCAAGAGCGCCCCGCCTCCGCGCGACGTGAAGTCCCAGAAGGATGTCAAGCCTGGCAACCCCGATGAGGAGATGTCGGCGGGCACCCGTGACCAACGCACGACGGTGCTCAAGGCGCGCGGCCGCGCGCTACTGATCACCGAGATCCAGGGTCTTGAGCGGCTGTTCAGCCGGACTTCGAAGACCTCTCCTGACCGCCCACAGCTGATCCGCCGCTTGGCGGAGGCTTACGTCGAGCTTGAGAGCGCAGCCAACCGCGACAAGGTCGAGGCGGACGTCAAGGCGGCGGACCTCAAGTCGAGCAAGAGCAAGGACAAGGTCGCGCAGATCAACCAGGCGCGTAAGGCCTCTGCTCAGGCAAAGAAGATCGTTGAGGCTTCGCGGTCGAAGGCCATCGCTTACTACAAGCTGATGAAGACCGCCTACCCAACGTACTCGAAGATCGACGAGGTGCTCTACTACCTCGCCTATGAGTATGAGCAGGCGAAGGATCTGAAGAACGCTCGTGCGGTGTACTACGAGCTGATCCAGAAGGCGCCGAAGTCGCCTTACATCCCGAACGCCTACTTGGCCTTCGGCGAGCTGTTCTTCTTGGAGGCGCAGGCTGACCCAAGCGCGTGGGCGCTCGCGGAGCAGTCGTACCGGAAGGTGACGGAGTACCCGGCGCCGAACAACAAGGTGTTCGGCTACGCGCACTACAAGCTCGGCTACGTCTACTGGAACCAGGGCGAGTACGCGAAGGCGCTGCAGGAGTTCAAGGAGGTCATCAACTTCGGTGACAAGCACCCGACGCTCCCGAACTCGAAGCAGCTCGCTAAGTCGGCGCGTCGGGACTTGATCCCGGTGTACGCCGCGAGTGGCCGCCCCGAGACGGCGTTCAACTTCTTCAAGGGCCTGAGCGGCGACGCGGGCGGTGAGACGAAGCTGACGCTCGACATGCTGAACGAGCTTGGCCTGGCCTACCTCGACACCGGTTACTACAAGGAGGCCATCACCCTCTATCAGGACCTGATGAGCCGCGATAAGGGCGAGCGGACCTGCTTCTATCAGGGGCAGATCACCACCGCCACGATGGCCTTGAAGAGCAGCGACAAGGACGCGATCAGGAATGAACTCGATCGTCAGCTGACGGTTCGCAACGGCTTCACCAAGGAGGGTGGCCGCTCAGAGAAGGCGAAGCTCGAGTGCTCGAACCTCACCGCCGGCCTGCTGGCTGAGACGGCGATGTCTTGGCACTTGGAGGCCGTCGGCTCAGGCGGCGTGCGCGGCACCGGCGACAAGAAGACGATGGATCTGGCCGCGCTGCTCTACCAGAAGATCGCGGACAACTTCACCTCGCAGGAGTTCTCGAAGTTCACCTTCACGCGCATCGTGAAGGAGGACTGGCCGAACCTCTACAAGATCAAGTACGCCATGGCCGACCTCCTGTACTTCCAGGAGCGTTGGGACAAGTGCGGTCCGGCGTTCGACGCCGTGGTAGCTGAGAACCCGACGGGCCCAGACGCCGCTGAGGCAGCGTTCGCGTCGGTGCTCTGCTACCAGAAGATGTACGACCAGATCTACAAGGGGGACGCGGATCGTAAGGGCAAGGGCCTAGGTCCGGCGGGCGCCGACGACAAGAAGGGCGCTAAGGGCAGCGAGTGGGATAAGCTCAAGCCCAAGGAGTTCACGGAGATGCAGCAGGGCATGGTGACGGCGTTCAACCGTTACGTCTGCTACGTCAAGCCACCTAAGGGCGACGCGAAGGCGTACGATAACTACGTCGACGTGAAGTTCGCGCGTGCTCGAACCTACTTCGAGTCGCAGCACTGGGAGGAGGCCGCGCTGGCCTTCCGCGACATCGCCCTCAACCACGCGGATCACGAGTCGTCGGTGTTCGCGGCTCAGCTCTACCTCGAGTCCGTGAATGTGCTCGGCTCGAAGGCGGAGCCCCCGCGGCCCTCGTGCTTTGACACCATGGGCTCGGACGTCCCGATCTTCATCGGCTCCTTCTGCGGCAGCGGGAAGAAGGGTGAGGACAACAAGGAGCAGTGCGAGACGCTCAACCGCATCCAGTGCGATATCCAGCGCCTCAAGGCGCAGAAGACGGTCGAGCTGGCGGATGCGACGCAGAGCAAGGGCGACACGGGCAAGGCCCTGACGCTCTACCAAGAGGGCGGTGACGCCTACTTGGCCCTGTGGCGTGAGTACGGCGAGAAGCAGCTCGAGGCCGGCGAGAAGTCGCAGTGCGGCTCGATGGACGAAATCGTCTACAACATGGCGCGCGCCTACCAGGCAGGTCGCCTGCTCGCCAAGTCCATCCAAGCTCGCTTGATCTTGCTCAGCTCGCGCTACGGGATGAACAAGTCAGAGTTGGCGATGAAGGCCACCTACGAGATCGGCGGTAACTACCAGGCGATCGCGGTGTACGATCAGGCAGCGGACTTCTTCGAGAAGTACGCTGAGGACACCAAGTATCGTGGTGAGTTCGCCGACCAGGCTTTGAGCGACGCGGTGGTGCTCCGGCTCGGTCTCGGGCAGGAGGACCGCGCCATCAACGCGGCGGGCAAGTTCAACACTCACTTTGGTGCTCGCAAGCCTGAGCAGGCCGCTCAGATCGCGTTCGCGGTCGCGGCGCACTACGCTGAGAAGAAGGACTGGGCCCAGGTCGCGCGTCGCCTCCAAGCGGCGATGCGGCTCATCGACACCAAGGCGGCTCTGGACGTGAAGGTCCAGGCGCACGCCCTGGCGGGTCGCGCCTACGTGGAGCTGAACCGCGGTCGTAACGCCGACACCGAGTACGGTGTGGTGGTCGCCACCTGGAAAGATCCGAAGAAGGCCGCGGACGCCATCATGGCGGATGGTGGTGAGGCACGTCGTTTGGGTCGCGCGCTTGAGGCGGTGGGCGAGGCGATGTTCTACTTCGCTGAGAAGAAGCGCGCGAAGGTCGATGCGGTGCGCTTCCCTGAGTACAAGGGGGTAGGCACCACGCAAGCGGTCAAGGACCACATCGAGACGAAGGTCAAGGCGTGGATCGGCAAGAAGCGCCCGCTTATCCAGGAGGCGACGGACGAGTACTCAAAGATCGTCAACCTCGTCCCTTCACCTCCGCCCAAGTGGGTCATTGCCTCGGGCGCACGCGTGGGTGAGATGTGGGGCACCTTCGTGAAGGAGTTCCGCGCGGCGCCCATCCCCACCTTCATGCGGCAGGACTACGAGCTTCGCACGGCGTACTACGGCGCGCTGGACGACGCCTCGGAGCCCCAGAAGCAAATGGCGAAGTCGGCGTTCCGCACCTGCTTGGATTACTCAGTGAAGTTCCAGTACTTCGACGAGTTCTCCCGTACGTGTGAGGTGTGGCTCGCTGACCAGTACAAGAGCGAGTTCCACCTGGTGGACGAGTTCCGGGGGTCCCCGAACCTGGTCAACAGCACGCTCAAGGAGCACCCGTACCCCATCAACATCGGTGGCGAGCCCTTCGTCACCGCACCCCCCGCAACGGATGAGCCAAAGGCAGACGCGAAGTGAACCGCGCCGCGCGGGACGCTGAGTCCAGCCACGGTGCTGGATGAGGCGCCCCGCGTCCCATGACTCAGGGAGTTTCAGATGACTTTGAAGTACGTTTCAGTGTTGGGTTTGCTTGGCTGCGTGGCGTGTGGTGGCTCAGCGGGTGTGGACGCAAAGGCGCCCGAGAAGGAGAGCGGGCACCGCGACCAGGGTGGTCAGGCGGTCAGTCAGGCTGCCGCTGCTGGGTTCCAGAGCGCGCTCGATAAGTTCGTCGCTAATGACCGCTCAGGGAGCTGGACGGAGGCTAGCTGCTCAAGCGTTGGGGAGGAGTTCCTGAAGGCCGCTGAGGAGCAGCGGAAGAGCAGCGGGAAGGCGTTGCCCGAGGCGCTCTACAACGCGGGTCTCGCGTTCGCACGCTGCGGTCAGGACGAGAAGGCCAAGAAGCACTTCCAGGAGGCGGCGAGCGCGTCCGCGGATTTCCACCGCGCGCGGGGCCAGCTGGCGCTCTATGAGTACCAGACGACCAAGAACATCGACGCCACGATCGAGAAGCTCGAGCAGATCATCCGTGACGCCAAGTTCCAGAACGTGGAGGCGCTCGTCAGCGTCGCTGCGCTTCAGCTGGAGCGTGGCAATGAGGTGGCGAACGCCGATGGCAAGAACGATCTTGAGCGCGCCAAGCTGAACATCCAGCGCTCACTCGCGATCGATGACAGCTTCATGCCGGCGTTCAACCAGCTCGCGATCTATTACCTTGAGCTCGCAAAGCGCAGCGCGCAGGGCGCCAAGAAGCAGGGCAAGCAGCGCCGCAGCCTGGTGGTCGCTTCGGATCAAGGCGTGGACATCAACCGTCAGCAGCTCGACCTGGCGGCGCTCGTGGCATCCCAGGCGATCCGCAAGAACCCGAAGTATGCGCCCATCCACAACACGGCCGGCCTCATTCAGGTTCAGCTCCGCGATTACAACGGCGCGGTTCAGAGCTTCAAGCGGGCCCGCTCATTGGATCCTAAGTTCTTCGAGGCGCACATGAACTACGCCGCGGTGAACTTGGGCTTCAGGGGCTTTGGTGAGGCCGAGCAGGCGTACCGCGACGCGATCAAGTTGCAGCCGAAGACGTTCGAGGCGCATCTCGGGCTGGCGCTGGCGCTGCGTGGTCAGATCAACGACGCGAACTTCGACAAGAACGTCGCGGAGGCTCAGAAGCACCTCGACGAGGCACGGAAGATCGCGCCTGATCGCGCAGAGACCTACTACAACGAGGCCATCCTCACGCAGGAGTACAAGGCCAAGGGTGACGAGAAGAACTCGATCCCGATGTTGAAGAAGGCCGCGAGCATCTACGACACCTTCGTGAGCAAGGCAGGGTCCGACGCAGCGTTCGCCTCAGCCGTGAAGATCGCGAAGGACCGCTCGACGGATATCTCGGACACCATCAAGTTCATCGAGGATGGCAAGAAGGCGCAGGACGACATGCCTCCGCCGCCTGCCGGCGAGTGATTTGAGGACGCGCTGAGGCAAGGAGAGGGCGGCAGGTGGGGCCGCCCTCTCGCTTTTTGGGGGGTCGAGATGCTCACTGCCACCTACCTCATCGCTCCACAGCTGGCCGATGGAGCGCAGGGTTGCCGTTGGGCGGAGGGGGGCAGCGTGCTCTGGAGCGGTGCCGTCCAACCCCCTCGATCCCTAAACCCCCAGCGGCGTGGTCATCGACGCCAGGCTTCAATGAAGCGGGGGTTCCCGAGGGGCGTTCTCGGTGGCTCACGTGGCTGTGCAGTGAGGCGGCAGTTTTCCTTTCGGACAGAAAGTGCCCAAGGAGAAGCCAAGGAGGGGAACCTAAGGGGAGACGCTGTGTCTCTTGGCCCCGTGCCTCGGCGCAGCGTTCCTCAAAGGGTGAGCAGCACCCAACCAACACGGGTTACCTCCCTCATGGTGGGGGTGGTAAAAGCCCGTTGACGTCCCCCACCTGGGGGAAGTACAATGAGACTATAATTCTGGCGGATCATTCTGAGGAGGCTGCAATGTCAAAGAAGCTCGGTTTCGCGTTGTTGTTGGGCGCAGCGTTCGTGTTCGTGGCTCCATCGGCCATGGCACAGGCTGCAAAAGATGGCGATGAGGGATATGGCTACGAGTTTGATGACGACCCGCTCAGCGCGGGGGGCTTTGGCCCGAACGACGCCACCATCCGTGTGAGGCCACAGGCCGCTCGGACGACGTTGATTCGGCCGCGGACGTCCTTCGTCCCGGAGATGCTGAAGTCAGTCGAGGACCTCTGAACGCTCGTTGTATTGGTCCATTCAGATAGACTCCCACGCTTGTCCATCTCAAGGTCGCGTGCCTCTTGAGGTCGCGCTGACCTCGACTTGAGGCAGCTGAATCGATAGGGGCTCAGCCCCATGCGGATTCAGAGCGTCCTCGGCGACCCAAGGATCAGGCCTTGGTCGCCTTCAGGAAGGCAGGCGTGGGTTCAGTGGGCCCCCCACACGCAGTCAAGGAAGACTAGGTATGTCCAAAGCTGTACTCACATTCGCGCTGTATAACGGGGACGAACTCCTCAGGCGGGAGACCGTCGACCAGGATATCGTCAAGGTGGGGAAGGACCCCAAGAGTCACCTGCGGGTTGACGATGAGCTCGCGTCGCGAATGCACGCGGTGATCGAGGTTGGGGGGCCCGAGGACATCACCTTGATCGACCTGGGCAACGATCCGGGGACCCAGGTGAACGGGGCTCGGGTGAACAAGTGCAAGGTCCACGTGGGCGACCAGATCGAGATCGGCGCCACGCGGATTGTGCTGGAGAGCGCCGAGGCAGTGGTCCTTGCGGCAGAGGCGGCTCCAGCAGCCGAAGGGGCCGCCGTCGCGGCTCCTCCCGTCGCTGCGGCTCCTCCCATCGCGGCAGCCGCTCCCGTCGCGGCAGCTGCTGTGGCCGCGCCGCCAGCACCGGTGGACAACCCGTTTGCTTCAGGGGCGGCCTCGAACCCGTTCGCTTCGGCGGCGGCGTCGAACCCCTTCGCAGCGGCGTCGAATCCCTTCGATGTGGGTGCAAACCCCTTCGCTACACCGGCGATCAGCAGCGATGCAGCTCGGCGCGCAGCGTTGGCGGTGCCAGATGATGCAGCGCCTGGCACCTACACCTACACCCTGGTGAAGAGCGCGCCTGATGTGCCCGCCGATGAGGTGGAGCAGACCAACGTACAGGCTGTGGAGGTGATGGTGTTGTGGGGCACGAACGTGCTCCATGTCTCGCACCTGACCCCGCCACGCAGCTTCTATGTGGGTGAGGAGCGTAGCAAGAACCTCGGGTGTGACTTCTTCATCCCAGCTGAGAGCTTGAGCGTCGCGCGGATGCCCGTCGTGGTGGGCAACGCGAGCGGGGTGAGCGTCGTGCTCCCTCAGGGCGCGAAGGGGTTCATCGAGATCCCAGGGCAGGCACGGATGACACTGGACGAGGCGCGGCAGCGCGCCCAGCCTTGCGCCGAACTGAGTGGTGCACAGCAGCTGGCGCTGCCCGGTGGTGCGAAGGCACGCATCGAGCTGGGTGAGTTCGTGTTCCAGATCGGCGTCGTCAACGCGGGTAAGCGTGTCCCGGGTGGGATCCTGGTGGGGCTTGAGGTCGCGGTGCTGATGTACTTCGCCCTGTCGTTCTTCACGGTGGGTGGCTTCATCGCAGCGCTCGCGTTCTTCGTGCCGCCGATGGGCTTGTTGGACGATGAGGGGCGCGACAAAGAGCAAGCGTTCTTGATGGCGCAGATGCTCAAGGCCAAGAGTGAGCGTGAGGAGCAGGAGAAGGAGACCGAGCAGGTCACCGAAGCTGACGCGGACAACAAGGAAGGTGGCACTGGGACGCGCGCCAAGGGCGAGGAAGGCTCGATGGGCAAGCAAACCAGCAAGGACACCAACAAGCGCTACGCAGTGCAGGGTCCCAAGGACAACCCGGACCCGCACATCGCGCGTCAAGCCGCGCTGCGTGAGGCCACCGAGTTCGGTCTCATCGGGCTCTTGAACACTGGCGCCGCGGGTGACCCCAACGCACCGACCGCTGAGTGGGGCCGTGATACGTCCTTGGGTAACGCCGAGGTGAGCGCCATGGGCAACATGTGGGGCGACGAGATCGGCGACGCCTATGGCGCTGGTGGTCTCGGCCTGTCCGGCATCGGTGAAGGTGGTGGTGGCCGTGGTGAGGGCATCGGGCTCGGCTCGATCGGCACGATCGGTCACGGCGCGGGCACCGGCTCGGGTCAGGGGTTCGGCTCAGGTCACGGTCGGCTCGGTGGGTCGCACACCACACGTGCACCCAAGGTGCGGATGGGCGCGACACAGGTGAGCGGCCGGCTGCCGCCAGAGGTCATTCAGCGTATCGTGCGCCAGAACTACGGCCGCTTCCGCATGTGCTACGAGAACGGGCTGCGCAGCAACCCGAACCTCCAGGGCGGCGTGACGGTGCGCTTCGTCATCGGTCGCGATGGGGCGGTGTCCAACGTGTCCAACGGTGGCAGCGACCTGCCAGACAGTGGTGTGGTGAACTGCGTGGTGCGTGCCTACTACGGCCTCTCGTTCCCGCAGCCTGAGGGTGGCATCGTCACCGTGGTGTACCCGATCCAATTCAGCCCAGGCTGATGGCAGCAGGGGAGCAGCGGGTTCGCTTGCTGCTCCCAAGGAGTCAAACGCGGCGCACGGTAGTGTGCCGCGTTCGGCTTTTGTGCCGCAGGATGAGCGGGGCGCTGCGGTGGTCCAGGCGGCGCCTGGTCAAAGCCGGCGAGCCCAACATGTTTGGCCGATGGCTGGAGGAGGAGCCAAGGCAGGGTGGGGTCGGCTGAGGCGGTAGGGGTAGCCTCTTCGGGGTCCAGAGGGCCCATGCGAAGCCTGAAAATCCGCGTTGATACGGCTTTACTTGGGGGAGCGCGTCGGCCTATGCTGAGCCCCTCTCTTGGAGTGGGAACGCCGTGCCAGGCGTCGAAGGCAGCGTGAATTCATTGTGTTTCCGGCCTCGCAGGCACAAGTTCGTTGGATCAGTTGGCGCTGGTGCGCGGGGCTTGGGGCGCTGTGAGTTTTCCATACCCGGCGTGATGGGCCTGTGGTTGCATGGCCCCGGCTGGTTGGGCTCGGCACCAAGTAGCTCGGCACCAAGTAGCTAGGCACCAAGTAGCTAGGCCACGGTTAGTATCCCCAGACGGTAGGGCAACCAGGGACGAACGGAAGGGTTAGGTTTCGATGAAAGTGCGTAGGGTGGCAAGTGGGACGGTCGGGATGTTGGGCCTATGCGCCCTCGTGGCGTCTGGTTGCAGCCGAGATCACATCGAGGCCGTCAACCTGGCGAACGAGGGTGACAAGGCGTTCAAGGTGAACGTCGAGGGGGCCATCTCCAAGTATGAGCAGGCGAGCCAGCTTGATCAGACAAACCACCTGATCCTCGGAAAGCTCGTGCTCGCTTATGAGCGCAAGGAAGATTGGGACAAAGTTGCGTCCACCGCGGCGCGCGCTCTTCAGATCGCGCCGGAGTTCGCGAACTACTCCTACAAGCGAGGTTTCGCCTTGATGCAGCTCGCGCGGGCCGGCGACAAGGACCGCTATGAGGAGGCGAAGGAGCCTCTCAAGCAGTGCATTGGCAAGGACCCAAACTACGCTGAGTGCTACCACGAGCTCGCAGAGGCTTGCCTTTGGACGAATGATGTTCAGTGCGCTGTAGAGAACTACAGTAAGTCAATTGAGCATGATCCAAAGATTGGCTACTTCTACGCTCCGCTCGCGGACACCTATATCAGTCTGCAGTTCTATGATGAGGCGGAGAAGGTATTGAAGGAGGCAATTCGCCTCCTAGATCCTATCGAGAAGAACGCCTCTTACCTGCACGCCGCGTACGTGCTGTCCGCGAAGGTGGCGCAGGCTAAGGGCGACTCTTCTGGCATGATCTCGCTGCTTGAGAAGGCGGCTGAGATCGGCGGGGACAAGCACCCGGAGGACAAGTTCTTCCTAGGGTCTGCCTACGCGACCAAGGAGCCGCCAGACAAAGAGAAGGCGATCCGTTTGCTGAATAGCTTCACCAAAGTCTCGTGTCGTGGCGCGAAGGCCAGCACGTTCAAGGATCAGTGCCGAGCGAGCCAGGACTTGATCCAGAAGCTCGGCGGAGCTGAGTGAGCTTCAGCTAGCTAGCGGTTCGGGTGAGCGCGCCGCGGAAGAGCGCTCGATGTGTCGGTAGTGTCGTTAACCCCAGTGATGGCCTCTGCTCTGGTGAGCTGAGGTGCCGGTGTGAGCCTAGGCTGACACCTTCGATGTGAGGCCAACTGGCCTCCGTAAGTGCCCCCGAGGAAGCATGGATCTAGAGCCGCGTCTCCATAACCTAGAGAACTCCCAAGAGTGGCACGCGCTAGCCGAGGGGCTGGAGCAGGGCATCGCCAGCGTCTCTGACGGCTCGCTCAAGGCGGAGTACCACCTCCGCCTGGGGCGCCTCCAGCGAGACCGGTTCCTGCAAGGGGTCAAGGCGCTGAAGCACTTCCAGGATGCCTTCAAGCTCGACCCTCAGCGCATCGAGGCCCTGGTCGAGGCGCGTGAGGTGTACTGGGAGCTGGGTAAGCTGAACATGGTGCAGAAGCTCCTGGAGCTTCAGCTGAAGAACACGCCCGAGCCTCAGGATGGCGCGGCGTTGTGCGTGCTGCTCGGGGACGTCCTGAGTGACCAGGGTGAGTACGAGCGCGCCACGGAGGCTTACGCGAAGGCCGTTCAGCTGGGAGGCGCAGCTGAGGCACGTCATGGTTTGGAGGACGTGCAGGTCGCCGCGGAGGGCTGGCAGGAGCACATCAGTGGGCTACTTCGGGCCGCCCACGAGAGTTCAGGTCAGGCGAAAGCGGCTGCCTTCTTGCGCGCCGCGCGGGTCGCGGGGCGCTTCGCCCCCGATGAGGTGCTGGAGATCTTAGGGCAAGCCTATCAGGCAGATTTCGGCAGCATGGTGGCTGGCGCGCTGTTTGAGGGCGCGCTGGTGGCTCGTGAGCAGGTGTCGGCGATCGTCGATGCCCAGCAGCAGATCCTCGCCTTGGCGCTGGACGACGCGGAGAGGGGAAAGGTTGCGTACCGTTTTGGCGTGCGCTGGGCCACCCGCCATCAGAACCTTGATCTCGCTAAGAAGCTTTTTGAGGAGGCGTTACGGCTGAGCCCGGAGCAGAGCGAGGCGTTCTCCTGCTTACGAGAGATCTACGGCGCTGAGGAGAACTGGGCGAGGGCGATTGAGGTGGCGATCGCGTTGGCGGAGCGCTCAAACGGGATGAACCAGGCCGCAGCGTTAGCAGCGGCGGGGACGATGGCGTGGCGTGGTCAGGGCGATTTGATCCGGGCGCGGGGCTTTTTTGAGCAGCTCGCCGGCCTGGCGCCTGAGCACCCCGCGCTCGCACCCTTTGAGGCACAGATCGGCGAGCAGCTGAGCCCACGCGAGGTGGAGCCTGCCGCCGAAGGCGCGGAGATGGTTGTGGCTGCAGAGGAAGACGTCGTAGCCGAGGCTGCCGACGAGGTGGTCAACCTCGCTGGTGATGCGGGTGAGGTGGAGACCACCATGGTTGAGGCTGAGGCGGCGCCCCCAGTTCAGTCCGATGAGGGGCGCATCGCCGAGCTGAGGGAGGCCTTGGCCAAGCAAGAGGAGGCCAAGCGCTACCACGAGTACGTGAAGACGCTGGTGGAGCTCGCTGACGAGGTGGCGGACCCCGCAGAGAAGGTCGAACTCTACAGCAAGGCCGCGGACCTCTATGTGAACAAGTTCGTGAACCAGGCTGAGGCCGTGAAAGCCTACGAGAAGGTCCTGGACGTCGACCCCTACAACCCTGAGGCAGCTGAGTACCTGCGTGGGATGTATGAGAAGCGCCGGGACTGGGAGAAGCTCATCTCCCTTCAGCGTAGCCAGGCGGAGCTGGTTGAGGGTGGCGCGGCTCGGGTGCAGGCGTTCAAAGAGCTGGCAGCGCTCGCAACCGAGCGGGTGAAGAAGCCCGAGGTCTGCATTGAGCTTTGGTCGGTGGTTTTAGACAATGACCCTGACGATCTAGAGGCGCTCGGCGCGCTGTCGCAGCTCCATGAGCGCGCGCGTGACTATGAGCGCTTGGCGGGCGTGCTTGAGCAGCTCGCGGCGCGCACGTACGACACGAAGGAGAAGATCGAGATCCTGACCAAACTGGGCCAGGTGGCGGGCGATCGTCTGAAGGACGATGCGCGAGCAGTGGAGGCGTATCGGGAGCTGCTTGTGCTCCAGCCGGACGATCGCCGGGCGCAGGAGCAGCTGAAGAAGCGCTACGTCTCGCTCGGGATGTGGGACGACCTTGAGGTCTTCTATCACGAGAGCGGGAAGTGGGATGAGTTCATCCGCGTCCTCGAGAGCAACGAGGCGAAGGCCAGCTCCCCTGAGGAGAGCATCCGCATGCTCCTCAAGATCGCCGAACTGTGGATGACCCAGAAGGGCAAGCCGGACCGGGCAGCCCGCGCCTACGAGAAGATCCTCAGCCTCGACGCCACGAACCTAGAGGCGGCGGAGCGGGTGATCCCCATCTATGACAACACCAACAACGCTAAGGGTCTCGGCCAAGCCATTGAGGTGAAGCTAGGTCACGTTCAGGAACCCGCGGAGCGCCTTGAGCTGCTTCGTCAGGTGGCCGGCCTGTATGAGTCACGGATCAACGATAAGGCGAAGGCGTTTGAGCGCTTCCTAGAGGCCTTTGAGCTTGAGCCGGGTGATGAGCAGTGCCAGACGGACGTCGAGCGGGCGGCGGGCGCGACCGAGGGCTGGTCTCAGTTGGTCGCCAGCTACCGTCAGGCGATCGAGCGACTGGCGAGTGACGGGGACGCGGTCGGGGCGATCAACCTTCGCTTGCGGCTTGGGCGCGTGCTGGTCGAGGAGGTTGGCCAGGTTGATGAGGCGCTCTCAGAGTACCGTGCGGTTTATGAGCTAGAGCCTGACAACGCGCAGGCTCTCGCCGCCCTGGAGGGGCTCTACGCGAAGACCGAGCGCTGGGCAGATCTGCTTGAGGTGTACTCCAAGCGGCAGGAGCTCGCGGTGGAGCCTGAGGAGCGCAAGGCGATCCTCTTTTCTATCGCGCGTTTGCACGAGGAGCGGCTAGGCGCTCTGGAGGACGCGATCGAGACGTATCGCACGGTACTCGAAGACGACGCAGTGGATGCTGGTTCGCTGCTCGCGCTCGATCGCTTGTACCGTCAGCTGGAGCAGTGGGAGCCCTACGCTGAGGTGCTCACACGTCGCATTGAGCTGGACGTCGAGGAGGCGGACCTCATCGACTTCAAGTATCGGCTCGCGGACACGCAGCTCACCCACCTGTCGGTGCCTGAGCTTGCGCTCGAGAACTACCGAGAAATCCTGTTCCTGAATCAGGACCACGAAGGCGCACGTAGCGCGCTTGAGGGCCTGCTGGAGCACGCGGCGCTGGCGGGTGAGGCCGCGTCGATCCTCGAAACAATCTACGAGGTGCGTGGAGATTGGCAGAAGCTGATCCAGGTGCTCGAGATCTTGGTCCTGTCGGCGCCTGAGGCGGACCGTCAGGTGGAGCTGTTGCGGCGCATCGCGGTCACGTCGGCGACGCAGCTGGGGGACGTTGAGCGAGCGTTCGACGCGCAGGCTCGCGCCGTGAAGACCGACCCAGCTCACGCGGACGCGCGGCTGGAGTTTGAGGGCTTCGCGCAGCAGTCGAACACGTGGGTCGCGTTGCTTGGGGTGTACGCCGAGGTGGCGGCGAGCCTCCAAGATCCAGAGTTGGCACGTGGCTACTGGCTGCGCATCGCGAGCATCGAGGAGCAGCTCGGTCGAGTTGAGGAGGCGGCGAAGGCTTACGCGCAGGTGCTTGGCCTGGATCCAGCGGATGGTGAGGCGCTTGAGGCGCTCGACGCGCTCTACCGCAAGCACGAGAAGTGGGGCGAGCTGATCAGCGTGTTCCGGCGGCGGATCGAGCTGAGCGAGGATGCGGCGAGCAGTGAAGAGCTGTACGCGCAAATGGCCGAGGTGTACGAGGTGCGGCTCGGGCAGCCCGAGGACGCGATCGGCGCTTACCGTGAGGTGCTGGGGATCGACCCAGCGAGCCAACGCGCCCTGCGGGCTTTGGACGGGCTCTTCACACGTCAGGAGCAGTGGCAAGAGCTAGCCGAGAACCTGGAGGTGCAGCTCAGCCTGGCCGACACCGAAGAGGTGCAGCTGGCGTTGATGTTGCGGCTCAGCGCGCTCCGTGAGCAGCAGATGCAACAGGTCGATGGCGCCATCGAGGGTTACCGCGAGGTGCTTGATCGGGACGTCACCAACGTGTCTGCGCTGGCGGCGCTTGAGCGGCTTGGCGCGTCAGCTGAGCACGAGCTCGTGATCGCCGAGATCTTGGAGCCGCTCTACCGTCAGCAGGGTGACTACCAGAAGTTGATTGGTGTCCACGAGGTGCAGGTGCGCCGAGCGGACGACGCAAATCGCCAGGTAGAGCTGCTTCACCAGATCGGTGAGCTGTACGAGGACGCCGGGGGCGATCCGAACCGCGCGTTTGATACCCTCGCTCGTGCCCTCGCGGTTGACCCCGCGCATGATTTCACCCAGGGGGGGCTGGACCGCCTAGCCCGGACGACGGGGCGCTTCACTGACTTGGCGCGGGTTTTTGAAGAGCTCGCTGCACGACAGGAGGACCCTGAGCTCGCGAGTCAGCTCTACACCTTCGCGGCTCGCGTGTACGTGAACGACGTCGGTGACGTGGACCGAGCGATCGAGCTGTTCCGTCGCGTGCTCACGATTGACCCAACCAACCTTGGCGCCGCAGAGGCCCTTGAGTCCCTGTTCCAGAGCACCGAGCGTTACGCTGACATGTCGCTCATCCTCCAACGCAAGGCGGAGATCTTGGAGGACGTGGAGGCCCAGAAGGCCGCGCTCTACCAGGCGGCTACCCTCGAAGAGGAGGTGCTCGAGCGTAAGGAGAACTCCATCGGCGTCTATCAGAAGATCCTCGAGATTGATCCTGAGGACGTGCGGAGCGTGGACTCGCTGATCCACCTTTTCTTGGGGCTGTCGCGCTGGGAAGAGCTGCTCGGTGTGTACGGGAAGAAGGCAGATCTTGTCTTCGACACCGAGGAGCGGAAACTCATCTACTACCAGGTGGGCGCGGTGTACGAGCGTGAGCTGGGCGACGTGCCACGCAGCATCGACACCTATCAGCGCGTCTTGGAGATCGATCCGGACGATCTGACGGCGCTCGGGAGGCTCGACGTCCTCTACCAATCGACTCAGAACTGGCCCGAGCTCCTGAGCGTGCTCACGCACCAGAGCGAGCTCACCGCGGATCCAGCGGAGGCGATCAGCTATCAGTATCGTATCGCCGAGCTGTACGAGCGGCACCTGGATGACGTGGTGCGGTCGGTCGAGCTCTACAGCGAGATCTTGAACGTTCAGCCGGATCATGAGCCGACGCTGGCAGCGCTTGAGGGGATCAAGTCCGGGAGCCGTGAGCCATTAGCGGCGGCCGGTGTGCTGGAGCCGGTGTACGACGCGATGGGTGAGTGGGCGCGCCTCATCAGCGTGCTGGAGGTGCAGGCGCGGTTCGCTGAAGACCCGTTCGGGCGCGTGGATCTACTCCACCGCATCGCGCGGCTCTATGAGGAGAACCTGGCGCAACATGGCGAGGCGTTCGACACCTACGCGCGGGCCGTCGCGGCGGACAATCAGAATGAGGAGTCGCTCGGCTCGCTAGAGCGGCTCGCGATGACGCTAGAGCGCTGGCCAAGCGTGGCCACGCTCTACGACGAGCAGCTCAGCCAGCTAGACAATGAGCCTGACCGTTTTGTTGAGCTCGCGCTGCGCGTCGCGCAGGTCTACGAGGTCCAGCTTGAGCAAGTGGACAACGCGATCGCGCGGTACCGTCAGGTGCTTGAGGTCGAGCCCGAGAATCAGAGTGCAGTCCGCTCCTTGGATCGATTGTTCTCCCAGACGGAGCGCTGGAGTGAGCTCGCCGAGGTGCTACGGCGTGAGGCGGAGATCGGCCAGACACCTGACGAAATCCTCGAGTTTAAGTACCGCTTGGGCCAGGTGTATCAGCTGCGCTTGAACGACCTCAATCAGGCGATCGAGGCGTACCGTGAGGTGCTGTCGGCAGCGCCTGAGCACGTCGAGACGCTTGAGGCACTGGAGGCGCTGTTCGGCGCCAACATCAAGCAGGTCGAGATCGCCGACATCCTTGAGCCGCTCTACCAGTCCATGGGTGAGTGGGAGAAGCTCATCCAAGTCCACGAGGCGCAGCTCCGCAGCACGGAGGACCCAGAGGAGCGGCTGGCGATGTACTACCGCATCGCCGAGGACGCTGAGGAGCGCCTGATGGACCCGTACCAGGCGTTTGCTGTGTACGCGCGTGCCATCAAGGAGCAGCCGCTAGACGAGCGCACCAACGATGAGATCGAGCGCCTAGCCGCGATGACTGATGGTGGCTGGGAGCAGCTCGCGAATGGTTACGCAGATGTCCTGGGGATGGAGGGGCTTCGCGTCGAGGTTCAGGCAGCGATCGGCAAGCGGCTCGCGCGGGTGTTCGAGGAGGAGCTCGCGGACGTCTCGAAGGCTGAGGAGACTTACCGTTACGTGTTGACGGTGGCCCCTGGCGATCAGGAGGCGCTCGCGAACTTGGATCGTATCTACTCCTCGCTCGAACAGTACGCCGAGCTAGCCGGCGTGCTTGAGCAGCGGGCGTTGGGCGCGGAGCCGCACGAGCAGGCAGAACTCTACACCCGGCTGGGGCAGGTGTACGAGGAGTCGCTCGCCCAGATCCCCGATGCGATCCGCGCCTATCGGCGCATCTTCGATGAGCTTGAGCCCACCAACGAGGAGGCGATCATGGCCCTCGGTCGCATCTACGAGCAGACCGAGGACTGGGAGGCGCTCAATGTCGTCTACCAGCGTGAGCTTGAGAATGCCGCGGGTGATGTGGCTGAGGCCGAGATCCGCGCGAAGATGGCGCACCTCGCGGCAGGCCGGCTAGGGCGGCTGGATGAGGCGGTCGAGGGGTGGAAGCGAGTGCTCGACCTTCGTGGCGAGGACCCCGAGGCGCTCGCCGCGCTGGCGGGTCTGTACCAGCATCGGCAGCAGTGGGCTGAGCTGACGGACGTGCTTGAGCGCCAGTTCGACATCGCTGATGACGACGAGGAGCGCGTGAACGTGCTGACCGCGCGGGCGCGGCTCTTCATCGAGCAGCTCGGCCGCGATGATGAGGCGCTGGAGACCTGGCAGCGCGTGCTCGACATCGACTACGCGAACCTCGCGGCGCTGCGCGCGGTCGCTCAGATCTGGCGCACCCGCGAGGACGCTCAAGAGCTCGTCGCAGCGCTACATGCGGTCGTGGATCGCGCGGCGGCGCTGCTCGAGCCGAGCGAGTTGACCGATGTCTACCGTGAGCTCGGGCAGCTCTACGGCACCAAGCTCGAGCAGCCCTACGACGCCGCGGACGCCTGGCGCCAGCTGCTTGAGGTGGATCCTGGTGACTTCGAGGCGATGGCGGAGCTTGAGCGCATCTACCGCCTCGACGAGAAGTGGGTTGAGGTGATCGAGGTCAAGAGCCAGCGCGCCGAGGCCTTGGGTGATCCTGCCGAGCAAATCCGCGAGCTGCTTGAGGTCACTGAGATCTGGAAGCGGGAGGTGAACGATTACGATCAGGCGACCGCAGCCTTCGAGCGTATCCTCACCATCGACCCAGGCCACACCGGCGCCTTCGAGGCGCTTGAGCGCTTGCACACCGCTGCGGGTCGCTGGGAGCCGCTGGTCGAGCTGTACCTGAACCGGCTCGAGACGCGTGAAGATGTCGCTGAGCGCAGTGAGCTCTTGCGTCGCATCGCGAAGGTGTTTGAGCTGCAGCTCTCGGACAACAACCAAGCGTTCGACGCCTTGGTCAACGCGTTCAGCGAGGACTACGGTGACGAGGAGACGGGCCGTTACCTTGAGCGAATTGCCCAGCAGACGGGCCGTTGGGGCGAGCTGATCAACACGGCGAACGCGTGGCTCCAGGAGACCGAGGACCCAACGCAGAAGATCCAGCTCTGCCTGCGCCTCGGCAAGTGGTACGGCGAGGATCTGGGGCACCCAGAGTACGCGCAGCCCTACTACGCTCAGATCGTCCAGCTGGACCCGAACAACGTCCAAGTGCTGCGGCAGATGGCGAACATCCACCGCATCGGCGGTCACTGGCAGAAGATGGGCGAGGTCCTCACCCGCGCGTTGGATGTCGCGGTCGCTAACGACGACCGTAAGGCGATCCGCTGCGATCTAGGCGAGCTGCTCGAACGCCACATGAACGAGGTGGACAAGGGGATCGCCGAGTACAAGCGGGCCCTTGAGGTCGACCCACACTACATGCCCGCGCTGGAGGCGCTGGAGCGCATTTATGACAGCCGTGGCAACCACCAGGAGCTGGTGGAGGTCTTGGGCCGTAAGGTCGGTGGGCTGACGGACTCTGAAGAGGTGGCCCAGCACAAGCTGCGGATGGGCGGCTTGTACGAGTCGGCGCTCGGCGACTTCGATCGCGCCGGCAAGACCTATCGTGAAGTGTTGGAGCTTGACGGTAGCAGCATCTTCGCGCTGCGCGGGCTGGAGCGCATCTACGACGCGCTTCAGAACTGGGTGGAGTTGGTCGAGGTGTTCGAGCGTCAGCTCGACGTGGTGGAGACGGAGCGCGAGCGGGTCGAGGTGCTGCTCAAGCTGGCGTTGATTCAGGAGGAGCAGTTCTTGAAGCCCGACCTGGCCGCACAGCGGCTAGAGCAGGCGCTTGAGATCGACCCCGGCGACGCGCGCGCCTACATCGCTCTCACCCGTTGTTACCGGCGCCTCAAGCAATGGCTCGACCTGATCAACACCTACGAGCGCCACATCAGCGAGGCGGCGTCGCATGACGACAAGGTGATCCTGTACGGCCACATCGCGCAGGTGTTCGCCGATGAGGTGGGGGATGTCGATCGAGCGATCGATGCCTACCAGAACATCGTTGACCTCGATGAGACCAATATCCCCGCGCTGGAGGCCTTGAGCCGCCTGTACGAGAAGCAGGAAGACTCAGGGCGCGCCATTGAGGCCATGACCCGGGTCGCAGACCTCACGACGGACGGCACTCAGCGCGTGGAGATGTACTACCGCATCGGCACCGCGCTCGAGGCGAAGCTCAGCGATCGGCACCAGGCGCAGGAGCGCTTTGAGATGGCGCTCGACCTGAACCCGGCTCACCTCCCGTCATTGTCAGCCTTGCGTACCATCGCGGTGGATGAGGCGGACTGGGACAGGGCGGCGCGCTACCTCGACCAGGAGCAGCTGAACACGGAGCTGCCACGGCAGCGAGCGAAGCTGCTGGTGGAGCTCGGGCGCTTGCGCGATGAGATGCTGGGCGAGCATGAGGCTGCGGTCGAGGCCTATGAGCTCGCGATGCAGTGCGACGAGGACTGTGAAGAGGCGGCGCTCCCCTTGGTAGAGGAGTACATGCAGGCAGGCCGCTTCCAGGAAGCGGAGCCCCTCGCAGAGCTGCTCGTCCGCAAGGGCCGCAACCGTGAGCGCTCTGAGCAGCACATGCAGCACAAGCTGCTCGGCAAGGTGCTGTCCGCGCTAGGCAAGGACGAGAAGGCGCTCAAGGCCTATCAGTCGGCGCATCAGCTCGACCTGACGGACCAAGAGACGATCCGAGGTATCGCGGATGTGTCTTTCCGTCTCGCTGATTGGCCGAGCGCGCTCACCAACTACCAGAAGGTGCTCACCTCGCTCGGCGAGGAGGAGACAGACGAGCGCACCGACGTCTACTACCGCTTAGGTTGCATCAAGCGGGAGCAGCAGCAGGCCAAGCAGGCGATCAACAACTTCGAGAAGGCGCTAGCGCTGAACCCAGAGCACCGGCAGACGCTGGAGGCGCTGGTCGATGTCTATCAGACGGCGGGCGACTACAAGCAGGTGGCCGCCTACAAGCGCCAGATCCTAGATGGCGTGTTCGACGGCAACGAGCGCTACGACATCCTGAACGAGATCGCGGATCTGTGGGCTGAGAAGGAGAACAACGCACCCAAGGCCATCGAGGCCCTGGAGGAGGCCCTCGATCTCAAGCCGCAGGAGCCCTCCCTGCTCCACAAGATCCTCGAACTCTACCAGAAGGCCGAGGACTGGCAGAAGATGGTGGATACCCTGCAGGCCATCGCAGACATCAGCGACAGCCCGCAGATCAAGGCCCGCTGCTTCAACACGATGGCGCAGCTCTACCGTGACAAGCTTGAGGACTCCGATCGCGCCATTGAGCTCTTCAACGACGCCTTGGATGTCACCCCCGATTTTCTGCAGGCGTTCGAGCGCATCAACAAGATCCTGACGAGGGATCGCAACTGGACCCAGCTTGAGCGCCAGTACCGCAAGATGGTGCAGCGCGTCCGAGGGAAGGGGAACGCGAGCCTCGAGCACACGCTCTGGCACCAGCTCGGTCTCATCTACCGCGATCGGCTTGGGCAGCCTGACACGGCCATCACTGCTTTCAAGGAGGCGGTGGGGGTGAAGCCAGACGCGATCGAAGATCACCAGATCTTGAGTGAGCTGTTCGAGAGCGCGGAGCGCTTTGACGAGGCGATCGCCGAACAGCGACACATCCTCGCGCAGGAGCCCCGCAGCATCAAACCTTACCGCGGCCTCTACCGACTCTACCTGCACAAGCGGAGCTACGATGAGGCCTGGCCGCTCGCCGCGGCGATGACGTTCATGGGCAAAGCGGACGCTGAGGAGGCGCGCTTCTACTCTGACTATCGTCTCGACGGGATGCTGCAGGTGAAGGGGCGCTTGTCGAACGACCACTGGTCGCGCCTCCTGTTCCACCCGAACCTTGATCTGCAAATCACGAAGATCTTCGAGATGATCGCGCCGGCGGCGCTGCGCGCCAAGGTGGAACAGGTGAGTCGTCAGCCCTCCTTGGTCGACGCTCGCTTCAAGCAAGATCCTCAGACGTCCACCGTCACCTTCGCGAAGACGTTCGGCTGGGCGGCGCAGGTGCTTGGGATCCCAACGCCAGAGCTGTACGTCCGCAGCGACTTGAACGACGCGGTGCGAGCGGTGCCCTACCTGCCGCCAGCCTCCGTGGCAGGGAAGGCGGTGCTGAGTGGTTTTCAGCCGGAGGAGCTCACCTTCATCTGCGGCAAGCACCTCGCAAGCTACCGGGCTGAGTTCTACATGCGCAACCTGTTCCCCACGCAGGATGAGCTGAAGGTCATCCTGTTCTCAGCGCTGATCATGGTGGATCCGTCATCGCCCGTGCCGCCCGAGTTCGCCAATCCGGTGCGCATGACGGCGCAGGCGCTGGCCCGCCACATCAAGCCTGACGAGGGTGAGCGTGTGAAGGCGGCCGTGAAGGCCTTCTTGCAGGCTAAGTCGGCGGCTAACGTGAAGAGCTGGGCGCAGGCAGCGGAGCTCACGCAGCTCCGCGCTGGGCTCCTAGTGTGTGGGGATCTCGCCGTCGCGCGCAAGATCATCACGCTTGAGCAGTCGCTCCCCGGCGATCTCTCCCCCGAGGAGAAGCTGCACGAGCTCGTCTTGTTCAGCATCAGCGAGCAGTACGCTCAGCTCCGCGCGAGCTTGGGTATCACGATCGGCGCCTAGCCAAGCTAGCACGTCAGCTCAACTGTCTGAATCAAGCCTGCCCTGCGCGCTCAGCTCACGGATGTGGTCCTGCCACGCTTCCGTGGCGGGCGCGCCTGCTGGGTCCCATGCTTGAGTCAGGCGTCGCTTTGGGCAGAGCTTGAGCCACTCAGCGGGCGCTTGAGCTTGGGCAGCTGGGTGTGGGCACCTCAAGCGGCTCGTGCAGCGAGGTGAACTGAGCGGTAGGGAGCGTCGTCGCTTGTCCGGTGATGGAAGGCACGATGACTGCCTAGTAGCGTGGCTAGGAGGCTGCAGCTCAAGCGGCGCTACCAGTCAGTGTGACTGCCTAGTAGCGTGACTGAGCGCCACGCGATTGGCCTCGGGGGGATCTCCATGGCAGCGCGAAGGGTGACGCTTAGCTCGCTGTGGTGCGCCGCTTAGCTCGCAGTGGTGCGCCGCACGATTGGTTTTTGGGGGGGGTTGGACAGGTAGGCGCCGTGGCGACGATGCTCGGGGTACCGCGTGAGCCAACTGCACGCTCAGGGAGCGCGCCAACTCCTCACGAGGCCCGCGCGCTCACAGCGCGAACCGGAGGCGCGCGCCGAAGTGGAGCGCCCAGGTGGTCGCGTCTTCACCATCACTTGAGCTGAGCGGCTCGGGCGCCACGTCGAGACCCACGTAAGGGCCGATCAAGGCAGGCCCAGCGATGCGCCAGTCAGCGCCAACCGAGAGCCTGAGTCCGACGCCTCGCGAGGTGATCTCCTCGCCAGCTACGTCGTGCGCTGTGCGCGTGTAGCCAGCGCCAAAGCGCGCCCAAGGATCTAAGCGCAGCCCCTGGACGAGGTAGTAAGTGACATCGAGGCCAACGCTGGTGCTCGCGGTGCTCGCGCAGTCATCACACTCGCTCGGCGCAGCGTAGGCTTGGTAGGCGCCCCATAAGCCAAGGCTGACGCTGTGGTGTACCGCGTAGCCAGCGCTGAGGGCGACGCCCGGCCCGACCCCGAGCTCTGAGAAGCCCCCGCCGCCAAGTGGTAAGCCAAGCTGACCCTCCAGGGTGAGCATGAGGTGCCCGCTGCGCTCATCTGGGGCAAACGGGATGATGGGCAGCGCCTGCTCGTCTTCCTCTGGCTCTTCAGTTGGGTCATCGGGCTGCGCTTGAGCCGCGGGTGGCTCCTCGGCGGCGGCGACGCTGACCAGCCAGGGTGTAGCGACGAGCGCCGCGAGGATCGGGAGGCGCGAGGGGCGGGGGC